>JBCDIS010000006.1:0-84360 GCA_038748685.1 Acidobacteriota bacterium | reverse complement strand
CAGGATCTGGGGCCGTACGTTGAAGTTGCAGGCCATACAGTGCCACATGGCGTTGTTGGTGCGCGCCATTTGAAGCCGGCCAACCCGGGCGACGGGCATCCCGCCGGTTCTCTCGCGAATACGCTGGAATTGGGAGAAGAGGGAGCGCGGAACGTTGGCACGAAGTTCCTCGAGCTTGGCCTCCAACTCCCGCGTCAGGGCCTCCACCCCCGGCTTTTCTTCTTCCCACTTCTCCAACTCGGCCTGGTAGCGCTGGTCGAGGTCTTGGAAGCCCTCGCGCATCTCCTCGGCCTTCTGAACCGCCGCTTCGTGGGACTCCAGAGCTTCGAGGGCCTTCTCTTCGAGGTCTTTGATCTGGCCCTTCGCGGTGTCGATCTCCTTCAGCAGAGCCCCATACTCGCGCTGGGTGGTCACCTGACTGATCTGCTGCTGGTACCGCTTGAGCTTCTCCTGGTGGTCCGCCACTTCCGCCTCGGCCTCCCTGCGCAGGCGGGTCGCTTCGACGGCGGCGGCTTCCTCGATCTCGATCTCGGCCTTCTTGGCGCTGTGCTCGTCGTGGAGCTCAAGCATCCAGTCCGGAACACCGGCGAGGCGCGCGCGAGCCGCATCGAGCGCGCTCATGTTCTCGTGGAGGGAGAGGATAACTTCGAGCTCGGACATCTGTGCGCTCCGATCGCGGTCGACCCGGCCGCCGCGGCACCTTGAAATTCGGTCCTATGGTTCGGAATCCGCGCACCTCCGCGGAGACTCCGACCGGAGATTCGAGCTGGTGGGTCCACCTGGATTTGAACCAGGGACCAACCGGTTATGAGCCGGCCGCTCTAACCGCTGAGCTATGGACCCTTCGGCCTGTCATCTGACCCCGGCACTATACCACCTGGACCCCTCCGCAGCCGACGGGCCAGCTCTTCTGCCGGCGACCTTTCTTCCTCGACGAAACGCCTCCAATGAAACTCCGTCGACGCCGCCAGCGCGTCCAGCAAGGCCGGGTCTTCGATCCCCACGAAACCGCCATCCGCCGGCCAGCGTTCGATCCACGCCTCGACCTCCGGGTCGACCGCCCCTCCGTCGGACCGACCGCTTTCGGAGAACGGCCGCGTTTGGCGAAACCGCCGCCGCAGGCGATCGAAGATCCGCTTCTGGGGCTCCGTCAGCTTCAGATCGCTTCGCCCGGAACGTACGGCGAGGGCCAGGTGGAACTCCGGCTCCGGCGCACCGTGGCGGGACCGCCACAGAAGCTGCTCCGCCGAGCCTTCGGCGTCGGACGGGAACACGGCTGAGAAGAGGTTGGCGCCGCCGTAGTCGAAGAGGGCCGAGAGAGCGGGCGCGTCGGATCGAACCCATAGGCTGGGTTGGTGCACCGGAGCCCCCTGGCCACCCGCCGCCTCCAGCAGGGTCGCCCATAGGCGCCCCGCCGCCACCGGCCGGCCGCCCTGCTCCGCCAGCTCCATGCCTGCCTCCGCCGGAAGCTTCAGGAACAAAGGCACCTCCAGGGACTCCCGACCCAGGTTCTGGGCGTAGAGGGCTTGACCGTGCTCCCCGAGCTCGGTGCCCAGGATCGCCGTGACCGCCACCAGGGATTCGCTCCAGGCGGGGGCGGAGCGTAGGGCATCGAGCAAGCGACCGAACCTTTGATCTCCCCAGGCGACCTCGTGGCGATAGAGCTCGGCGGCGGCCGCCGCCAGGTCTGACGGGATCTCCAGGCCGGGATCCGTAAACGGCATGAGCCAGCGGTGGTCCACCTTGTCCAAGGTCCGCGGCCGATCGGCGAGGCGGGGGATCTCTTGGCGTCGATCTCGGTACGGAAAACCGACGTCCGGAAGATGGACCCAGAGGAAACGGGCCCCTCCACCCATAGACGCCAGCCGAGCGGCGGCCCCGTCGTCGTCCAGGGGAACGATCTCCTCGAAACCCGCGGTGAAGCCGTAGCGATCGAGCCGCGAGCCAGCGGGGAGGATCGCCGCCGTGGCGTATCCGATAGACGAAAACGCCTGGCCGAGGGTCGGCAGCTCGGCTTCGAGGTTCGCGTTGGCGTGCCCCAGGACTTGGTGATGCCAAGGGTCGACGCCGGTGAGCAGGGTGGCCATCGCGGCGAGGGGGGAGCTGGAGGAGGCGACGGCCGTTCCCCGCCACTGGCTTTGGGTGGCAAACCGATCGATCTCGGGGGTCCAGCCGACTTCCCCACCGAGGGCACCGACCAGGTCGGCCCGTACCGAGCCCAAGGTGATCAGCACCACCGGCCTCGGCTCGGGGGCCTCGATCTCCTGGGGACCGCAGCCGACGAGGAGCGCCACAACCCAACAGAGGAGGATCAGCCCTTTCCAACCTCCGAGGCTTCGCCCATCCCCGAGCCGGCGCAGGTGGAAATAGCAAGGGCGACCCTCGGGGTCGCCCTTTCCACCGTTTTCGAAGCCGGCCTCGTCACATGCCCAGCAGCTTTTCATCACCACCGGCGAGGCGCTGCACCAGCTCCTGGTAGAAGTAGTCTTCCTTGTCCGCCAGGCGGGGGTCGATCCGTTCCTCGTACATCTGCCGAGACCTGTCGATGTCGTCCTTGAGGCGTTCGTAGATATTGCCCCTGCGGCGCCCTTCTTCGATGATCTCCTCGTTGTAGAGCTTGATCTCGCTGACCAGCAAACGGGCCAGCCGCCGGGCCTCTTCGTGCAGCGCCTCTTCGTCGCTCGACGCGCTGGCCACGGCGGTCGGTGCCGGGGTCGCGAACGCCAGCCCGGGGCCCTCCAGATCCGAAGGGGGTTGTACCTGGGTCGAGCCCCCTGCCGGCTCCGCCGGTGCTTCGGCGGCGGGCGGTTCCGGAGGAGGCGGATCAACAAAGCTTGGCGGCGGCGGCGCCGGCTCGGTGAAGCTCGGCGGCGGTGCCGCAAAGCCGGCGACGCTGGGGGCGGGGTCGACGGCGGGCGGCGCTTCGGCCACCGGCTCGGGGGTCATCCCCATGATCGTCGGATCCTCGGAGACATCGACCGGAGCCGGGGCCACCGGCTCAGGCGCCACAGGCTCGGGCGCCTGGGCTCCCGAGTCCGAAGCCGCTGCGGCCTGATCCTGTAGTGCCGAGATGTCGAGTCGGACGGTCTGCTGTCCCACCGCGGGCTCGGGTGCCACGGTCACGGCGGTTCCAACCTGCGTAGGCTCGTCGTCGTCTTCTTCGTCCTCGAGCTCCCAGATGTTCGTATCTTCGAGCTCCGGTTCCGGCTCCACCTCTTGGGCGATCTCGTCGGAGGTCAGATCGCCGTCGAGCTGGATCTCGCTGGACGTATCGAACAGCCCGGGATCCGGCTCGTCGACGGGGGGCTCCGTCATCGCCGTGATGTCTCCGGTGGCAATGGGTGCCGTGACTTCTTCAGAAGCGGGAGCCGACACCGACTCGACCGGCGCCTCTTCGACGGGCAGGGGCTCGACCGGCGCCTCTTCGACGGGCGCCGGCGTCATCTCCGGAACTTCGAAGGCCGATTCGGCCACGGGGGCCGCCTCGACCACGGGCACCTCGTCTTCGATCGGGGACATCTCTTCCACCGCCGGGGTATCGACCGGCGGCGGTGCGGAAGTGTCGAGGGTGGCTTCGGCGGGGAGCACCTCTTCGGACACCGTCGCCTCGAAAAGCTCTTCTTCCTCTTTGGAGGCGGCCTCGACCTCCGCCGTGGGCAATTCGTCCACCTCCGGCTCATCGTCGCCCGCGGCCGGCTCGGCGGCCTCCGACTCCTCCTCCTCCGCGGGCTCTGAAACCAGAGTCGGAACGACGGCGGCTGCCACGGCGGCGGTCGCCGCAGCCACCACTCCCAGGGAGGATCCTTCGTCGTCTTCCTCCGGGGTCGCCTCCGCCGCCGCGGTTGTCTCCTCCGGGGTCGCCTCCTCCGCCGGGGTTGCCTCTGAATCGGGCAGGGGCGCCGAATCGTCGGAAGAGACCAGGGTCAGGGCCGGTGAGCGACCCGGGCTGACCACCGAGGTTTCGAGGGCCTGGGTCGCGGCATAGGTGAGCAGCTGGAGAGATTCGACCCCCAGGACGCCATCTCCGACCTGGTCTGCGTAGAGGGCGCCGGCGACGGCACCCCGCAGGGAGAAGGGTACGAGTACGGCGGCCGCCCCAGCGTCGACGCCCAGCTCAGTGGTCAAGGCATCTCCGGTCAGCGCCAGCGCCCCGTCTCCGGATGCCAGCGGTGACCAGGGGCCGTCCGAGGCCACTTCGAGCCCCTGCAAATCCCGATCGAAACCACGGCTGGACCAGCAGCGGACCTGGCCGTCACGGATCAGGAAAAAAGCCGCTCGGGTCGAGAACGCGGCCGACTGATCGAGAAGGGCCGCCAGGACGTTCGCCTGGCCAACCTGGTCGTCGATGTAGCCGATGGCCGTGATCACGCTCCCCAACGAAGGTGGCGCTTCCTCCGGAACCAACTCGATGTCGTCGGCGCCGAGGAACGACTCCGGCAATTCGGGGATGAACCCCTCCACCGAGCGGAGCATGTCCTCGCTGGCGTTTCGCAGGCGTTCGCCGATCTGATGGCGCAGTCCTTGGACCACCTGTTCGACGGCTTCGCCGATGCGGCGGTCGAGGTGCTCCAGTCGGCTGGCCAGCGGCTTCCCGGGCTGCTGAGACTCCGACATCTCCTCTTCTCCTCTTACACGCGGTGGCGTGGAATCGCTGCGAATTTCAGGGGCTTTTTAGTCTTCAGGCCAAGGCTGACGATTATTCGGCACTTCCCCGTTCGTGTCAAGGAAGGTCGCCGGGAAAACCCTTGAACATTCGGGGTTTAGCCGCCCTTTGCCGCTCCACGCCGGGGCCGTCGCCAGGGGTCCGAAGCGCGGTGTGGGAGCTCCGGAGGCCGGGGACTAACGGGGCCCTGTGCGCTTTGTCCGCAGAGCCCCTTATGGTAGCTTGCTTGAATATGTCCCGGCCTTGAACAACCCACCGAAGCCATCTCACGGAGGAATCGAAGATGCGTGGAAAGCACGTCTTCGCACTGGCAATCATATGGATCGCTCTACTCGGTCTCACGGCCTGCTCCGGCACGACCGAGGAAGAGAACACCGACCCGGGAGCCGAGATTTGGGCTTTCCTGGAGAAGACCCGGCCCGAGCTCGACACGAAGCGGGAAGAGCTGAAGGCACTCCATGAGCGTCTTTCCGGAGATCCCTCCGCCGATGGTGCCACCGCCGAGGGCGAGGGTGAAGACGCCGAAGGGGAATCGGCAGAGACCCCAGAGGAGATCCAGACCCAGATCGACGCCCTGAAGCAGGAGGTCACCACCCTCGCCGACGCCTTCTACGGCAAGCTGGCCGAGTACCTCAACTCCCAGGGCATGGTGGAAGGTGCTCCGCTGACCACCGAGCAGCGACAGGCTTTCGACTGGAAGGCGCAGGAGGACATTCTCCTCGCCCAGGAGTACATTACCGAGGGCGGTGACTACAAGCGCGCCATCGACATCTACGACCAGTCCCTGATGTCCGACGAGGGCAACGAGCTGCTCCTCGCCGCGAAGGCGGAGGCGGAGCGTCTCCGGTATATGGACGAGGAGCGTTTCGGCCAGGTCAAGAAGAAGATGACCCAGGCGGAAATCCGCGCCCTTCTCGGCACGCCGAAGAACACCAACATCCGCGAGTTCCCCGAAAAGAGCACGGTCGGCTGGTTCTACCCCAAGGAGGACCGGGGCGCCGCCGGCGTGTACTTCAAGGAAACGAAGAAGGACGAGGGCAACTGGGTCGTTACGGTCTTCGACTACGACGCGGTTCCGACGCCGGAACCCCAGGTCGTCGACGGCGACTCCGCGGGCTGATTCGTTCCCCCCGTCGCGGACGAACGTTGGATAGCGATTCGAAGTCTTGACATCAAGTCGGGTTTGGCCCACAATTCGGGAATTAGTGCGCCGTAGGGACCCGTGTCTCATCACGAAGCCCGCTGCCGCCCGACCGAATACCCAAGAGACGAGAGGATCCCGATGCCCATCGTTCACGTTCGCGACGAGGAAAGCTTCGAGAATGCGCTGCGCCGCTTCAAGCGCAAGTGCGAGAAGGCCGGCGTCTTGACCGAGCTCAAGAAGCGCCAGCACTACGAGAAGCCCTCGGTGAAGCGCAAGCGCAAGGCCATGCAGGGGCGCAAGAAGATGATGCGCAAGCTGGCCGAAGAGCGCCGTCTGGGTCTAGCCTGACGGGTGCTCGAAAACGGCCGGGGATCGACACCCTTTCCCGGCCGAGCGGCGAAGCGGGAGTGAGATTTGCTCGCTCCCGCTTTGCCTATTCTGGAGACATACCGCGCCATGACCTTCGCGTCCCGAGGTACACGGGAGGCCCTGGAATTCGCCTCCCTGCTCGCCGTGGTCGCCCACGAAGCGTCCACGGACCTGGGATTCGAACGGGTGAGCCAGCTCACCCCGTTCCTCGACCGTGAAGGCTTCGAGCGACACCGCCTTTCCTTCGAAGAGGCGCGCCGCCTGCTGGCGGCCCGTTCCCTCGTCGCCTCCCGCGAGCAACCCCTCGGACCGGTCCTCCGCGCCCTCGACGGATCGGGGCACCAACTCACCGGACGGGATCTCGTCGAGGTCGGCGCGCTGCTACGGTCCTCCATCGAAGCGACGGAGCGCATCCGCAAAGCGGAGCCTCCGTGTCCCCAGCTGCGGGAGTCGGTGGAGGACCTGCCCGACGCGACCTTCCTAAGACGCCTCCTCGAACGCACGTTCGACCACCGGGGCGAAATCCGCGAAGACGCCACCCCCCGCCTCGCCGAGCTGCGATCCCGCATTCGCTCCGTCCGCCAGCGCATCTACGATCAGCTCGGCGGTCTGGTGGAAACCCACCGGGAGCACCTGTCCGAAGACACCGTGCCGATGCGCGGGGGACGCCTCGTCCTCATGCTGCAGGCCGGCGCCCGGGGTCGGGTGTCCGGGCTGGTCCACGGCAGATCCGGTAGCGGACGAAGCTTCTACTTCGAGCCCCTGGAGGCGGTGGAGGGAAACAACCAGCTCCAACAGGCCGTGGAGGACGAGGAGGCGGAGAAGCGGAGGATCCTCGCCGAGGTGCTCGAACGGCTGCGGCGCGACCTGCCCGCGGTGATGGCCCACGCCGACCTGGTGGCGGACCTCGACCTGCTCCAGGCCGCGGTCCGCTTCGCCGACGCCTCCGGCGGCCGACTCGCCGAGCTCGGCCCGAGGCACGAGCTGCGCCTGCTGGGGGCGAGGCATCCCCTACTGGACCCCGCCCTCGCATCGCGGCGGGAGGTGGCCCTCGGCAAGGCGGGGCATACGGACCCGATCATCCCCCTGGATCTGGAGCTGTCCCCCGACCGCCGCGCCCTGGTGGTGACCGGGCCGAACGCCGGCGGCAAGACCGTCACCCTCAAGACCCTGGGCCTGCTCGCCCTGGCGCACCAGTGCGGACTCCCGGTCCCCGCGGACAAGGGGACCCGACTCCCCTTCCTCGACGGCCTGGTGGCGACGGTGGGGGACGACCAGGATCTCTTGGCGGACCGCTCGACCTTCAGCGGCAGGCTGCTGCGTCTGCGGGAAGCCTGGGAAGCCGCCGGCCCCGACGCGCTACTGCTTCTGGACGAGCTGGGGTCGGGCACCGACCCGGAGGAGGGCGCCGCGCTCTCCGTGGCCCTTCTGGAGGCCCTGGTGGCGAGGAAGAGCCTCGTCCTGGTGACGACCCACCTGAGCCAGGTGGCGGCGTCGGCCCTGGATACCGACGGCGCGTTCTGCGCCGCCATGCAATTCGACACCAGCACGGGTCGGCCCACCTACCGAATGGTGGCGGGCCCCCCCGGCGGCAGTGAAGCCCTCGCCCTCGCCCACCGTCTGGGGCTGCCGACACTCTGGTTAGAACGGGCAGAGGAGCTCCTCGGCAGCGACCATAGGGATCTGCGCAAGCTGCTCGCCGAGGTCGAGCACCTCCGCCAGGAGCTCGAAGCGGACCGAGGCCGGATCCGCCAGGAAAGGCTCGACGCCGAGCGGCTGCGGGAGCGGCTGACGCGGGATCAGGCGAAGCTGGTGGAGGAACGGAGGTCCGTGGCGAAGACCCTCAAGGCCGAGCTGGAGCACTTCAAGCGCAAGACCCTGGATTCGATGCGCAGCGAGGTGGAGCGGCTGCGGGGCGAGATGGAGCGGGGACGGCGCAAGGGCCTGGCCGCCGAGGCGACGGTGCGACTGTTCGAATCGGCCCCGAAGCTGGAACCCGAGCCGTCGGAACCGGAGACGCCGCTGGTGGAGGGTCGCCCCGTCCGGCATCGACGCCTCGGTTGGCAAGGGACTCTCGAAAAGCTCGACCGCGGCCGCGCGCAGGTGAAGGTCGGCGGCAAGCTTCTGCTTTGCAAAGAGAAGGAGCTCGCCGGCGTGGCCCCCGGCGCAAGAAGCCAAGGGTCCAGGGCCGCCGAGGGCAGCCGGTCGCCTCGATCCAAAGGCCGCGGGGCCCGCTCCCTGGCGGATTCCCCACCGAGCCTCTCATCCCAGGAGCTGATGTTGATCGGCCGACGGGTCGAGCCGGCCCTAGGGGACCTGGACCGCTTCCTCGACCGCGCCCTCTTGGCCTCCGCCGCCTCGGTCCGCATCGTCCACGGGCACGGCTCCGGCTCCCTGAGACGCGCGATCCGCGATCATCTCCAACACCATCCCGCGGTGGCGGCGGTCCGCGCCGGGGGTGAGAACGAAGGTGGCGACGGCGCCACCGTGGTCACCCTCGCGGGCTGAGCCGGGATGTCGTTCGGACGCTCCAAAATCACACCCCAGGTGGTGCAGGCGGTGCGAGACGCCGTCGATGTGGTGGACATCGCCAGCGACCTCACGACCCTCAAGCGCCAGGGGCGCAAGTACGTCGGTCTTTGCCCGTTCCACAAAGAAAAAACTCCCTCCTTTCAGGTCGATCCGGAGCTAGGCCTCTACCACTGCTTCGGCTGCGGCGCCGGCGGCGATGCGATCAAGATGCACATGGACTCCAGCGGCGACGACTTCCCCGCCGCCATCGAGGCCCTGGCCCATCGCTACGCCATTCCGCTGCCGAGGGACTCGGGGGACGGCGAACGCCGGGGGCCGGACCTGAGCTCCGCCCTCGACGCCGCCCAGGAATTCTTCCGCCACCAGCTCCAGCGCAGCGACTTCGCCCGCTCCTACCTCGAGCGGAGGCGGATCCCGATGGAGCTGGTCAAGAACTACGGCCTCGGCTACGCCCCGGACGGCTGGGAGCATCTGCTCTTGGCCCTGCGCGACAGGGTGTCCGCCGAAAATCTCACCGCCGCCGGTCTGGTGGCCTACAGCGACCGGGCCGGCAAGCTCTATGACCGCTTCCGCCACCGACTCATGTTCCCGATCCACAACGCCGCCGGACGTTTGGTGGGATTCGGCGGCCGGACCCTTGGGGATGACCGGGCCAAGTACATCAACACCGCCGAAACTGACGCCTTCCACAAGAGCGAGCTGCTCTACGGCCTGAACCTGGCCAAGCGGACGATCCGGGACTCCCGCCGGGCGGTCCTGGTGGAGGGCTATTTCGACGTCATCGGCGCGGCGGCCTGCGGCATCGAGAACGCCGTGGCGGGTATGGGGACCTCCCTGACCGCGGAGCAGGCGAAGCTGTTGGCCAGATACGGCGAGGAGGCCGTGCTCGCCTTCGACGGTGACGAGGCCGGGACCAAAGCGGCGCGGCGGGCCCTGCCCCTGCTCCTGGCGGCCGGCCTCGGGGTGCGCCGTGCCCCCTTCCCCGCCGGCCACGATCCGGACTCCCTCCGCCTCGAAGCGGGCCCCGAGGTCGTCGCCGCACACATCGAGAACGCGGCCGACGCCGTATGGATGGAGGTCGAAAGCCTCGCACCCGCGGGGACGTCCCTCGATCCCCAGGCCCAGGGCCAGGCGGCCCAGGCGGTCCAAACGCTTCTCTCCGGCGTCCGCAACCCCATCGTCAAGGACGCCTATGCGCGTCGGGCCGCCGAGTTCCTGGGGGTCAACGGCGAGGTTCTGCTGCGCCGAGGTGGCGTTTCCCTCTTTGAACAGACCCATTCCAGGCGGACCGAGGTGAGGACCGAAGAGGAGAAGGCCGTGTCGCTGTTGCTGACTCCGGGGGCCCTCATCCCGGCTCCGGAAGACCTCCCCAAACCAGAAGTTTTTCTCGATTCAGATTGCCGGAATATTTTCGCTGCGTTTTGCGCTCTATACCGAGAGGGAGACCGTGCGCCCGAAAGCAGGGAGATCGTGGCGCATCTGGCTGAACAGCCGGCAACCCTTGACCGAATGGCCAGGCTTCTGCTAGAAGAATCGATCCCCGAGGAGCGGGATTCTCTCCGGGAAACCCTGGAGATGCTCCGGTCTCGATGGCAGAAGCGGCGTCAGGCCGAGCTGCTGCGCGAAATCCGCCAAGCCGAGCAGTCCGGCGATTCGATCCGCCTCACCCAATTGCTAGAAGAAAAGAAGGTCTTGAGCCGCCACGTCCACCCCAACATGCACGGGCGAATCTATTGACCCGCGCCCGGATCTCGAACCACTGCTCTGCGTTGGCGTCCTTCGCGGCGTCCGGAGCAATCACACGATCGAGGCCGACGCGTGTCGATTTACCCCATGGGGCGGGCTCTCCGCGGAACATAGCACACCGTCTAAGGAAGGCAGGAACTGACATTGGCTGTCTCTAAGAGCGTTGCCATCGAGGATCGCTACAGCTCCGTCAAGCAGTTGATCGAGCTGGGGCAAGACAAGACGTACGTGCTGTACGACGAAATCCACGAGATGCTTCCCGAGGAAGTCGTCAGCATGGCGGAAGAGCTCCAGGAGGTCTACAACCGCCTCGACGTGCTCGGTGTGCTGATACTCGGTCGTCCCGAGCGTTACCAGAATCGCGAGGACGACGCGGTTCCCGCCGGCGATTTCGACAAGAAGGACGAGGACCAGCAGGAATTCGCCCTCACCGAGCAGGAGAAGACCAACGACCCCGTCCGCATGTACCTGCGGGAGATGGGTACCGTTCCGCTGCTCGACCGCGAGGGTGAGGTGGAGATCGCCCAGCGGATCGAGAACGGCGAGTGGATGATCTACGAGGCGCTGTGCTCCAACCAGGTCGTGCTCCGCGAGCTGCTGCGGCTGAACGAGCTAGCGCAGAAGGACAAAAAGCTCCTCAAGGAGTTGGTGGCCGCGGACCCCGACGAGGCCCTCGACGCCAAAGCCCAGGAGCGGATCAAGAAGAACCTCGCCACCTTCCAGCGCATCAGCGAGCAGGACCTCCGCATCCGCGAGCTCCAGGAAGAACAGAAGGGCGTCGAATCCAAGGACGCCAAGCATTCGGAGATTGAGCGCGAGGTGGATCGCCTGCTGGCGAAGATCGCCAAGGACATCCGCTCCATCGATTTCAGCGTCCAGACCCGCAACCAGCTGGTGGAGCTGCTGCGGGACATCCACCGCGAATTCTCCCGCCTCAAGAACGACATCCGCCGGGCCAAGCGGGCGCTCGAAAAGGAGAAGAACGAAGAGCTCCGGGCGCTCCAGGAACGGCGGATCGAGAAGTACGCCACCAAGCTGGACACCCTGGAGGAGCGCTACGGCACGTCCTACGAGGACGTCTCCAAGACCATCGGCAAGATCCGCCGCGGTGAGGCCGAATGCGAGCGGGCGAAAGAGCAGCTGATAGTGGCCAACCTCCGCCTGGTGGTGTCGATCGCCAAGAAGTACACCAACCGCGGGCTCCAGTTCCTCGACCTCATCCAGGAAGGCAACATCGGCCTGATGAAGGCGGTGGAAAAGTTCGAGTACCGCCGCGGCTACAAGTTCTCGACCTACGCCACCTGGTGGATCCGGCAGGCCATCACGCGGGCCATCGCGGACCAGGCGAGGACGATCCGAATCCCGGTCCACATGATCGAGACGATCAACAAGCTCACCCGCACCAGCCGCTCGCTGGTGCAGGAGCTGGGCCGCGAGCCCACCGCCGAGGAAATCGGTGAGCGGATGGATCTCTCGGCCTCCAAGGTCCGCAAGATCATGAAGATCGCCCAGGAGCCCATCTCCCTCGAAACCCCCATCGGTGAAGAGGAAGATTCGCACCTCGGCGACTTCATCGAGGACAAGAACGCCGTGTCGCCGATCGAGGCGGTGGTCGACTCCAACCTGAGGGACTCCACCAGCCGGGTGCTGAAGAGCCTGACCCCGCGGGAAGAGCTGGTCCTGCGGATGCGGTTCGGCGTCGGCGAGGGATCCGAGCACACCCTCGAAGAGGTCGGCCGATCCTTCAACGTCACCCGCGAGCGGATCCGGCAGATCGAGTCGAAAGCGCTGCGCAAGCTGCGTCACCCCAGCCGCGCTTCGAAGCTCCGCGCTTTCCTCGAAACCTGAGGAAGCTCCGACAGAGTGCAGTCCAGGGCGGGTCCGACGGAGGACCCGCCTTTTCCGTATACCCGGACGACATCCAACGCGGGGGCTCCGGCACCGTCTTTGCTCTCTACATCGGCGATTCCCGTGCCCTCGATCTGCCCCTGGATCCGTTTCGGAGGACCGCCCATGCCCCCCATCGCCCGAACGTCAGCGCTCCTGGCCCTTTTGCTGGCCGTTCCCTGTTGGGCCCGCGCCGAATCCCCGGCCGCCCCATCCCCCACCCCCGCCGAGTCCCAGGCGACGGTCCGCGAGGACGCGCCGTATCCTTACGAGGACAGTATCGACGTCCACCTCGTCAACCTCGAGGTCTACGTCACAAACCGCCGCGGGGAGCCGGTGACCGGACTCACCGCGGACGACTTCGAGATCCTCGAAGACGGCGAGCCCCGGATCCTCAGCCACTTCGCGGAGATCCGCCCACGGGCCGATCGCAGAGTCGGTTCCATGGAACGGGACCCCGGCGTTCCCGAAGAGCCTATGCTGTCCGCAGACCCCACCGCCTCCGCGAAGCCCGCCGACGCGGTGGAGCCCTCCCATCTGGTGATCTACTTCGACAACGCCAACCTGCGGACCGCCGGCCGTGAGCGGCTGATCCGAGACCTCCGAACGTTCCTCGCCTCCGAGCCGGTACCGGCGGAGCAGATCCTGATCCTCAGCCAGCGGCCGGCCCTGAAGGTCGAAGCGCCGTTCGGCTCCACCCTGACGGAGCTCGACGCGGCCCTCGTGGAGCAGGGCACCGTGCCTGCCCAGGGGCACGGGATCGACCGCGAACGGCACCTCGTCTTCGATCGCCTCTACGAGATCTGGGATCAGGCCCGCAACACCCCTTTCCTCGAACCCTGCGGCGAGATGGCCACCGCAGGGGTCCGGGAGGTCGACAGCTACGGCCAGGGGGTCAAGGGGCGAGTTTCCAGGTCCCTCGCCCACCTGGCCACCCTGTCGAGCGCCCTGGCGGGGATCCCGGGCTCGAAGTCCGTCCTCTACGTGGGGGACGGCCTCGAGCTCCTCCCCGGTTCAGACATGGCCCATTTCCTGGTGGAGCTCTGCCCTCACCGGGAGCGGGACATCCTCCAGATCTCCTACGCCCACGACCTCACCCACCGCTTTGAGCGGCTGTCCCGCCACGCCAACGCCAACCGCGTCACCTTCTATCCCCTCGAAGCGGCGGGGCCCCGCACCGGTTCGTCGGCCTCCGTCGAGTTCAGCGACCTCAAATTCACCCCGAGCAGCGTCAACGATCGGGTGCGCCTGGCGAACCTGCAGAACAGCCTCTCCTTTCTGGCGGACGACACCGGCGGCCGGGCGGTCTTCGGCAAGACCCGCTTCGCCGACGACTTGGCGGACATCGGCCGGGACCTGGGGGCCTACTATTCCCTGGCCTTCGACCCCGGCCACGATGGGGACGATCGAGTCCATCGTCTGGAGGTGAAGCTCCCGGGCAAGAAACGGCTCCGGGTCCGTCACCGCCTCAGCTACCGGGGCAAGCCCGGAGATGAACGCATGGCGGATCGTCTCCAAACCGCCCTCACCCTGGGCCGGCTGGACAACCCCCTGGGGGTGCACCTCGGGCATGGGGCGATCACCCCCCTGGACGGCCGGGGCCGTCGGTTCGAAGTTCCTCTGCGGGTCACCGTTCCCCTGGATCGGCTCGTCTTCCTACAGCAGGACGACGAGCCCGTGGGACGGGTACGGCTCCAAATCGCTGCTCGAGACGACGAAGGACGGACCACCGCGTTCCATCAGAAGCACTTCGAGGTCGCGCTCCACCCCGAGCAGGACGGACGCCCGCGGGGTCACCACACCTTCGTCGTCGACCTCGAAATGCGGGGCGGCGAGCACGTCGTGGCGGTGGCTTTCCGGGACGACCTGGGGCGGGAGACCACCTACCTCGCCTCGCGGATCCTGGTGGCATCGGAAACCGGCGGACCCGCCGGGCCCGGATCGCCGTAGGTCGGCGCGGGTCGCCTCGCCGGGCTTCGACGGTGGTAGCATTCCCACGCTTTCACCAACCCTCCGAGGAACGAACGACCGGCCCGCGACCCACGGGCGCGCGCGGGTGGAGTGCCCGGATGTCCGAGACGAGATTCGACAAAGTCCTGATCGCCAACCGCGGAGAGATCGCGGTGCGGGTCCTGCGGGCCCTCCGTGACGAAGGCATCCGCTCCGCGGTCGTCTATTCCGAGGCCGACCGAGCCAGCCTGCCGGTTCTCCTCGCCGACGAGGCCTACTGCATCGGGCCCGCGCCGTCGAGCGAGAGCTATCTCCGGGCCGAGGCCATCGTCGAGCTGGCGGCCTCCATCGAGGCGGACGCCATCCATCCGGGCTACGGCTTCCTGTCCGAGAACGCCGATTTCGCGCGGCGGTGCGAGGACCGCGGCATCGTGTTCATCGGTCCTCCCTCCTCCGCCATCGCCGCCATGGGCTCGAAAATCGAGAGTCGCCGACTCATGATCGACGCCGGCGTGCCGGTGGTCCCCGGCGGACGCGACCCCCTCGCCGACCTGGCGGCGGCGGAGAAGGCCGCCGAAGACGTCGGCTATCCGGTGATGCTCAAGGCCTCCGCCGGCGGCGGCGGAAAGGGCATGCGCCTCGTGGCCTCCGCCGACGGTCTGGCCTCCGCCTTCCGGGAAGCCAGATCCGAGGCTCTGTCGTCCTTCGGCGACGACGACGTCTACATCGAGAAGTTCGTCGACGAGCCGCGGCACATCGAGATCCAGATCATGGCGGACCGCCACGGCAAGACCGTATCCCTGTGCGAGCGGGACTGTTCGCTGCAACGCCGCAATCAGAAGGTCGTCGAAGAGGCGCCGTCGCCGGTGGTGGACGCCGACCTCCGGCGACGCATGGGGGACGCAGCGATCCGGGCCGCCGAGGCGGTGGGCTACACCAACGCCGGGACGGTGGAATTCCTGGTGGACAAGCACCGGAATTTCTTCTTCCTGGAGATGAACACGCGCCTCCAGGTGGAGCATCCGGTGACCGAGCTCATCACCGGGCTGGACCTCGTCCGCACCCAGCTGAGGGTCGCCCAGGGGGGGCACCTCGGGGACGAGCTCGACCATGTCGAGCCCCACGGCCACGCCATTGAGGTCCGGCTCTACGCCGAGGATCCGTTCCGCGGCTTCGCGCCGTCCCCGGGCCGCATCGAAGCCCTCCGCTGGCCCGACGGCCCCGGCATCCGGGTGGACGCCGGTGTCTACGAGGGGGCCGAGATTCCGATCTACTACGATCCGATGATCGCCAAGCTGATGGCCTGGGGGGCCGACCGCGAAGAGGCCATGATGCGGCTCGGCCGCGCCCTGCGGGAGATGCGCCTCGAGGGCATCGCCACCTCGACGCCCCTCTTCTTGACGATTCTGGACGACGAGGACTTCCGCGCCGGGCGCGTCGACATCAAGATGCTCGAACGTAAGCTAGGGGACGGCACCTGGGCCCTCGAAGAAGGCCCGGAGGGCGACCTCGCCCTCGTCGCCGCCGCCATCGCACACGCCGAACGGCAGGCCAAGGTAGCCTCGGTGCCCGCCCACCAGGGGACCGGGCACGGTCACCGCAGCCAGTGGCGCGCCGCGGCGCGCCGTGAAGGGGTCGGCCAATGATCCGCGGCCTGAACGTCTCAGAAGATCCAGCCCGGAGGGCGCCATGGACCTGATCGCACGTCTCGGGGACCGGGAAGCCAAGATTCGTCTGGAGCGCGGGGACGACGGTGGATACCTCGTCGTCGTCGACGATTCCACCTACGAGGTGGACGTCGCCAACGCCAGTTCCTCGATGTCCCTGCGGGTGGCGGACGGCCGCCAGTTCGAGGTGGGGGTCCGGCGGCTCAAGAGCAACGCCAGCAGCACCTATCGGGTGACGAGCCTACGGGGCGTCGACACCGTCGAGATCATGGACCCCCTGACCCACATGCTCGAACAAACCCAAGGCCCCTCCGCCGACGCCGGGCGGGCGGAGGCCCTGATGCCCGGTCGGGTGGTCGAGATTCTGGTGGGAGAAGGGGACGAAGTCGAGCGGGGGCAGGGCGTGGTCGTGCTCGAAGCGATGAAGATGAAAAACGAGATCCACGCCGAAACCGCCGGCACCGTGAAGCGGCTCTTCGTTTCCGAAGGCCAGAACGTCGAGGGTGGCGACCCCCTCTTCGAGATCGGTTGAGCGACCCGCATGGGCCGTCATCCCATGTTCCGCTTCGTCACCCACGCGCTTCCGCTGCTGATGCTGCTCCTCGCGGCCTTCGGCGTTGCGGTGGACCTTCTGGATCTAGAGCCCCGGTCGGGCTCCGTACTCCGGCTAGGGTTCTTCGACGGGGCGCGGGTTCCGGCCACGGTGGTCCTCTCCGCCTGGCTGATGGAGTCCTGTGGCCTGTTGGCCCTCTTCCTGATCGCCCAGGGTCGATGCGGGGCCTGGTGGCTCGACGGCCTAGTGGCCGGGTGGCTGGCGTGGATTTTTCGCGGGCCCCTACTGGTGCTGACGATCGTGGTCGCCACCCGCCAGCCCCAAGATCCGTGGTGGACCCTGGCCCTGGGGTGGTGGATGCTCTACACCTGCTGCGGTCTCGTACTGGCCCTGCTGGCCCGACGTTCCGAGCTGTCCCCCCCGGGGCCCCCCGCCGGCGCGCTGCCGGACACCGAGGATGGGGATCGCGAGCCCGCCGAGCTGACGATGGACGGCGATGCGCAGGCCGAAGCCGAGGCCCCTGGGGAGGACGATTCGGACAGGACGACGTCCGACGACGGGGCTCCCCAGGACGGCACGAACGCCGAAACGACTCCCACCGACACAGACTCCGCCGACGCAGCACCTGCCGACGCTCCCTTCGGCGAGGACGCGGGCGAGACGGCGGCAGGGGATCCGACCGATCCTCCGCGGCCGCCGGCGGAAGGGGGCTGACCGTTGCGCATCGCGGCCGTTGGGCGCGCTTTTCCTGGTCATTACTACGAACAGGGCGAGCTCCTCGAAGCCCTTCGGAGCCACTGGTCGGACCAGCACCACAACCCGGAGCGGCTCGAGCGTCTTCACCGCAACGTCCTGGTCTCCGGCCGCCATCTGGCCCTTCCCCTCGACGCCTACGAGGAACTGGAGTCCTGGGGACAGGCCAACGACGCCTGGATTCGGGTGGCCCAGGAGGTCGGTGAGGAGGCGGTCCGGGACGCCCTGGGTCTGGCGGGCCTCGGGGCAGACAGGGTGGATGCCCTCTTCACCGTCACCGTCACCGGCGTCGCCACGCCGTCCCTCGACGCTCGCCTGATGAATCGTATGGACCTGCGACCCGACGTCAAGCGGACCCCCATTTTCGGCCTCGGGTGCCTGGCGGGGGCCGCCGGCATCGCCCGGGCCGCCGACTACGTCCGCGCCTTCCCCGATCAGGTGGCGATCCTGCTGTCGGTCGAGCTTTGCTCCCTGACGGTGCAACGCCGGGACCTGACGATCCCGAACCTGATCGCCACCGGCCTATTCGGCGACGGCGCAGCGGCGGCGGTGGTGGCAGGCTCCGAGGTGGACCTCGCCCCCGGTCCGGCGCCGGAGGTCCTCGCCACCCGCTCCGTCTTCTACCGCGGCACCGAGAGGGTGATGGGCTGGGACATCTCCGAAGAGGGCTTCCAGGTGGTGCTTTCCGCCGATGTCCCCAAGATGGTGAGCGGCCACCTGCGGGGGGACGTCGACCGGTTCCTGGCGGATCACGGTCTGGGCCGGGACGATATCGGTTCCTGGATCTGCCATCCAGGGGGACCCAAGGTGCTGACCGCCATGCAGGAGTCCCTGGAGCTTCCGGACCGAGCCCTGGAGCGAACCTGGCGGAGCCTGCGGGAGGTGGGCAACCTGTCCTCCACCTCGGTTCTGCTGGTGCTCCGGGACACCCTGGAAGACCCGCCGGACCCCGGGACCTACGGGGTTCTGCTGGCCATGGGTCCGGGGTTTTGCTCCGAGCTGGTGCTCCTGAGGTTCTGATGCCGTCCGCCGGGTGGTTTCTACTGCTGATCGCGCTGGTGGCCCTGGAGCGGCTCGCCGAGCTGCGGATCACCCGTCGCCACGCCGCCCGACTGCGGGACCGGGGCGGCTTCGAAGTGGCTCCGGAACACTATCGGTGGATGGTACTGCTCCACACCGGCGTGCTGGTGGCGGCGCCCCTGGAGGTCGTCCTCGTGCCCCGATCGTTCGTACCCTGGGTCGGATGGCCGATGCTGGGGGTGGTGGCGTCCACGATGGCCCTCCGATATTGGGTCATCGCCACCCTCGGCGACCGGTGGACGACCCGAATCTTCGTGGTCCCCGGAGAGGGTCCGGTGACCAGCGGCCCCTACCGCTGGCTCCGCCATCCGAACTACCTCGCGGTGATCCTGGAGGTCGCCGCCCTGCCCCTGGTCCACGGTGCTTGGTGGACCGCCCTGGCCGCATCGGCGGCCAATGCCCTGGTGCTGCGGGTCCGGATCCAGGCCGAAGAGGCCGCCCTCGAAGCGGCCGCCGGCTACGGAGCCTTCCTAACCGATCGGCGGGGGCTGCTACCCGGCCCCCCCAGATAGCCAAAAAGCAGCGATCTCGGCTCGGCTGCCGATCCTCAGACGTCGATCCCCATCTCCCGAAACTGCCGTTCGGCGGCGGCGGCCCATCCCTTGTTGGCGGCGGGGCTGGCGGGACTGGGGTGCAGGACCCGGCGGATCTCGACGTCGATCCCTTCGAGGGCGACGCGGGCCCGGGATTCGGACCACGCCCCCACCCCGACTACCCGGATCACCCCGAGGGCTTCGACGCTCCGCCGCAGCGCCACGTCGCAGGGCTCGAGGAGCGCACGCCGCTCCGCGGCCTTCAGCTTGTCCGGAGTCAGGTTGCGGCCGGAGGCCTCTAGGAACATGAGGGGGCAGTAGTTGTGGACGAAGAACCGCTCGAAAAATCCCTTGGGGGTCCCGAACCTGTCCCGGGCCCATCCCCATAGGCGCCGTCCGCTCACTTCGTGCCGCGGGCATTGGAAGCCCGTCACCGGGCGCTTCGGATGCTCCTGCGCCGGACGCTGCACCGGCGCCTCGATCCCCAACCAGTCCCGGACCTCCGGGACGGCGCCGAAGGGAACCCCCGTTTGGGCCATGCCCCAGGGCCCGGGATTCATCCCCAGGAGCAGGGTCTCGGCGCCTCCCCTTCCATACCGTTCGAGATAGATCCGTTGGGGCTCTCGGGCATAGACGAAGGGGTTGTAGACGTGGGTCACCGGCGGCGAAAAGGTCAGACCTTCCAGATCCCGGCACAGGGTATCGGCGATGTCGATCAGCTCCATGGATGCATTGTAGTCCCCAACGTCGACGCAGGATGGCCCGGTTTGGGCTGCGCCGGGAAAGGGACTATGATGAGATTCGAATCGACCATCCATGACCCCTAAGGGTCGAACGATTTCTGGCTGGAGACTCCGATGGACGACCCTCCGACTCCGGTCCCGACCCAGCGGGCGGGCCTGGTGCTTTTTCCTCCCGGTACCTCCGCCCGCCACCGACGCCGGAGGTGCGCTTTCGTCGCGGTTTGGCTGGGGGTCGTCGCCATGTTGACGTGGCCCGTCTATCCGAAGTTCGCCGACTCCCTGCCGCGCATCCTCGGACTTCCGCTCTCCTTCGCCTGGGTGATCCTGGCTTTGGCCGTGATGTTCGGCGCCCTCCTGCTCCTGTTCCTCACGGAGGAGGATACGGACCGAGGCGGGGAGGGCTGAAATGGACGCGGGCCTCGTCGCGCTGATCGTCTGTGCCGCATACCTCCTGGCGACCCTCGTGATGGGGGTCTTGCCGGGGCTTCGGGTGTCGAAGAGCGTCGCCGGCTATGTCGCCGCCGACCGGTCGATGAACTTCCTGGTGCTCTATTTCGTGCTCGGGGCGTCGATCTTTTCGTCCTTCGCGTTCCTCGGAGCCCCCGGATGGGCCTACTCCCGGGGCGCCTCGGCGTTTTACGTCATCGCCTACGGCGTGGTGGGCATGGTGCCCCTCTACTTTTTCGGCCCGCGGGCGAGGCGACTCGGCGCCCGGTTCGGATTCGTCACCCAGGCCGAACTCTTGGCGCGACGCTTCGACAGCCGCGGCCTGTCCGTGCTCCTCGCCATCACCGGGGTGGCGGCCTTCGTGCCCTACCTGGTGCTCCAGATGAAGGGCGCCGGCTACATCCTGACCACCATCACCAACGGTCGGGTGTCCGAAGCCGTCGGCGCCGCCGTCACCTATGGCATCGTCGTCGTGTACGTGCTGTTCTCCGGCGTCCTTGGAGTCGGTTGGACCAACACATTCCAGGGCGTGTTCATGATGATCATCGCCTGGTTCCTGGGGCTTTATCTACCCTACCGCCTATATGGCGGCGTGGGCGCGATGTTCGAGCAGTTGGCGGCCAGCGACAAGGCCGACATGCTGGTGGCCCCGGGCCTGTTGGCGGACGGCTCCCCCTGGAGCTGGGCCGGCTTCTCGTCGGCGGTGGTGGTGTCGGGTCTTGGTTTCTCGATGTGGCCCCACCTGTTCATGAAGAGCTATGCGGCCAAGAGCGACCGCGTACTCCGGGCGACGGTGGTGCTCTACCCCACCTTTCAGATCTTCCTGGTGCCCATTCTCTTCATCGGTTTCAGCGGCATCCTCGCCTACCCCGGTGTCGAGCCCGCGGACACCATTCTTCCCTTCCTGCTGACCCAAATCGAGCTTCCCGCCCTCCTCATCGGCCTGGTGTGCGCCGGGGCCCTGGCCGCGTCGATGTCCTCGGGGGATTCGATCCTCCATTCGGCGGCGTCCATCGCCGTGCGTGACGGCGTGGCGAAGCTGATTCCGGGATCGCTGGATGATCGCAGGGAGCGGTTCGCAATCCGCGTCGCCGTCGTCCTCGTGGCGATCGTCTCCTTCTACTTTGCCGTTCTCTCGGACATGTCGTTGGTGGATCTCCTGTTGGCCGCCTATGGCGGAGTCGCCCAGATCTTCCCCTTGGTTTTCGCCGCCTTCTACTGGCCGCGGGCGACCGGGAAGGGAGCGCTGGCCGGCCTCGTCGCGGGCCTTCTGGTGAACGTCATCTTCTTACGCCACCCCGAGCTGAAACCGATCGCGGGGCTGCACGAAGGGCTGTACGGACTGGGGGCCAACGTTTCGGCCCTGGTGGTCGTCAGCTTCCTGTCGCGGCCCGAGGACCCCGCACGGGTGAGGGCATTCGTGGAGGCTTGACCTTCGTGGGGAATGTCAAAGGGACCGCCATGCTGGCGGTCGTGGAGTTGTTGAGGGAACGCAGGGATCACGTCGAACCTCTTCTGGACGAAGGTTCAAGGCCCTACCTGGATCGGCAGATTCTGGTGGCCAGCTGGTATCCGGCGCAGGATTTCATGTCGCTGCTCAGGACCATGACCCACTTCGTTCCGGCGGCAGCGGGGGACCCCTGGACCTGGCTCGGCGGCCACAGCGCCGGCACCGACCTCGCGAACATCTATTCGGCGATGGTCCAGCCGGGCAATCCTTGGGGGACCCTCCAGCGTCTGCCCCGACTCTGGCGCCTCTACCACGACGCCGGAAAGGTGGAGGTCGGCGTCCAGGGGTCGACCCGGGCGCAGGTGGTACTCAGCGAGTTCCCGATGGCGACCGAGGACTTCTGCCGCTGGATGGCCGGATACCTGGGGGAGATGCTACGGCTCTCCGGAGGACGCGGCATTGTCGCCAAGACCCTGCGCAGTGCCGGCCCTTCCCATCCCGCCCGCTGGCTCTTGACCTGGGAAGCCTAACGGGTCGCCCAAAACCGAAGGACGACCTTCAGAGGGCGTCCAGGTCGGGGAAGTCGTCGTCTTCGTCGGGGAAATCGGCGTCCTTGTCGAGACTGCTGCCGATCCAGTCCAGGAACGCCGGCTCGCCTTGGGAGATGTCGAAGGCCAGGATCTCCGGCAGCTCATAGCTGTGGAGCTCCTTGATCGCCGCCGCGACGGCCTCGTACTCCGAGGCCAGCGTCTTGATGATCAGCAGGTACTCGCCGTCGCGGCAGACCTTGCCCTTCCAGCGATAGAACGACTTGACGCCCGGAAGCATGTTGACGCAGGCCGCGTGGCGGCGCAGAACCAGCTCCCTGGCGATCCCATTACCCTGCTCTTCGTCCCCGACGGTGGTAATTACTACGATGGCCGACATGATTCGCGAAAGGTACCGGACAAACGGGCCGCGGTCAATCGACCGCGGCCCCTGTGCCCCCTTCAGCCGGCCTTCCTCCACAAGCTGGCCTTTCGGTCGTAGCGCCAGAGGGTGACCCTGCCGCTCTGGTCGGTGACCCGTACCGCCATCAGATGACGTTCGCCGTCCGTCAGGTAGACGGTTCCGGGGGTCGCGGTTCCCACCACGCTGAACGAGGCCAGGTCGCTCCGGTTGAAACGAATCGGATCGTCGAGCCGTCCCATCGTGCCGGTCCCCCCCAGTCGGCGGGGGGCTCCGCCGGAGGGAAAGCCGAAACGGACACCGCCGTCGAAGGCCTGTAGGGGCACCGGACGACGCTCCTCGGGATCGATTCCCCAATCGATGTCTTTGTTCCGCACGCCGTCCCCATCGCCGTCCCGGTAGAGCCCCATGGTCACGACACCGTCCTCGTCGGTGCGAAACTTCACGGCGACGTTCTCGCCGTGGCGGATCGCGTAGAGACGGGCCATCCCGAACGAGGCGGCGACTTCCCTGGCGGCCAGACCCACTCGGATTCCGGCCCCCCAGTGCCGTACGTGGGGGTAGATAAGGGTCAAGGTGAGGAGGGCGACGGCGGCGGCGACCAGAACTTCGAGGAGGGTGTACCCGGCCATCGATCGCGCGGCGTTCCTTGGGTTCCTTGTTGTCTCCATCGTACGGCTGTCCGCAAGGAGGTTCCTTCGAAGAAGGGGGAGGCGGCCGAAGGGCCGCCTCCGGGTCCGTTCACCTCTCACTGCTTCTCCGCGGGCCGTTGGCCGCGGGCCACATCGCCGCGGGTCGTGGTGGAACCCTCGCCGGCCGCCTTCTCCTCGGATGTGCGGCTGGGCAGATCACGGGTCCGTAGCTTGCGGGCCAGGGTGGTCTTGCCCTGGATCACCACGAAGGGCTCCAGCATCCGGAAGGTCTTCTCGCCGATACCGCGCACGAGGATCAGGTCGTCGGCGCGCTTGAACTTACCGTTGGCCTTACGAAACTCCAGGATCCGCTTGGCGAGGGCCGGACCCACCCGGGGAAGCTGGGCGATTTGATCCGCGGTCGCCTCGTTGATGTTCACCACTTCGGCGTTCTGCTTGGGGGTCTCCGCCGCCGAAGCCGGCATCGCGGCGACGAAGGTCCCCAGAAGCAGGGCGGCGAGGGTGACGATGGCGGGGACGTTGAGTCGAGGGCATTCGTAGGTGACCAGTTGGCGCATGATGCTGCTCCTTCTTGATTTGGATCTTCTGGCTCGGGGTCTCCGACGTGTTCGGAGTCCCGATCGACTGGCCGCGGGATTCCCCGCGGCCTCCTTTGCTTTTGGCGTCGTGCTCGGCTCGTCGAGTCGCAGCCTCCTTTCGGTGATGATTTCTGTAGACGCCAAGATCCATTTCAAGACGGTTGCCAGTCTTTTGATTTCCCTTAAACAACTGATTTTATTGACTTTATGAACTTCTCGCTTCCCAACCCACCCCGACGCTCGTCAGAGGATTCTGCGCACCGCGGACGCGGGGGCCGCCGCAGTTCCCCCAATAGCGGGTTCCCGCGGTTGTCAAAACAATGTGTCGGAGGCAGAATGCTCTGCGTCGGATGGCGGCGGGACGTGGATTCCCCTCTCCCCATGCCCCCGAAGGACCCATGCGGAGAGGCTGGATCGATGGAGAAACGACGTTTCGTGCTGCGGGAGTATTTCGAGGCGCTGCTAATCGCCGGAATCTTCCTGGGTTTCACCAACACCTTCTTGGTGAAGACCTTCTACATCCCTAGCGGATCCATGGAAGACACGCTGCTGATCGGCGACCATCTTTTCGTCAACCGCTACATCTTCGGTCCGACGCCGACGTCCACCGAAGACGGCACGCTCCCGGGGCGAGACGTTCGCCGCGGCGATATCGTGATCTTCAGATCCCCCGAGAGTCCGACGACGGATCTGGTGAAACGATGCATCGGCCTTCCCGGGGACGAGATCCGAATGGTCGAGAAGCGCCTGTTCGTGAACGGCCAGGAGGTCGACAACTCGACCTACGCCTCGAATCGGGATCCCAGGACCTTCCCCGATCGCAAATACGTCAGCCGAGAGGCGAGACAGCGGGACAACTTCGGCCCGTTCACGGTTCCCGAGGGCCACTATTTCTTCCTCGGCGACAACCGGGACCACTCCTACGATTCCCGCTTCTGGGGCGCGGTCCCCAGCCACTACATCAAAGGCAGAGCGCTCGTGGTCTACTGGTCCTACGGCGGCGAGACCCCGGACGGGCAGTGGCGCACCTGGGGACACAAGGTCGGCCAGGTCTTCCGGACCGCCACCGGTTTCTTCACCAAGACCCGCTGGGAACGAACGTTCCACCTGATCCGGTGACGTCACCCGGAGCGGGGTGAGCATGCTTCGGTCTTCGGTGACTGCGATAGTCATCGCCGTCATGCTGGCGACCTATGTCCGCACGTTCTTGGTGGAGCCGGTGCGGATCGTTTCCGGGTCGATGGAACCCACCCTCCTGCCAGGGGACCACATCCTCGTCAACCGATTCGGTCTTTCAGCCCGCAAAGGACTTCCGGAGCCCCTCGCCGCCCTGCTCCCCGTGCGAGATCTACAGCGGGGGGACGTCGTCGTCTTTCGCCTGGCTTTCTCTCCCTACGAGAACCGGGTCAAGCGCTGTCTCGGACTCCCCGGGGACGAGGTCGGAATCCGAGACCACGGACTCTGGATCGATGGACGGCGGGTCGACGAGTCGGGATATGTGCAGATCAGCAACCCTATCCCCCCCGGGCCGTCGGATCGACTCGGCGAAGCCAGCGGCGGCCATGGACCCGGGCACCTATGGAATCTCCGGGAAGACCGCTTCTTCTGCCTGGGGGACCACCGAGATCATTCCCGTGACTCCCGCTCCTGGGGCCCCGTACCGCGGACGGGTCTTCGGGGCCGAGCCTTCCTCGTCTACTGGTCGACGCGGCTCGGACAGCCGGAGGAACAGCCCGCGGGCTGGGGTAAGATAGGGCACCTCTTATTCTTCAGACTTTCCAGGACCCGGTGGCATCGATGCTTCCAAGGAATCGAATGATCGCCGAATCCAAAGTCTCGGCATCACAGGAAAAGCGAGGAGGAGACGACCTATGAATCGGATGGCCAAGGGTGAAGGCAAGCTGGGTTGCATCATCTACGTACTGTTGACCTTTGCAATCGGATTTTCCGCCTACAAGTTCGTTCCGCTCCAGGTCGCAAAGATGGAGCTCACGGACTACATGAAGGAGATTGCCCTCCACAACCCCCGAAAGAAGGCGGACTGGTTCGAGCGCCGGATCAAGGACCGGGCGGAGGACCTCGGGTTGCCCGTGGAGCGTAAGAACATCAAGGTCAAGAAGGGCAAGCGCATCGTCATCGACGTGAACTACACGGTCATCGTCGACCTGCTGATCACCGACTACGCCTGGAACGTCAAGATCCACATGGATCGCGAGATCTTCCTGACCTGACGCGGCGGCGCGGCTCCAACCCGCGGTCCTGCGCCGCGGGCCCCGCAGCCCTCCTCCATGGCCTTGTCGACATCGAAGGTGAAGATTCCGCGCCGCCGCTCCGAGCGGCGGTTTGCGCGCACGGTGCTCGCCTGCTTCCTCCCAGGCCTCCTGGCGGGCACCCAGGTCGCAGGCGTCCTCTTCTTTCTGAATCCCCACCTACCCTTTGATCTGATCACCTTCTCCCGAGGGGCTCTGTTCTACGGGTCCCTTTTGGGGCTCCTCAGCTTCGCGGTGCTATTGCCCCTCACCCGCGGCCGTGAAGATCGCCTCCGGCGATGGCTGCCGGTGTTTCTGATGGTCTCCCTGGTGATGTCGGCGCTGGGATTCTGGGCCAACGCATATACCTTCAACCTGGGTTCGTTTCTGCCCCCAGGCATCATCAAGCGTCTCTTGAAGGCTGCCATCTGGCTCAGCCTCGGTGCGCTGATCTGCTTCTACACGGTTATCTGGCATCTGTTCCGGCGACGTCCCTACGGCCGTCGGGGGCGCCTGGTCTTCACCCTCGTGACGTTGGCCACCGTCTACGTGGTGGTGGAAAGGCGGGAGGCTTTTCGTCCCCGGATCGAGCCAACCCCCCGGGCCACGACGTTCGAGGGGGCGGGTCGACCGATGCTCAGCGTCGTCGGCATCGAAACCGCGACGTTCGACGCAGTCCTCCCCCTCGCCGAACAGGGGCGATTGCCATTCTTCAGCAAGATGCTGAACGAAGGCGCCCAAGCCCGACTCCTCTCCCTACGGCCCGCGGTCCGCTCACCCCTCTGGACCACTCTGGCCACCGGAAAACAGCCCTACAACCACGGGATCGTCGGGGAGTTTCTCTACGACGCCTCGTTCCTGAGCCCCCGCCGACACCAGATCAGCCTTCTACCCATCGGCATTTCCTTCGAGCAGTGGGGCACCCTCGGAGCAAGTCGGCCGGTGGAGAGTCAGGATCTGAGGGCGCTACCGATCTGGCAGGTCCTGTCCCAGTTAGGGATGTCCACCGCCCTCGTGGGCTGGCCGGCGACGTCCCCTCCTCCCGACGGCGTCGACGTTGTCCTGTCCAATCATTTCTTCACCGGGGGATCCGATGCCCAGGAAGCGGCCCCCTTGGACATGGCCCAACGGGCCCGTCTCTTCCGCCCCAGGCCCGACGCCATCGACCCGGTGGTGACCGCCCGGTTCGGCGCCGCCCCCCCGCAAAGGGTCCTCGAGGCGCTGGCCGCCGATCTCTGGCGTCAGGACCTGGCGTTCTTCCTCCTCGATCGGGATCCCCCCATCGACGGCCTATTCCTTCAGCTTCCAGGGCTCGAGATCGTCTCCCACGACTATTTCGGTGGCTACTCGGCGGTTCAGTTCGAGGCCGTGCAGGAGGCCGAGTCGGTCGAAGCCTCAAGGCTGGTGGAGGCCTACTATGGACATCTCGATGAGTTCCTGAGCAACCTTTGGGACTCGATGCCCGAGCCCCGCCTCTTGGTGGTGGTCTCGGCCCATGGTGTCCACGGTGACCAGGGCTGGCGGAAGGTCGTCAGAGGTCTACTTCGCCGCCCGCTCATGGAAGGACACTGGTCGGACGCGCCGGACGGAGTCCTGATGGTCCTGGGGGAAGGGATCCAACCGGGGGCGTCGGTTCGCTCCGCCGAGCTTGTGGATGTCCTGCCGACGATCCTCTACGGTCTCGGCTACCCCATTGCCAGGGATTTCGATGGCGGAGTACTGACGGACCTCTACGGCAGCGCCTTCCTGGCTCGCCGGCCACTGGTCCTCGTACCGTCGTACGAGACGTTTACGCCGCCCCCGAAGCCCTAATCTCAGCGAAACTCACGGGTATCTGCCCGAGACGTCCTGAATTTTCGTAATTCTGGGCGCTTCCGATTTCGGAGAGTATTATGCCCTGTTCCCAGAGATCTATGCCTTTTTTCTAGAGATGTCTCCGTTTATAGGGCTCTGTTCTATCGGGAGGTGTCCTCAGCCTTTCATGCCCGGCATCCGAGCGATCTTCCCCTCCGACTCGCGATCCTTCTCTGGGGTTCCTGCACTCGCCTTGGCTCCCTTGCCCGAGCCCATCGAGCAGTGACCCTCGAAGAGCGCCCCTTCTTCGATCATCAGACGGGGCGTGGTGATATCGGCCCAGACCTTCCCACTCGCCGTGATCTCGACCTTTTCCTTCCCGCGAAGCTGACCCCGCACGATCCCTGAAACGAAGACCCTTCGAACATTCACCTCACCGTCGATCTCACCCCGATCACCGACGATCAGGTCGCCGTCGGAAATCACCGAGCCGGTGACTTTGCCATCAACCCTGAAAGTATCTTCGAACTTCAGCTTGCCTTCGATATGGCTACCTGCATCCAAGAAACCATTGAGATCACCTTGGGAGCTCGAGCTCGATCCTTTGAACATCTTCGACTCCGCTTCGCTATCGACTTCCGAAGATCCTAGCGGTCCGCCATCAAGATCTCGTACAGCCGAATCAGCTCGTCTTCAGAGTGGAAATGAATTCGCAAGGAGCCTCCCTTCTTCTTGCGCACGATATCGACCTTGGTCTGCAGCGCGGTCGTCAGCTTCTCCATCGCGTCCCGGGTATGGACGTCCACTTCTTTGGGTTTGGCCTTCTTTCCTTCGTCCTTTCCACGGGGCCCAGAAGCCAGAGCTTCGAGATCCCGGGCCGTCAAACCTTCGGCAACGGCCCTCTCCGCCACCTCTATCTGGATCTTTTCATCTGGGAGCGCCAGCAGCGGCCGAGCCTGGCCGGCGGTGAGCCGACCCTCCCGCATCAGATCTTGCACCTCCCGCGGAAGCCGAAGCAGGCGGAGGAAGTTCGTGATGGTGGTCCGACCCTTCCCCACCCTTCCAGCGATGTCTTCCTGAGAAAGGTCGAAGGTTTCACTGAGGGTCTTATACGCCTCGGCCTCTTCGATGGCGTTCAGATCAGCCCGCTGGATGTTCTCCACCAACGCCATTTCGAGCAACTGCTGATCGTTGTCCACCTCCCGAACGACCACCGGGACTTCGGTGAGGCCCGCTCTGCGGGACGCCCGCCACCGACGTTCGCCGGCGATGATCGTGAACCGATCCTTGCCCTTCGGCGTCACCACTATCGGCTGAACGACGCCTTGGCTCCGGATCGATTCCGACAGCTCCTCCAGGCCCGATTCATCGAACGTTGTGCGGGGCTGAAAGCGATTGGGTTCTAGGTTGTCGATGGGGAGGGTGTGGATGCCGGGACTCTCCCCATCCTGAACCGCTTGGGGTTTCGCTTCTTCCGCGCCGCCCAAAAGCGCGTCGAGTCCCCGTCCGAGACCTCTTCGTTTCGTACTCATGACTCGTACGTCCTGCTGTCGCTCACGCCCGAACTGTTCCGCCGGACGGGATCCTTCGTTCGAGAAACTCCTTGGCGACCGCTAGATACGCTTCGGCCCCTCGGCTCTTGATATCGTACTGGAGAATGGGTACCCCGTGACTCGGGGCTTCCGCCAGCCGGATGTTCCTCGGAACGGCGACTTCGAATACCTTGTCGCCGAAGTGGCGCCTGACCTCGTCGGCAACATCTTGGGAGAGATTGGTCCGCTCGTCGTACATGGTGAGCAGGATACCGCCGATGGCGAGCCCGGGATTGAGGCGACCCTGGATCCGGGCGACGGTGGCCACCAACTCGCTGATGCCTTCCAGGGCGAAGTATTCGGTTTGTAGGGGAACGAGCAACTCGTCCGCCGCGGCCAAAGCGTTGACGGTCAAGTGTCCCAAGGACGGCGGACAGTCAAAGAAGACGTAGTCATAGGAATCCCGGACCTCCCCGAGAACGCGGCGAAGCTTCGACTCCCAGTCCGGCTCGTCGACAAACTCCACTTCGACCCCCACGAGCTCCCGGTCTGAGGGAAGCACGCTGAGCCCGGCAAAGTCGGTCTCGACGATAGCCTCTTCCGCTCGACACTCTCCGGATAGCAGGTGGTAGAGATGGGGCCTTTGGGCTTCGACGCCCAGACCCCGCGTGGCGTTCCCCTGGGGATCACAGTCCACCAGGAGCACTCGCTTTTCCAGCGCTCCCAGCGCAGCCGAGAGGTTGATGGAAGTGGTGGTCTTGGCGACCCCACCCTTCTGATTCGCAACCGCGATAAAGGTGCCCATGGAGGCTTTCGATCCTCTTGGTTCGCGGACCCCGATGGCCGTGGTCCCTGGGTTCTAGTGCTGGCTACGGGCCTTGATCTTCGACGATCGGTGGTGGCGGGACTCGACGGTTCAGTCTACGGTCGGAGCACGGTATCCGATATCCAGGACCCTTCGGTGGGCACTGGCGTCGATAGGAAGCTCACGGTCTACAGACCATCCTGTCGGCAAATCTGGATCATCCTTCCCGCACCAAACCAAGAATCGGGCATTCGGCGAGTGTTCGGAGAAAGCTTCGAACAACTCGGAAGGTACGACTAGCGCCCGTACCGAGATCCAGTCGATGGAGCTCGGCAGGTGCAGGTTGGGCGGGAACGGGCGCTCGACTCTAGCATTGACCGCCTGGCACGACAATAAACCACATCGCCGAATGCAGGTAGACAGGAAGGCCCATTTCTTCTGCTTCGGCTCTACGAGCGTAACCTTGAGATGGGAAGCAGCAGTCGCAAGGACGATTCCCGGAAAGCCGCCGCCGCTTCCAATATCGACGAGATTTCCCGGTTTGGATCCGAGGAATTCGAGTCCCAGCAAGGACTCCCCATAGTGTCGCTCGATCACCTCTAATGCGGTCCCCGGACCGACAAGGGACAATCTTCGATTCCATCGACGAAGCTCTTCATAGTGGGTCCACAGCGCGGTTGTGATCTCCAGCGAGAGACTGAGTCCGCTCACCTCCGCCAGACGTCCGCGGAAGTCGTTCATAGTCAGCTCTGGCAGCGCACTACCCATATATGGTCCTCTGCTTCGCGTTCTGGTGGAATCGACGGACTTGTTCATCCTGACGGTTCTAGAGAGTCCTCCCATCCAGGATGACTCTCACCAAAACAAGCATGGCCGATGGGAATCCATCGGCCATGTTTCACGTGAAACGTCGTGTGACGACGCCCAATATCGTCGCGGATCCTCTACTCGTCGATGGGAGCGATACGAACGCGCTTCATGAAACCCCGTCCCTCGCTGAACGTCTCGACGTCCGGATCGGACGCCAGGGCCAGGTGTACGATCCGGCGATCTGAAGGATTCATCGGCGCCAACAAACGGCTCCTGCCGTTCTGCCGAACCTCGCCCGCCGCTTCGTTCGCCAGTTCTCTGAGATCTTCTTCATGCTGGGCCTGGAACCCCTCGCAGTCGGCCTTGCAAAGGATCGCTTCCCCAATCAAGCCCTTGACGATCTTCGGAAGGACGTGCTCGAGAGCCTTGAGCACCTTGCCGTCATCCTCCAAAAGCAGATCCTGATCGTCTCCAGCGAACTCAATCTCCACCACCTCACCGTCGGAGACGGTGTACTCGATCTCAAGATCCATCACATCCAGGGTCAAATCGACGGCATGCTCGAAAGCGGAGATCCGGGGACCCACCTCATCGTCCACTTCGAAGGCCTCGATGTCGAGATCATCCCAGTGGACTTCGAAGATGTCGCTGGACGCCTCGGACGCCTCGTCTCGATCCCGGCGGTCCCTCTGCCGAGGTGGCTCTGCCCGCGAATCCGCGGACCTTTCTGGCGCACGGGCCGGCCTCGACTCGGGACGGGGCTCTGAGGACCTTTGGGGAGGCTCCGGTGTCGCAGCCTCGTCCTTGCGGGACGCGGCCTCGGCGATCTGCTCCTCAGTGAGGATCGGATTCGCCGTATCGACTTCGATCACCACCCGACGCCGCGCGCTGAGGAACCCGTGCTTCTTGTCACGGGCCTTGTAGGCGACCTGCTCGGGTTCGACACCGAAATGACGGGCAGCGGCCATCACCGCTTGCTCCAAGGACTTACCGGAAAAAAACTGTCGGTGCATGAATCGATCTCCGAAATCCTAGAATTCTGGCTCGCCTTTGTTCGGGAGCGAGCAGGTCGTGTCTGGGCCGATGCCCGCGGGGTTTGGGTCGGTCATCGGGACCGGGTGGAGACTTGGCAGTATGTCATTCAGATGCAGCCTTGCGGGCCTTCTTTCTCAAGATGAACGCCTGCTGCACCATCGTCAGGAGATTGTTGGTCATCCAGTAGAGCACCAGTCCGCTGGGGAACGTGAAGGCGAACACGGTGAACATGATCGGCATCAACTGCATCAGGCGGCGCTGCATCGGATCCGGTGACGAAGGCATCATGCGCTGCATCGCCAGGCTCGTCACCCCCATGACGAGGGGAAGGATCCAGTACGGATCCGGCTGGGAGAGATCTTGGACCCAAAGCAGCCAAGGCGCTCCGCGTAACTCCACCACCGTGGTCAGCAATCGATAGAAGGCGAAGAATACCGGCATCTGAAGCAGAATCGGCAGGCAGCCACTCGCCGGATTCACCCCGGCGCTCTTGTAGACCCCCATCACCTCTTCGTTCATCTGCCGCTGGGCTTCGATGTTCGGACGCCCCTGCTTGTCCTTGAGCTTGGAGCGGTACTTCGCCCGAATGGCCTGGACCTTGGGGTTCAACTCCTGCATCTTCCCCATCGATTCCTGACTCTTGTGAGTCAAGGGGAAGAACACCAGCTTGATCAGGAATGTCACCAGGACAATGGCCCAACCGTAGTTCGGCACGAAGTTGGTGTGGATCCACTCCAGAATCAGGTAGAGGGGCTTGGAGAGAAAACCGAGGGCGCCCCACCTCACCGATTCTTCGAAGTCATACGGAAGCTGGGTCAGATAGCTGTACTGCTTGGCGCCAAAGTAGGAGGTGATCTCGATCTTCGGTTCGGCGGCTTTCACCAGAAGCAGGAGCTCGGCGACGAGATCATCTTCCTGGGACGAAGTGTCGACGGGGAGGAACCGCGGCCGATCCTCAGAGAGCTCCGGTCGCTGAAGCACCGGCCGGACCAGGATCTCGGCGACGCCGGTCTTCGGCACCGTACCCACCAGGAAGTAGTTGTCTTCCAGGGTCACCCAGTCGAGTCCCCTAGCCGAAAGGAAGACCTCCTCTTCGACGTCCCCCGCGACAAGGGTCTCGGACTCGCCACTCCGAAGGTAGCCGGCGGCGCGGAGGGAAGCGCCTGTACCGTAGGCACCCTGCGCCGGCTCGTCATTGATGCCCGGGCCGAGCAGGAATCCCCAATCCCTTACCTGGCCGCCGACCTCCAGGGTCGAATCGAAGAAACCGCGATCGTCCCAGCGGAAGGACTTCTCCGCCACCCCCGCTTCGCTGGAGTGGCGAAACGTCACCCAAGGTCGCCCTTCATCGTCCTGCCCATGTTCCGCGACGAAGAGCGCCGTGTTGAGACGGGAACCCCCCTCCCCTTCGAGGATCGCAAAGGGATATAGATCGGAACCCCGGGCGCGGATCAACTCCAGCGGTTCCCCGGACTTCCCCAGGTGCTCTTTGGTTTGATAGCTGACCAACTGCGCGCCGCGGTTCGTGAACACGGCGCGCATGCGATTGTCTTCCAGCGTGATTCTTTCTTCCGATTCCGCCTGGACGATCTCCAGGGGCGCCGGTTCAGATTCTGTTTCCGCGGCGGCTGCGACCTCCCCACTGTCTTCGCCCTCTCCGGGGGCTCGGGGGTTCGCCTCCGGCGTGCCCGCCGTGTCGCCCGGGGAATCGCCCTCGGGGGAGGTAAGGGGCGCAGACTCTCCGATTGGGGTAGGAGGGGCGACGGGGGGTGCAGGGAACAGGTAACTCCAACCGATGACAATCAGCACCGATAGGAACGCGGCGAGGAGCAGACGACGATTCTCCACAGAACGAACCTCTCTCGATCAAGAGTCAGGGAAGGTCGATTCCACCCGGGTGGAAAGGGTGGCAGCGCGCAAGGCGGCGTAAGGTGAGCCAGCCGCCGCGCAGGGCCCCGTGTTCCAGGAAAGCCAGCCGGGCGTATTCAGAGCAGGTCGGCGAGAAGCGGCAGGACCTCGGTAGCAGCGGCGAAACATATCGCTTGTAAGCGACCATGCTCCGGGCGAGTACGGATCCCGTAGGCATCTATTCATTCACCGACGGGGGCGGGCATCGCCCAGCGTCCGCGATCCACGGGTTCGAGGTCCCGCGCTCGTCTTCGAGGGCAAGGACAAGAGCAGCCTCTGGATCTCGGCCTCGATGACCGAGAAGGGAGCGTCGACGACGGTGGGCTTCAGGTGGACCACGATGTCGATTCCAGCGAGGGTTGGGCGGCCCGGCCAGCGGCGGAAAATTTCGCGAATTCGCCGCTTGGCGCGCTGGCGCACCACCGCTTTTCCAACCTTCCGGCTGGCGGTAATCCCGAGGCGGGGGATTTCCTCTAGATTCGGATGGAAGTGAACCGTAGCGAGGGAGCCGTGCCGTTTCCGCCCGCGGCGATAGCAGCGAAGGTAGTCGGCTCTGCGTCGGACCTTGTGCTCCGACCTCAGACTCTGGCGAGTTCGATCATCCCGAGCCTCGCCCTGGGTTGGGCCCTCACCCTCGGATGGGGACGGCCCAGCCACGGTCACACACTCAGGCGCTTACGGCCTTTGCGGCGACGGCGGGAAAGGATGGCGCGGCCCTGCCGAGTACGCATGCGGGTCCGGAAGCCGTGGGTCTTCTTACGGCGGCGGTTATTCGGTTGGAACGTACGCTTCACGGCAAAGTGCCCTTCTTGGTCGTGGGATCTGGCGGCAAATCTGGGTGGGAGCCCCGGAACGGGGCGAAGGTTGCCGATTCTAAATCGCAAGGGACGGGGAGTCAAGAACGCTTTTGACGCAGCGTTCGACTCAACCCGTCACCTCAGGTCCATCTGAACACATGGCGGAGAGGGTGGGATTCGAACCCACGGACCACTTGCATGGTCAACGGTTTTCGAGACCGCCCCGTTCGACCACTCCGGCACCTCTCCTAAGTCTTTCGATCTGAGCGGGCCCGACCTTCAAGATCCGGGCTGTGGATGTAGTTGGCGGAGAGAGAGGGATTCGAACCCTCGGTAGAGTTTCCCCTACACACGCTTTCCAGGCGTGCACCTTAAGCCACTCGGTCACCTCTCCGCGAAGATCGCTCGATCGTTCGACGCTGTCTCTCAAAGATCCCGATTCGAGCTCTGTTTCCTACGTGCCGACCGCAACCGGGCGAAGAAGGATTTCAGAAGCTCGCTGCATTCCTCTTGTAAGACGCCTTCCCGAACCTCTAACCGATGGTTCAATCGCGGGTCCCTGACCAAGTCTCCGAGGGAGCCACAGAAGCCTCCCTTCGGGTCTCTGGTTCCGAAGACCAAAGTGTCGACCCGGCTGTTGACCAGGGCCCCGGCGCACATGGCGCAGGGTTCCAGCGTTACGTAAAGAGCACAGCCCCCGAGCCGCCAATCTCCCACCGCCTTGGATGCCTCGCGAATAGCGAGAACCTCGGCGTGGGCCAGGGGATCGGCGTCTCCCTCCCGTCGGTTGTGGCCGCGACCGACCACCTGACCTTCGAGAACAACCACCGCCCCTACCGGAACCTCACCTAAGTCGGCTGCCTTTCTCGCCTCGGTCAGAGCCTCGGCCATCCAGCGGTCGTCTTCCATGGTCAGATCCCGGGCCAGCCGGCCCAGAGCGCGCTATTTTAGCGGAAGGCACACCGTGGGTAAACAAGTTTCCCCCCACCCCCTCTTGCGGCCCCTGTCCGAGGCTCCCCCCAGCGGCCTTTACAAATCCCGGCCCCAGGACTAGGATCTTGACGAATCGAGGCCCTGCGAAGGGTTCGGGTCCTGTGCACCGGACGATACCGAACCTCGTCAGGCCCGGAAGGGAGCAGCGATAAGGTACCCGGCCGGGTGCCGCAGATCAGCCGGAACCCTTCGCTGGGCCTCGATAGACCCTCCCCAAGTCCCTCTACAAGAGCACCGACCTGGCCAGCCCCACGAGGTCCGAGGCAAACCCATCCATGGCCTACCAGGTTCTCGCCCGCAAGTGGCGCCCCCAGGACTTCTCCAGCCTCATCGGGCAAGAACACGTCGTCACGGCACTGCGCAACGGCCTGACCGAAGACCGGGTCGCACAGGCTTACCTGTTCTCGGGCATCCGCGGGGTCGGAAAGACCACGGCGGCGAGGGTCTTCGCCAAGGCCCTCAACTGTGAACGGGGTGGCGCCAACGGTCCTTGCAACGAGTGCGGCTCCTGCCTCGAGATCAATGCTGGGACCAGCCTAGACTTCATCGAGGTCGACGCCGCCACCTATTCCAAGGTCGAGCAGGTACGGGAGCTCACCGAGACCCTCCGCTACGGACCCGCCCGGGGGCGATACAAGATCGTGGTCCTCGACGAGGTCCACCGACTGTCTCGGCAGGCCTTCGACGCGCTTCTAAAGATCGTCGAAGAACCGCCTGAACACCTGGTCTTCATCTTCGCAACGACCGAGATCGACGCCGTACCGGCCACCATCCTCTCCCGCTGCCAGGAGTACCAATTCCGCCGCGTTCCCTCGGCGGTGCTCGCCGGCTATCTCCGCACGATCTGTGACGCGGAATCGATCGAAACCAGCGATTCGGCCCTACGACTCATTGCCCGGGCAGGTGAAGGTAGCGTCCGGGACTCCGTCGCACTGCTCGACCAGATGGCGACCTTCGGCAGCGGCACCATTGCCGACGAAGAGGCCAATCGCCTCCTCGGGGGCCTCGACACCGCCATCTTCAAGCGTCTCCTGGCCGCGATGCTGGATGGGAACACCGAGCCCATTTTGGAGGTCGTCGGTGAGATCGAAGTCAACGGCTGGGATCCCCATAATGTATATGGTCAGTTTCTCGGTTATGTGCGGGACGCGATGCACCTCGCAATGGGCGGCAGGATCGAGTCCATCGAGCTGCCGCCGGAGGAGGCCGAATCCCTCGGTGAGCTGATGCGCGGCCGCGGCTACGAGCCGGCCCTGCAGATCCTTCAGGTCCTGCTCGACAGTGAGCCTACGGTTCGCCGCAGCGAGTTCGGCGGCCTGGCGCTCGAGATCTGCTGGCTTCGCGCCGCTGAGCTTCCGAAAGTTGTTCGCATCCAAGACATCCTCTCCGGCACCACCCAGGTCGATCTGCCGGCCTCCGGTCCATCACCGCAAGCCGCCCCATCGAGGTCCGGGCCGCCGCCGGCAAGGGAACTGCGCAACACCCGGCCCGATCCGCCAGCGAGGAGCCTTCGGGTCCCAGCCCCTGAACGGGCCGCCCCCAGGGAAAGGAACATCGAGCCGCAGGACGCGGATCGACCCGAACCCCCGTCGGCGAACCGCGAGCCTGCACCCGCTCCGACCCAACCTCCGGCACCCTCCATCGAACTTTCGGGGGAGGGTCGCCTCAGGGACCTGCTCGACCTCCTGCGGACCCGCCGCCAATCCCTCGCCGCCCACCTGAAGCGGGCGAGGCTACGGCTCGAAGACGGCGCGCTCGCCATCCACATCCCGCGGGGGGACCGACTTTTGGCCACCGCCCTCGAACGCGGCCACAATAGTCAGGCGATCGAAGAGCTCCTGCGCGAGGTCTACGGTTCGGACATCCCGTGGAGCGTCGTCGAGAGCGACGATGTGCCCGTTCCACAGCCGCAGACTTCCAGAGAATCGGCGGCCCCCAGCGTCGAAGGCCACCGCCCGGAGCCGCCCCAGGGCGCGGCGGAACCTGGCTTCGATCCGAGGGACTCCGGAGCCTCCGAGCCCGTCGTCCCGTTCGATCCACCCGCCGCCGCCCGCGGTCCGAGGTCGAGCCTACCCGCCGACGTAATCGAAGGGGTCGCCGGGAAGCCTGCGGTCAGCTCGGTACTCGAGATCTTCGGCGGTAAAATCCAAAGCGTCCAAGACGAGCCAGAGGAGAAAGCTCGATGAACATGCAGAAGCTCCTGAAGCAAGCTCAGGACATGCAGGAGAAAATGCAGCGGGAACTCGGCGAGACCTTCGTCGACGCGGCCGTCGGCGGCGGAATCGTGCGGGTCAAGATGGACGGGCACAAACGGGTGCTCTCGGTCCGAATTGATCCCGAAGCGATGGATCCAGAGGATCCCGGCATGCTCGAAGACCTCATCGTCGCCTGCGTCAACGAGGCCAGCCGCAAAATGGACGAAGCCCTCCGCCACAAGATGGGCTCTCTGGCGTCAGGTCTTCCGAATCTATTCTGATCGGATACTCCGCCGCGCCGAATCTCGATGTCCGATCCCCTCGAACGCCTGGTCCGGGAGCTATCTAGACTGCCGGGGATCGGCCCCAAGACCGCCACCCGCCTGGCTCACCATCTCCTCCGTGTGCCCCGGGACGAGGCGGAACAACTCTCGGAGTCCATCCTCGACGTCAAGGACAAGCTGTTCCACTGCGGAACCTGTAACTCCATCACCGACCGCGACCCCTGCTCGATTTGTTCGGATCCGCGTCGGGACCGAACCAGGATCTGCGTCGTGGAGGAACCCTTCAACATCACCCCCATCGAGCGAACCCATGAGCACGACGGCCTTTACCACGTGCTCCTGGGAACCCTCTCCCCACAGCGGGGGATCGGTCCCGACGACATCGCCATCGACTCCCTGCTAAAACGCTTGGACTCCGTCGACGAGGTCATCCTCGCCACCAATCCAAACGTCGAAGGGGAAGCCACCGCCCTCTACCTCGCCCGCGTCCTCAAACCCAAGGGCATTCGGGTCAGCCGGCTGGCCTTTGGCATGCCGGTGGGCGGCGACATCGAGTTCACCGACGAGGTCACCCTCGGACGATCGCTGGCGGGCCGCCGCGACCTTTGAGGCGGACCGCGCTTCCTTTGAGCATCATGGTCTCCAGCCAGGCATTCAAAATTGCTTTCATCGGCAGCCACGGGGTGGGCAAAACCACCCTGTGCTACGGGCTCGCGGCCCGACTCAAAGCCTCCGATGTAGCACTCGACGTCGTCGGGGAGGTCGCCCGCCGGTGCCCCCTACCCATCAACCAGAAGACGACCCTGGAAGCCCAGACCTGGATCCTCCACACCCAGATTGCGGAGGAGGTGGTGTCGGCCGCCCGCTACGACGTCGTCATCTGCGACCGTAGCGTCCTCGACAACTTCGTCTACCTGCTTCTCTCCGCCGGTCCCCAGCCCGACCTCTGTCACCTCGTGGGAACCTGGACCGCCACCTACGATCTCCTTGTTCGGGTGCCGGTGGTCGATCGACTGCGGCCCGACGGCCTGCGGTCCACCGATCCGGTCTTCCAGGGCGCGGTCCAGGATCGACTGCTGCGGGAGATCGACCACCGGGGACTGGAGATCCTCGATCTCGCGGGCATCGATCGCGTCGACTGGCTCGATCACGTCGAGACCCAGGTCCGCGCCAAGCTCGGTCCGGCCCAGTTGGAGCTGCCGTGAGGACCACGGCGGAGGTTCGCCGATCCCCGATCGGCTAGTGAACGGGAGGGTATACAATGCATTCCGTGGATGTCTTCGACCGCCTGCGCGAATTTGAGATCCTGTCCCACCTCGATGGCGAGCTCTTGGATCTCCTGGCTAGCTGCACCTCACCGGTGACCTACGAAACTGATTCGATGGTGATCCAGGAAGGTGAGAAGAGCCAAGACATCTATTTCGTCGACCGGGGGGAGATCGATATCCAGCGCAACACCCCCTACGGACGCTACACCCTCGCCAAGTTGGAGGGGGGAGCGGTGTTCGGCGAGACCAGCTTCATCGATCGCCACGCCCGCTCCGGCGACGCCCGCGCCGCCAGCGATTCCGTTCTGTTCCCCATCAGCGCGTCGGCCCTCCGTCCGCTGATCCGGGAGAACCAGCGGTTCTCCCTGGCGCTGCACTGGGCACTGTGGAAAAGCCTCTCCCAAAAACTCCGCAAGACCAACGAAGTGCTCGCCAACTTCTTCGCCAAGGGCGGAACCAAACGCACCGAAGACCGGGACGCCAGCCAAAAAGGCGGCGACTTCAAAGTCGGCATCGGTGCCAAGCGGGATCTGTTCCGGGAACAGACCCTCTCTCCGATGGAGATCAATTTTCTCTCCACCCTCTCGAAGGAGAAGAAGGTCGCCGCCGGCGAGTACATCTTCCGTGAAGGGGAGAAGGGGGACCGCCTCTACGTGGTGCTCGAAGGGCGGGTGATGATCAGCAAGGAGATCGTCGGCTCGGGGGAGGAAGCGCTAGCATTCCTCGAACGGGGGGACTACTTCGGCGAGATGGCCCTCATCGACAAGCAGCCCCGCTCGGCGGACGCCAAGGCCGCCGACGATGGAACCGTGGTGCTGATGATCTCGAGCGAGGTGCTGGAGGGGATCCTCGACATCCAGAAGGTGTCGTCCCTACGTCTGCTGACCATCCTCAGCGGGCTGATCGCCAAGCGCCTGCGGGAGATCGACGACAAGCTCGTCGGCTGGTACATCTTCTCCGCCGGTTCGGGGGAGAGCCTCGGACTCCCGGGCTGAGCTTTCCTACGGGGGATCCTTGATCGTCGCGCCCCCCAAGGCCGGCATGCCTGACGGCTATTCACCAAATTCGTCGCGGTAGTCCGCCATCGCCGCCTCGACCACCGCGCAGGCATGGTCGCGGCCGTAGATCTGCTCGATCGAGATTTGTGACTCCGTTCCCGGCACCCGCTTGTAGGTGCTGAAGTAGTGGTGCAAACGCTCGACGAGAATCTGCGGCAGCTCCGAGATCTCTCGAGTCTCGCGCCAAATCAAGTCCCCCTCGAGGACCGCGACGATCTTGTCATCCGCCTCGTCCTCGTCGACCATCTGCAAACCCCCGACGACACGGGCATGCACCAGTACCTCACCCCGATGGATGGGCTGCTCGCTGATCACACATATATCGAGCGGGTCTCCGTCCCCCCGCTGGGCCGGTGACAGATCGCCCACACGACGCCCGCAGTAGGTCCGAGGAACGAATCCGTAGAGGGACGGCGGCTGGGCCGATGTCCTCTGCGGTCGGTCCACCCGCATGTAGCCGGTGGTCTTGTCGATCTCGTACTTGACCCGATCAAACGGTGTCAACTCGATGTAGGCCGACACGCGATCCGGCGGCGATGGACCGGTTTCGAGACCATGCCAGGGATGAGGACGCCAACGGTAGAACGTATCCGGGAAGCTCATGGCCCATTCTAATCACCCTACAATCCCCGAGAAAGTCCGATTCGAAACCCCTCGGACACCCTCCAAGATCCGGACCGTCCTGACGCTCCTCGACAAGCAGTCCCGGTGTCGATGACAGCGACGTGCTATCTGCGGCGCGCCTTGGTGACGAGCTCGTCGGCGGGTGCATCTTCTCCGCCGGGTCCGGCGAGAGTCTGGGGCTCCCGGGCTGAGCCAGCCTCAGGGTAGCCGCGACAACACCTTGTCCACCACCGACGAGGTGGCGAACCGGTCACGGGCCTCCGGCGACACCCACGCCGCTTCCAGCCCCTCCCCTACACTGTCGTCCCGCGCCTCGACGGCCCCGAGGTACAGATGAAGGGTGATCGAGCGATGGGTGATGCCGTGGCGGACCCGCTCTTTCGTAGCCTCCAGGGTCCAGGATCCGCCGTACCGCCCGGCCAGACGATCGGAAAGCGCCTCCCCTCCTTCGAGGGGGACCGTCGGCAGCTCCCAAAGACCGGGCATCAGATCGACGCCCCCCTCCGGTCGGCGGAACAGCAGAAGCCTGCCCTCCTCCCGGACCACCGCCACCGCCAGCTCGACCCGTTCCACCTTCCTGCGCTTGCGCGGCGGCGGATAGCGCTCGGCGTCGCCTTTCCCCAAACAGCCGGCGCCGAGGGGGCAAAGCAAGCACTTCGGAGCCTTGGGTCGGCAAACCGTCGCCCCGAGCTCCATGAAAGCCTGGTTGGAATCCCCCGCCCGCTCCGGATCGAGGAGATCCGCAGCCGCCGCCAGAAGGCGTTCCCGGCCAGCTCGCTTCTTCGGGTCCTCCTCCAGCGCCAGGCGCCGGGCCATCACCCGCTCGACGTTTCCGTCGAGTACCGGCACCGCCTCTCCAAACGCGATGCTGGCGATGGCGGCGGCGGTGTAGGCGCCGATCCCAGGAAGTTCCTCGAGGGCTTCCGCGGTCCGGGGGATCGGTCGTCCTTCCTCCACCAGTTGTACCGCCGCGCGATGCATCTGGCGGGCCCGGCGGTAGTACCCAAGGCCCGACCAACGGGCGAGCACGTCATCGATGGGGGCGGCCGCGAGGGCTTCGACCGTCGGAAAGTGTTCGAGAAACACCTCGTAGTAGGGCAGAACGGTCTTCACCTGGGTCTGCTGGAGCATGATCTCCGAAACCCAGATCCGGTAGGGATTCTTGTTCTTCCGCCACGGCAGGTCCCGGCGCTGGCGGTCGTACCATTCGAGCAGTTCGGCGGCCTCGGAGGAGGGTCGGCGTTCCGTCATGGGGTCCGTTCTACGGTCGGCTGCGGTATGCCAGTTTGAGTCCCCTTCGTGCCGACTTGACGTCCGGTGGAGGGCCAAAGAAAACGCCGTCCGAGGGTTCGGACGGCGTCATCAGCGAATCGGAGGTTGAACAATCGGATGGGTTCTATGGGTTTGACCCCCGTAAGATGGGGGAGGAGGTGAGAGCATCAAGGATGAGAGGGGCCGAAGATGCCCCTTTTTCGATGGAAGGAACAGACTGGGGTGAGCAACCTCCTGAGTTGTCACTAGCCCTCATTAGCAAACCCCATACCAAGGCCCGAGGACGCCGTCATCCCGTGGCCGTCCTATCTCCCCAAGAGCTCCAATGGCTCCACCGCCCGCTTCCGTTCGTGGAGCCAGCTGATAGACTGGGATTTCGCCATCTAGATACCCACGGCTTTTCCACAGGCTGTGGAAAAGTTGTGGATTATTCCATTCGGAATCGATAATGAAATCTTCTTTCTGGACTCGCCTGAGTCAATCCCTCGAGCAGCAGCTCGACCCCGAAGAGCTCTCCACCTGGTTCGGTCCACTGAAAGTCGGTGAGGAGACGGATCAGAGGCTGGTCCTCGAAGCCCCGAACCAGCACTTCGTCCACACCCTGGAGCAGACCTACCGACCGGCGGTCGAGCAGGCGATTCGGACCCTGGGAGGCCAGATCGAAGTGCTGTTCGTCGCCGAAGACGAGCAGCGGGACGTCCCGCCTCCGAAGGCCTCCTACCGCTTCGATCCCCGCTACCGCTTCGAGAGCTTCGTGGTCGGCAGCTCGAACCAGTTCTGCCACGCCGCGGCCAGGGCAGTGGCAGAAAGCCCGTCCCACAGCTACAACCCCCTCTTTCTCTACGGCGGCGTGGGGCTCGGCAAGACCCACCTCATGCACGCCATCGGCCAGGAGATCATCGACAACCACCCCGGTCTGCGGGTGCTCTACATCCCGACGGAACAGTTCGTCAACGAGCTGATCAACTCGATCCGCTTCGATCGCATGGCGGACTTCCGCGATCGGTACCGGACCATCGACGTTCTGTTGGTGGATGACATCCAGTTCATCGCCAACAAGGAGCGGACCCAAGAGGAGTTCTTCCACACCTTCAACACCCTATACACGAGCCAGAAGCAGATCATCCTCTCCTCCGACTCCTCCCCCCGCAACATCCCGACCCTCGAAGAGCGGCTCCGCAGTCGATTCGAGTGGGGCCTCATCGCCGACATCCAGCCCCCGGAGCTCGAAACCAAAATCGCCATCCTCAGGCGCAAGGCGGAGATGGACGAGCTGCACATGCCCGACGACGTCGCGCTGTTCATCGCTCAGCACGTCAAGTCGAACATCCGTGAGCTCGAAGGCATGCTCAATCGTGTCGCCGCCTTCGCCTCCCTGTCCGGGCGCGCCATCGACCTCGACCTCGCCAAAGAAACCCTCAAAGACATCCTGCCCCAGTCCAGGGTCACCTCCGCCGAGATCATCAAGGTCGTCGCCCGGCACTACGGCCTCAAGGTCACCGAGATCAAGAGCAAGAACAAATCCAAGCAGATCGCCTTCCCTCGGCAGGTCGCCATGTACCTGTGTAAGCAGCTGACCCCCCTCTCTTACCCTGACATCGGCAAACAGTTCAACGGCAAGCACCACTCCACCGTCATGCACTCGGTCAAGCACATCGAGGACCTGCGGGCCCGCGAGACCGAGATTGATCGGGTCATCCAGGGCCTGGTGGACCACTTCACCTAAGCCGGAGCGGAAGCTCCGGCCTTCCTAAGCCGAAGCGGAGCTCCGCTCCGGCCTGCTCCTGAGCCGGATTTCGCTCCGGTTCGGCGGTGGACAAGCTATGGACCTCTCTGTGGAGGCGCTGTGGACAATCTGTGGACAACCGGGGGCCTTGCCGAAAACGCAGATTTGTCCACAAACCACCCACCCCGTTTCCACAGCCCGCTCCGGAAGAATTCCTAAGGCGAATCGGCTGGATACTCAGCCTCAACCGCCGTTTTCCACAGAATTCATAGCCACCTACTGTGTACGACTTTCTCTCTCTGCATGTGGTATTTTCCAGTCATAAAAGGAGCACGCATCCATGGAGATCCGACTGAACCGCACCGAGCTCCTCGCCGAGCTCGTTCCCATGCAGGGCATCGTCGAGCGCCGCACCACGATTCCGGTACTCTCCCACCTGCTGTTAAAGGCCGAAGGCGATCGTCTGGAGATCGCGGCCACCGATTTGGAAGTTTCCCTCACGTCTTCGTGTGACGGTGAGGTCAAGGAAGAGGGCTCGATCGCCATCCAGGCGAAGAAGCTTCTGGAAATCATGCGCGCCGCCGTCGGTGACGAGGTTACCCTCCGCATCGACCAAGACGGCGTGTTGACGATCCTCGTCGGCCAGTCGCTGTTCAAGATCAGGGGGTTGCCGGCGGAGGACTTCCCGACCCTCCCCAGCGTCGACGCCGACGCCGTCACTGTTCCCTTCCAGACGTTCCGGGCGATGATCGGCAAAGTGTTCTTCGCCATCTCCAGCGAAGAGTCCCGTTTCCAGCTCTCCGGCGCGCTGATGAAGAGCGAAGACGGGGTCCTGACCCTGGTGGCCACCGACGGCCATCGCCTGGCCCTCGTGGAGAGCGAGCTCGACGGCATCGAGTCGGTGGACGGGGTGCTGGTGCCCCGCAAGGCTCTGCAGGAGCTTCAGCGGTTCGACGGCGACGACATGGCCTTCCGCCGCGGTGAGCATCACCTGCTCTTCTCCATCGGACGGCGCCAACTGGTCTGCCGGATCCTCGAGGGAACCTTCCCCGACTACGAGCGGGTCATCTCCAAGGACAACGACAAGATCGTCGCCGTCGACCGCAAGGTCCTGGCGGGGGTGGTCCAGCGCGTGAGTCTCCTCACCGGTGACCGCTCCAGGGCCATCCGCCTGGAGCTGACCGAAGAGGCGCTGGTGTTCTCCGCCGCCAACCCGGACCTCGGCGAAGCGCGGGAGGAGGTGGCCAGCGAGTTCACCGGCGAGCCCATCGGCGTCGGCCTCAACCCGGACTACCTCCTCCAGTTCCTCGGGGCGACGGACACCGAGACGGTACGGCTGGAGCTCAAGGACGAGAACTCACAGTGCGTGGCGCAGCCGGTGGACGGCCCCGACAAGCGCTACGTCTGCGTGATCATGCCGATCCGCCTGTGATCGTTGCTCGCCCGAATCGAAGCTCGGGGCTTCCGTAACCTCCAGCCCCTGGCCCTCGACCTGGACGGGGGCAGTCACCTGATCCTAGGCGACAACGGCGCCGGCAAGACCAGCCTGCTCGAAGCCGTCTATCTCCTGGCCACCACCCGCAGCTTCAGGACCCCGCGGGTGGTGGACTGCACCCATCACGGCGGCGACGGGTTCTTCCTGAAGGGGGAGCTCGCGAGCCGCGCCTTCCTGGAAGTGTCGTGGATGAAGGGGGATAGGACCCGCTCGGTCAACGGCGACCGGACCTCCCTGGCGGACCACCTCTCGGCCCTGCCGGTCATCGCATGGACCGCCTCCGACGGCCAGATGTTGACCGGCCCCCCCGCCGAGCGGCGCCGCTTCTTGGATCGCGGGGTCATCGGCCAGAGGCCCTCCGCCCTCGCCGTCATCAGCCGATATCGCCAGGTGCTGGAGGAGAAGCGACGGCTGCTGCAGAACGGATCCACCCGCGACGAGCTGATGGTTTGGAACCAGATGCAGGCGCAGGCCGCAGCGTCCCTCGCGACGCTGCGGCGGGCCTACGTCGATCGCCTGCGGACGACCCTGGCGGATGTGTTGACCCAGAGCGACCTCGGGCTCGCCGAGATCGAGGTCAACTACAAGCCCTCCCCCCGCCGGGCGTTGGAAGGGGCGGACGCCATCCTCCAGTCCTTGGACGAAGCGGTGGAGCGCGAGGTTGCGGCGCGGCAGGTTCTGATGGGTTGCCACCGCGACGACATGGAGGTGACGTGGGATGGCCATTCGATCCGGCGGGTGGCCTCGGCGGGAGAACGCAAGGCCCTCGGCCTCGCCCTTCTGGCGGCCCACGGCCGGGTTCTCGAAGGGGACGGGGTGGTGCCCATCTATCTGCTGGACGACGCCGATACCGAGCTCGACGCCGAGCGGCTCCGCCGTCTCTGGAAGGTCTTCGGCGCCGCGGGGCAACTCCTCGCGACCTCCAATCGGCCTTCGGTTTGGGGGGATTTGGGCATCGATCGCCGGCTCCGCTGCAACGACGGTGTCGTCACCGTGGAAGCCACTGCCTGAAGGGCTCTCCGGATAGGTAGCAAACTCTTATTTTTCAATACCTTAGCGGCAATACGAAGCACTCGCGGGGTGTGATAGGATCCGATCACCGGGAAAACCGTCGGCGGAGGCCGTCGAACGGAGAATTCTTCCCCCGGGGACCCCGCTCGGGAAGAAGGCTCACAGCATAGGTTCGAGCCGCTCCCATTCCTATTTCAGGCGAAGCACCTCGAGCGAAGATCCCAAGCTGAACTCTTTTTCGACCTCGCTCGCGATCCGGAGATTCACATGACAGACCATCACGAAGTGCTCGCGGGTGGCGACCCTCGCGGGGCCGATGAGGATCGGCCCGAAGCGAGCACCCAAAACGTGAATTACAGCGCTGAAAACATCAAGGTGCTGAAGGGCCTCGAAGCGGTCCGCAAGCGCCCCGGGATGTACATCGGCGATACCGACGACGCCTCAGGGCTCCACCACATGGTGTTCGAGTTGGTGGACAACTCGATCGACGAGGCGCAGGCCAACTTCGCGTCCCTCGTCGAGGTCACCATCCACGGCGACAACTCGGTCACGGTGGAGGACGACGGACGCGGCATCCCGGTGGACTTCCACGAAGGGGAGCAGCGGTCCGCCGCGGAGGTCATCATGACCGAGCTCCACTCCGGCGGGAAGTTCGACAACAATGTCTACAAGGTCTCCGGCGGTCTCCACGGCGTCGGCGTTTCGGTGGTGAACGCGCTGTCCGAGACCCTCGAGCTCGAGATTCGCCGCGAGGGCAAGGTCTGGTACCAGGTTTACCATCGAGGGGTACCCGAGCAGCCGATCGAAGCCGTCGGCGAGAGTCAGCGCACCGGCACCAAGGTTCGTTTCGTGCCGGACGCGGAGATTTTCTCGGTTCTGGAGTTCAGCTTCGAGACCCTGGCCCAGCGCCTGCGGGAGCTCTCGTTCCTGAACCGCGGCGTCCACGTGCGCCTAGCGGACGAGCGGAACGACAAGGTCGTGGATTTCCACTATGACGGAGGCATCCGCAGCTTCGTCGAACACCTGACCCGCAACAAGAATCAACTCCACCCCGAGCCGGTCTACCTCGAAGACGAGCGGGACGACGGAACCGGCGCCGAGACGGTGGAAATCGCCATGCAGTGGACCGATGGGTACCAGGAGCAGACCTTCTGCTTCACCAACACCATCAACAACCGCGACGGCGGCACCCACCTGGCGGGTTTCCGGGCCGCCCTGACCCGGACCATCAACAACTACGCCTCCGCCAACCAGCTGACCAAGAACCTGAAGGAGAACCTCGCCGGCGACGACGTCCGCGAGGGCCTCACCGCGGTGATCTCGGTGCGGATCCAGGATCCGAAGTTCTCCAGCCAGACCAAGGATAAATTGGTGTCCTCCGAGGTCAAGGGCTGGGTGGAGCAGGTGATCGGCGAGCGGTTGGCCACGTTCCTCGAAGAGAACCCCAAGGTCGCCCGCCGCATCGTCGACAAATGCATCGAAGCGGCCCGCGCCCGGGAGGCGGCCCGAAAGGCCCGCGAGCTGACCCGCCGCAAGGGGGTCCTCGACGGCTCCAACCTCCCCGGCAAGCTCGCCGACTGCTCGGAGCGGGATCCGGAACGGGCCGAGCTCTTCCTGGTCGAGGGTGATTCCGCCGGAGGCTCCGCCAAGCAGGGTCGGGACCGCATGTTCCAGGCCATCCTGCCCCTCAAGGGCAAGATCCTGAACGTCGAGAAGGCGCGCTGCGACAAGATGCTCTCGTCCGACGAGATCAAGACCATCATCACCGCCCTCGGCACCGGCATCGGCCGGGAGGACTTCGATGTCTCCCGGCTGAGATACCACAAGCTCATCATCATGTGTGATGCCGACGTCGACGGCTCCCACATCCGCACCCTGCTGCTCACGTTCTTCTTCCGCCAGATGCACGAGATCATCGAGCGCGGTCATCTCTACATCGCCCAGCCTCCCCTCTACAAAGTAAGTCAGGGCAAACGCTCGACGTACCTCAAGGACGACGACGAATACAAAGACCACCTGATCCAGCGGATCCGGGAGAATTGGACGCTCCGCTACGAGGTTCCCTCCACCAACGGAAACGGCAGCGGCGGCGACCTCCGCCTTCTGGGGGGTGAAGAGCTCGGTCAGTTCCTGGAGAGGGTCGATCGGTTCCGCGACAACGTCGACCGTCTCGTCGGCCGCGGCGTGCCGCCGGAGGCCATCGACATCACCCTCGAAGCCGGCCTCCTCGGCAGGGATCAGCTCAAGGATCCTTCGGTGCTCGACGCGGTGGTTTCGAAGCTGGAAGCGGAGGAGAAGTTCAGCCGGGTCGAAGTGGGCCAGGATGAAGAACATGGAACTGCTTATGTCAACTTCGTCAGCCGTCAGGACGGCGTCGATCGGCAGGTACGCATCGACCGGAATCTGCTGGCCTCCGCCGAGTTCCGCGCCCTGGCGGCCAACGTCGACGGTCAGCAAGCCAGCCGGTGTGAGGGCTTCGAGCTCCTCCACGGCGAAGAGACCACCCCATACGACGCCCTGGAGCCCCTCCTCGACGATCTGTACACCGAAGCCAAGAAGGGGCTCTCGGTACAGCGCTACAAGGGTCTCGGTGAGATGAACGCCGACCAGCTATGGGAAACCACGATGGACCCGGAGGTCCGGAGTCTCCTCCAGGTCCGGATCGAAGACGCCGTCGCCGCCGATCAGATATTCACCGTGCTGATGGGGGACCACGTGGAGCCCCGGCGGGATTTCATCGTCGAGAACGCCCTCGAAGTCAAAAACCTCGATGTCTGATCCGTACCCGGGCCTCCTGCCCGGGGCGGGCGACGTCGAAACCGATAGAGAGTCCAGATGAGCGACGAGACGCAGCTGCCGCCGGACCGCACACAGCCGGTGGACATCGAAGACGAGCTGAAGAAAAGCTATCTCGATTACGCCATGAGCGTGATCATCGGCCGCGCCCTTCCCGACGTTCGGGACGGCCTCAAACCGGTCCACCGCCGCGTGCTCTACGGCATGTGGGAAAGCGGCAACCGTGCCGGCCGGGCCTATAAGAAATCGGCGCGCATCGTCGGTGACGTCATGGGTAAGTACCACCCCCACGGCGACAACGCGATCTACGACACCGTCGTTCGGCTGGCGCAGGATTTCTCCATGCGGTACCCGCTGGTGGACGGCCAGGGCAACTTCGGCTCGGTCGACGGCGACAACGCCGCGGCCATGCGCTACACCGAGGTCCGGCTGACCCGGCTGGCGGAAGAGCTCCTGCGGGAGGACATCGACAAAGAGACCGTCGACTGGCTGCCCAACTACGACGCCAGCGAGATCGAGCCCCAGGTCCTGCCGGCCCGTCTGCCGAATCTGCTGATCAACGGCTCCGCCGGCATCGCCGTCGGCATGGCGACCAACATCCCGCCCCACAACCTCTCGGAGATCGTCGATGCCTGCATTCTGCTGATCGACAACCCGGCGGCGACCCTGCGGGAGATCGCCGAGCTCGTCCCCGGGCCCGATTTCCCCACCGCCGGATTCATCCACGGCGTGCGGGGGATCCAGGAGGCGTACACCACCGGCCGCGGCACGATCCAGGTCCGGGCCCGCGCCGACGTGGTGGATCTCGGTAGGGATCGCGAGGCGATCATCGTCCACGAGCTCCCCTACCAGGTCAACAAAGCCCGCCTCCTCGAACGGATCGGCGAGCTGGTGCGGGAGAAGCGGATCGAGGGCATCAGCGACCTGCGGGACGAATCGGACCGCAACGGCATCCGCATGGTGATCGAGCTGAAGCGCGGCGAGGTGGGGGAGGTCATCCTCAACACCCTCTACAAGCTCACCCAGCTGCAGACCTCCTTCGGCATCAACATGCTGGCCATCGTCGACAACCAGCCCCAGGTTCTCAACCTGCCGCAGATCCTCCGCTACTTCCTGGATCACCGCCGCACGGTGGTCATCCGTCGGGTGCGTTTCGATCTGCGCAAGGCGGAAGCCCGGGCCCACATCCTCGAAGGCCTGCTCAAGGCCCTCGACATCATCGACGAGATCATCGCCACCATCCGCGCCTCCGCAACCCCGGACGATGCCCGCAGTAGCCTGGTGGAGAGCTTCGCCTTTTCCGAGATCCAGGCCCAGGCCATCCTGGCGATGCGACTGCAGCGCCTCACCGGCCTCGAGCGGGACAAGCTCGTGGAGGAATACCGCGAGCTGATGGAGCTGATCGAGCGGCTGCGGGCGATCCTGGGATCCGACGACCTGCTCCTCGGGGTGATCAAGGACGAGCTTCTGGAGATCAAGGAAACCTACGGCGACGCCCGCCGCACCGAGATCATCCACGAGACCCACGACATCACCATCGAGGACATGATCGCCGACGAAGACATGGTGATCACGGTCACCAAGTCGGGCTACATCAAGCGCTCACCCCTGACGCTCTACCGTGAGCAGGGGCGCGGCGGCAAGGGCCGCAAGGGCATGGACACGAAGGACGACGACTTCGTCGAGCACGTCTACATCGCGTCCGCCCACAGCTACGTGCTGGTGTTCACCGAGAGCGGCCGGGTCCACTGGATCAAGGTCCACCGCCTGCCGGAGCTCGGGCCAGCGTCCCGCGGCAAGGCGATCGTGAACCTCCTGGAGCTCGACAAGTCCGAGCGGATCGCCACCACCGCGGCGGTGCGCGAAATGTCGGAGGGCTTCGTCGTCTTCGCGACGCGGAACGGTACCGTCAAGAAGACCGAGCTCGAGGCCTTCTCGAGACCCCGGGTGGGGGGCATCATCGCCATCAACATCGACGAAGACGACAAGCTCCTGGACGTGCGGGTCACCGACGGCACCCGCGACATCTTCCTGGCCACCCAATCGGGTTATGCCATCCGCTTCCCCGAGGCGACCGAAGAGCCGGCGGATCCCGATCAGGGGGGACGACTCGAAGGGCCCCGGACCATGGGCCGGGTCACCCGCGGCGTCCGCGGTATCGACCTGCGGTCCGGTGATTCGGTGGTGGGCATGGCGGCGCTCGACCGGGAAGGCGACATCCTCACCGTCACCGAAAACGGCTACGGCAAGCGGACCGACCCGGGGGAATACCGGCGCCAGAGCCGCGGCGGCAAGGGCATCATCAACCTCAAGGTCAGCGACAAGACCGGACCGGTGGTCGGCGTCAAGCAGGTCCGTCCCGAGGACGGCGCCATCCTGATCACCCAGGGTGGCAAGCTGATCCGCATCAACGTCGAAGGGGTGAGCCGTATCGGCCGGGCCACCCAAGGCGTGAAGGTCATGGACCTCTCCGCTTCAGACCGCCTGGTGGCGCTGGCGAAGATCGTCGAGCGGGACGACGAGGATGGAGACGACGACGCGACGGAGGGTGCCGGGACGACGGAGGGTGCCGGGACCGCCGAGGATGGAGTATCCTCCGAAGGGTATAGCGAACCCAACACGACGGATCCCGAATCCGCCCCGGCGGACGACGAGCCGGTCAACTAAGGAGCCGATTCCGATGCTCTTCTTCCTGGATACCGCCGACATCCGAGAGATCGAAAAGGGCCTGGCCTGGGGAATGGTGGACGGCGTCACCACCAACCCGAGCCTGATCGCCCGGATGAACAAGCCCTACCTGCCGACGGTCCAGGAAATCGCCGAGTTGGTCCCCGGTCCGGTGTCCGGCGAGGTGCTGGCTACCGACTACGAGGGCATGCTCGAACAGGGCCGTCGCTTGGCGGACCTGGCGGACAACGTGGTGGTCAAGATTCCCCTCGTGCCGGACGGCCTGCGGGTCGTCGCCACCCTGGCGGAGGACGACATCAAGTCCAATGTCACCCTGTGCTTCTCCGCCAACCAGGCCCTGCTCGCCGGCAAGGCGGGGGCGACCTACATCTCCCCCTTCGTCGGTCGGCTGGACGACGTCGGTCAGGATGGGATGAAGCTGATCGAAGACATCGTCGAGATCTACGACAACTACGACATCGACACCCAGGTCCTCGTCGCGTCGGTCCGCCACGGGATGCACGTTCAGCAGGCGGCGAAGCTCGGCGCCGAGGTGGTGACGATCCCGTTCAAGGTTCTCGAGAAGCTCTACCGTCATCCGCTGACCGATATCGGTCTCGACAACTTCTTGGCGGACTGGAAGGCCACCGGCAAGAGCTTCGACGACTGAGGGTGGATCCCCAAGGCCCCGGACCGTTCCAGAGGAAGAGCCCCGCCGAGGATGGAAGGTCCCCAGGGCCCCCCGGTCCCGGGGAATTCTTCAGGATTTCGTGGATCGCCTACCTCGCTCTGGCGGTCCTCGGGGTTTTTTGGCTAGGGTACGCCGCCGAGGGATTGCCCCTCTCCCTCTTCGTCGATCTCGAGTCCTGGTGGATCGATGTGATCTGGGGTCTCGGTGCCGGCGGTTTGATGCTCGGCCTGTGGTCCGCCGGCCGCAGTCGTCTTGCCGGAATGCGGGACCTCGAGCGGATCCTCGGCTTGATCCTGGGGCGTCTGGAGCCCGCCGAGGTCTGGGTCCTGGCACTGATCTCCGGCTTTTCCGAAGAGCTCTTTTTCCGGGGCGCGATGCAGACCAGCTTCGGCCTTCCGCTGACGGTGCTGATCTTTGCCCTGCTCCACAGCGGACCCACACCGAGCTTCCGCTACTGGACCCTCTTCGCAGCGGTGGCGGGGCTCCTCTTCGGCCTCTTGGTGATCCACCGGGGGAACCTCCTGCCGGCGATCGTCGCCCACGTCTTGGTCAACGGGGTCAATCTCCGCTACCTGTCGCGGTCTCCGGAGACCGCTCCGACCTCCCCGCAGGCCCCATAGCGTACCCGTCCCCGGGCCGACCGATTCCACCCGGGCTTCTGTTAGAGTCCCGGTCTCTCCAGAAACCAAGCCCCCCTCTCGAACCAGGCGACGGGACCACCGAGGAGAACCTCAGATGTCGAATGACAGCCGAGACGTCTTTGCACGCATAGACCGTGAGCAGCCCGATTACCTCGCAGAGCTCCAGGACTACCTGCGGATCCCTTCGATTTCCACCGACCCCGCCCACGACGCGGACGTGCGCCGGTGCGCGGAGTTCGTTCTCGAAAAAATGCGCCAGGCGGGACTCGATGCGCGGCTGATCGAGACCGAGGGCAAACCCTTGGTCTACGGCGAATGGCTCGGCGCCCCAGGCAAGCCCACCATCCTGTTCTACGGCCACTACGACGTCCAGCCCGCCGATCCCATCGAGCTGTGGCGCAATCCCCCCTTCGAACCGACCCTCGAACAGGACGGCGAGATCCTCGTCGCCCGCGGCGCCACCGACGACAAGGGGCAGTCCTACGCCCACCTCAAGGCGGTGGCGGCGATCCTCGCCGAGCGGGGCAACCTGCCGGTGAACGTCAAGTTCATCATCGAAGGCGAAGAAGAATCCGGCGGCGAAGCCATCGAGACCTTCGTCACCGAGGACGCCGGCAAGCTTTTGTCCTGCGACGGCGTCTTCGTTTCCGACAGCGCCATGTACTCCCCCGGGCAGCCGTCCCTGATCTACGGCCTCAAGGGCATGGCCTACATGGAAATCAAGGTGCAGGGTCCCAATCGGGATCTCCATTCCGGCAGCTTCGGCGGCTCGGTCCACAACCCGGCCAACGCCCTCGCCCACATCGTTTCGCGCCTGCAGGATCCCGAGACCGGGCGCATTCTGATCCCAGGCTTCTACGATGACGTGAGACCCTTGGAAGCTTGGGAACGGGAAGAATTTGCTGCCCTACCCTTCGACGAGAACGCGGACCGAGAGGGGCTCGGCGTCCCAGAGATGTTCGGTGAGGACGGCTACACCACCCTGGAGCGCCGATGGACCCGTCCCACCTGCGACGTCAACGGCATCTTCGGAGGGTACGCCGGTGAGGGGGCGAAGACCATCGTCCCCGGCTGGGCCGGTGCCAAGGTCTCGATGCGGTTGGTGCCGGACCAGGACCCCGAGACGATCGAACGTCTTTTCACCGAATATGTGAGGTCCATAGCGCCCTTGGGGGTCGAGGTCGAGGTCCACGCCCACCACTGCGCCCCCGCGGTCTTGGTGGACACCGATGGACCGGTGGTCGAAGCGGCGATGTCGGCCATGGAAGACGTCTGGCGGCGCCCGGTCAAGGTCCGTGAGGGTGGATCGATCCCGATCGTCGCCACGTTCTCCAATGTGCTCGGGGTGCCGATCATGCTCTTCGGCTTCGGCCTATCGGATGATCGCCTGCATTCCCCGAACGAGAAGTTCGATGTCGCCAACTACTATGGCGGCATCCGTGCGGTGGTCCGTTTCCTGGACCGCCTAGGGGACGCCCAGGAGGGATAATGGCCCAAGATGGAATGGAGCGGGAGCTCAAGTTCGCGCAGGTCGACCACGGTGATCTGCGGGAGCGGCTCCTTGATCTCGAAGCGGAGAAACAGGGGCCCCCGGCCCTCGAAGACAACTGGATTTTCGATCTCGACGGCGATCTCTCGGAGCGCGGCAGTCTGCTGCGGCTGCGGATCGACAAACGGGGCTCCCGCCTTACCTTCAAGGGACCGGCGAGCTTCGAAGGGCGGATCAAAGTACGCCAAGAGATCGAAACCTCGATCGGCAATGTCGAGAGTACCCGTGCGATCCTCGAAGCCCTCGGCTACTCGTTGGTCCGCCGATACCAGAAGTACCGGGAGGAGTGGCTCTTGGGCTCGATCGTCATCGCCCTCGATCACACCCCCATAGGGGACTTCGCGGAATTCGAGGGGGAGGGCTGCGAGACCGTGGCGAAGCGCACCGGCCTCGATCCGGAGCAGAGCGAGCGGCGCAACTATCTCCGGCTCTACGAGTCGTACCTCGAAGACCATCCGGATGCGCCCCGCGACATGGTCTTCCCAGAGCCCAAGTCCTGAGCTGACTTACCCCAGCGCTTCAGGAAACCCATAAGAGCTCCGCTCCGAACCGGCCCAAAACCCTCGGCCCCGAGCATCCGTCGAATCTCCGGAGACCTCTGTGCTTCGACTGTGGCCCCGATCCCCAATGCCCCGCGTGCGGGCCCTGGTTCTGGCCGCCGGCCACGGCACGAGGCTAAGGCCCCTCACCCTCTACGCCCCCAAGCCCCTGCTGCCGGTGGTGGGTGAGCCGATCGTCGGTCACACCCTGCGGGCGCTGTCCACTTTCGGCTGCGAAGCGGCGCTGCTCAACCTCCATCATCTCCCCCACATGCTGCCGGCCCACCTCGGGAAGAGCTGGTACGGCATGCCCATCGACTACTCGTGGGAGGAGGAGATCCAAGGGACCCTCGGGGCCCTCTACCCCACCAGAGACTTCCTCGCCGGCGCCGACGCGGCCCTGCTGATCAACGGCGACAGTCTGTGCCCCTGGCCCCTTCGTGCCCTGGTCCGCCGCCACGTGCGCACCGGCGCCGACGTCACCCTACTGGTACTGGCCCGGGGGCCCGACGCCGGCCTCGGCGGTGGAATCGGCGTCGACCGTGGGGGTCGGGTGGTGCAGATGCGCGATATGGAGGCCGCCGGTGAGGTGGTATCCCGCCACGTCTTCGCCGGCGTCCACGTGCTGTCGCCGCGGATTCTGAATCGGGTCGAGGAGGGACCCGGCGACATCATCGGCGATTTCTACCAGCCCCTGCTCCAGGAAGGGGCGGTGATCCAGACCTTGCCGACCCGTCGACGCTGGCACGACCTGGGGACCCCGACCCGATACCTCGATGCGTGCCTCGACCAGGCCCGGGGTGGATGGTTCCGCCGTCGCCCCGCAGTTTCCCCCCTCGCCCGGATCGATCCCGGGGCTTCGGCGGTGGGTTCGGTGATCGAGATCGGCGCCGAGGTGGCGGACGGCGCGTCGATCCGCGACTCGGTGATCCTCGAAGGCGCCCGGATCGGCGCCGGAAGCCGGATCCAGCGGTGCATCGTCGGTCCGGAGGTCCAACTCCCGGGCTCCTCCGAGGTCGAAGGGCGGATGATCAACCGCTACGACAAGCGCCACCGCGTCGGCGAGACCGAATCGATCATGGGGGATCTGGTCTACACGCCCCTCTGAGCTGCCCGCCCCTACCCCATGCGCATGAAGTGCCAGCGTAGGCTCCGGGGAAACTGCTGGAAGACCTCCGGGTGGACCTCACCCGCGAACTCCCGAAGGATCGAGGCGATGGGCTGACCCCGGGCGGCTCGCTCCAGGGCTTCGGCGGCGTCGCTGCCGGCCCGGGAGATGTAGGTCTGCCAGATCGCCTGCCGCGGCGACATCATGCTCATGCTCGTGTTCGCCATCTTGGCGACACCCTTCTTGAGCACCGAGATCTTCCGCTTCAGGTTCTTCTCGTCGTCCATGGACTCCCGCTGCCAAGGGGTGTAGGGCTTGGGGATCAGGATGTTGCAGCCGAGGTGGACGTTGCCCACCACCCCGGTGATCGACGCCCGCTCCAGCATCAGGTCGCGGCAGGCGGCCCCCAACTCGAGGATGGCATGGACGTCCTCCATGGTCTCGCCGGGGAGACCGATGATGAAGTAGAGCTTCAGCTGGGTGAAGCCGTGTTGGAAGATCAGCCGCACCCGCTCTAGAAGCTGCTCGTTGGTGATCGGCTTGTTCATCAGCGCCCGCATGCGGTCACTGCCGGTCTCGGGGGCGAGGGTGATCGAGCGCGCCCCCGAGGCGAAAAGGGGGGCTAGCACCTCGTCCTTCACCGCGGGAATTCGGATCGAGGAGATAGAGGAACGGAACCCGAGGTCCTGGGCTTCGTTCAAGATCCGCCCGATCTCCGGATGGTCACCCACGGCGGTGGCGAGGAAGCCGATCTGGTCGGTCACCGGCCGCGCCCGCTCCAAGGATTCGAGGATGTAGTCGGTCGGATGCCAGCGGAACTTGCCCATACCGAAGGTCGCCCAGCAGTAGCGGCACTTCTCCGGGCAGCCGCGGGACATCTCGATCAGGAACTTCTCCGACAGCTCGGTCCGCGGCGTGATGATGCAGCTGGTGGGCAGGTTGCCGGGGGTGGCCATCTGCTCCCCCGAGAGCTCCAGCTTGCGGAGCTTCGGTAGATCGCCGTCCCCCTCGGGGTCATGCCGTGACGGCACGTAGTAGCCCGGCAGCTCGGCGAGCCTGTCGAGCAGGTCGTCCCGGTCGCCGGTGGCGGTCAGCTCGGCGAGCAAAGACGGCAGGAGATTCTCCGCCGCGCCGAGGGCGAAGACGTCGATGAAGGCCGACATCGGCAGGGGGTTGATCGACGCGCAGGATCCCCCCAGCACCACCAGGGGGTGCCACTCGTTGCGGTCTTCCCGCCTTAGGGGAATGCGGGCCCGGTCCAGCATCCGCAGGAGGTTTAGGTAGTCCTCTTCGAAGGAGACCGAAAACGCGAGGCAACCGAAGTCGTCCAAGGGACGGTTCGTCTCCAGCGAGCGGGGCATGCCGGTACCGTTGACGAAAAAGCGCTCGCAGGCCCAGCCGGGGGTGTCGTGGATCAGCTCGTAGACCCGCTGGAATCCAAGGCTCGACATTCCCACCTCGTAGGTGTTGGCGTAGGTCAACGCCAGGGAGTGGGCTGCATGGGGGGAAAACGGGCGGACGGTGCGCTCGTCGGAGCGGTAGGGGCCCCAGTCGTGCTCCTGACGTTTCTTGGTCTTACCTCGTCGCATGGCGGTCTCGAAGGATTCGTGAAGACCCGGGCGGTGCGTCTCGCCGCTCCGGAAGGAGCCCCGTAGGGGGGTAGGCCCCGGGTATGGGAAGGCCCGGCGGGGCGGCCGAACCGGTCCGCCGAAGGGGATCTGGTTTATAGTGGGCGCGCCGCAGGGGAGGAGGGAACCGGCCGTCCGGAGGCCTACCTTATCCCGTTTTGCCCCTTCCCGCCCCCTCCGTCCCAACCACGCCGGCCCCCAGGAACGCCCCGAGAGACACGACCCGATGGATTCCCCTTCCCGAGACGACGAGCTGCTCACCCCGAAAATCGTCGCCGCGGTCCACAAGGCCTTCGAGCAGGACATCCCCTTCAACCGCGTGCTCGGATTGAAGGTCGATAGCCTGGCCCTCGAACGCTCCGTGCTCAGCTTCGAAACGAGGCCGGAGCACATCGGCAATTTCGCCCGCGGAATCCTGCACGGGGGCGTGATCTCGGCAGTCCTCGACACCACCGGCGGCCTGGTGGCGTACATCAACGCTCTGGAGCGGGTGCAGAATCTTCCGGAAGAGGACCGCCTGGCGATCCTCACCCGAATCGGCACGATCGACCTGCGGGTCGATTACCTCCAGGTCGCCCGGGGTAAGGGCTTCCGCGCGACGGGCCAGATCCTTCGCACCGGCAGCCGCGTGGCGGTGACCCGTATGGAGTTGCACGATGCGCGGGACGAGCTGGTGGCCACCGGTACCGGCACCTACATGATCAGCTGAGCCGAGGTCCCGATGTCTTCCAGCGAGCTCGCGCGGGCATTCGCCCCCGCCACCGTGTCCAACATCGCCTGCGGCTTCGACATCCTGGGCTTCGCCGTCGACGGTCCGGGTGACCGGGTGACCGCCCGCTGGCTGGATCGCCCCGGGGTCGTCATCGAAGGAATCTCGGGGGACGGTGGGCGTCTGCCGCTGGCGCCGGACCGTAACACCGCCGGCGTCGCGGCGAGGGCCCTGCTCGCCGATCCCTCCGTGGCCGAAGGGGCGGCCGGCCGGGGGATCGGTCTGACGGTCGAGAAACAGATGCCCCTGTCGAGCGGCCTCGGCTCCTCGGCGGCCAGCGCCGTCGCCGCGGTGCGGGCGGTGGCGGACCTCGTCGGCGTCGAGCCGAGCCGCCGGCAGATGCTGGGCTGCGTCCTCGAAGGGGAGCGGGTGGCCTGCGGCAGCGCCCATCCCGACAACGCCGCCCCCTGCGTCTACGGCGGCTTCGTGCTGATTCGGGGGGGGGATACACCGGACGTCGTGGAGCTGCCGGTTCCCGAAGGCCTCTCCTGCGCCGTGGTGCGTCCCCATGTAGAGATCAGGACCCGTGACGCCCGCGATGTGCTCGGCGACTCGATTCCCCTCGCCGCCGCGTCCCGGCAGTGGGGCAACGTCGGTGCCCTGGTGGCGGCGCTCTTCCGCGGTGACCTAGAGCTGCTGTCCCGCTCCCTAGTGGACCACGTGGCGGAGCCGGTGCGGGCGCCGCTGGTGCCGGGCTTCGCCGGGGCGAAGGCCGCGGCCCTTCGTCACGGCGCCCTCGGCTGTAGCCTATCCGGCTCCGGACCCTCCATCTTCGCCCTGGCGGGAACCCGGGGGGAAGCCGAAGGGGTTGCCGACGCCATGGTCGCGGCGTTGGCGGACTCGGACATCGACGCTGACCGCCTGGTGTCGGCGGTGGGGACCGCCGGAGCCCGCGGGATCGATTGATTCGGGCTCGCGCGGACTCTCGGTGTCCTTGGCTGTACACCGTTTGTACAAATTCACAGCGCTCTAGGGCCGAAGTCCCCTTGAAGCCGCGGGCCACGGGTTGGCCCGGATCCTGCTCCTGCTTCCAGGGTTCCCTCGGGCTATGATCGGCCCGATCGGCCTCAGAAAGGTGGTTTCCGTGGAAGAAGTTTGGGTTTTCTTCGGCTGCTCGCTGATGTTGGTGCTTCCGGTACTCCTGTGCTGGATCCTCTACCGACTCCATGTCCGAACCCGCGACGCCGGCCGGTGGATGAGCGATACCCAGAGCTGGTTGGAGCAGATCGACCGGCGTCTGGGGGCCCTGGAGCGCTCCCTCCTGGAATCCTCGGCCCCGGAGGCGGCGGCCGTTGAGGGCGTCCCAGCGGCCGAAGCTCCTCCCCCGGTCGAAGGTCCCCCACTGGCCGAAGCTCCCAAGACGGTGGCGTCTCCGGCCGTCGACCCACGACCCGCGGGTCCCCCCGCCGAGGTCGTCGAGCCGCCGCCGTTGCCCCTTGGGGCGAGTGGGAAACGGAAACCCACCCCCGGAGAGGCCGAGGGGCCCATCCCGGAAGCCGAGACCCCGTCCCCAGAGCTTCTGCCTGCGGCGGCTCCCCCGGTCGAGGCCCCCCCGAGCGAGCAGCCGGACCTCGCACCCCCTTCGATCGCACCCCCTTCGATCGCTCCCCCCAAGGTCGAGAGGCCGGCGCCTGAGCCCCGGCGGGTGGGCTGGGAGGAGAAGATCTGGACCCGGCTTCCAGTGTGGCTCGGTGCCGCGGCCTTCGCCCTGGCGGCGGCGTTCTTGGTGAAGATCTCGTTCGAGCGGGGTTGGATCGGGCCACAGATTCGGGTCGCCCTCGGCACGCTGCTCGGCATAGGGCTGCTGGGGGCCGGCGAGGGCCTGCGCCGATCGAGTGAGTATGTCGCCCGGGGCCTTTCGGCGGCGGGCCTCGCCAGTCTCTACGTATCGATATTCGCCGCCGTCGACCTCTACGGGCTGATTCCCGCGTGGCTGGGTTTCGGGCTCATGGCGCTCACCACCGCCACGGCGGTGGGGCTGGCGCTCCGGCAGGGTTACATCATCGCGGTGGTGGGCTTGGTGGGGGGCTTTCTGACCCCCGCCCTCGTGTCCCCGGGAACCAACAGCCCGGCGATTCTCTTCACCTACCTCCTGCTGCTCCAGGTGGGCCTGGTGGCGGTCACCCGCCGCCGCCATTGGGGATCCCTCGGAGGGCTGTCGGCGGCGGCCGGGCTCCTCTGGGTCATCTCCTTCCTGGGCACCTCCGTCAACTCCGGGGATGCGTTGTGGCTGGGTTTGTTCCTCGTGGCGTCGTCCGCCACGTTCGTGGTTTCCGCCCTGTCCGGCGGCAAGGATGGAGGCTGGGGGAATTCCCGATCGTCCACTTCCATCGCGGTCGCCGCCACCGCCGGCACGCTGCTGGTTTCGGTGGCCCTGGTACGGGCGGGGGCCTTTGGAACCACGACCTGGATCTTCTTCGGTTTGATGGCCGCGGGGAGTCTGGTGCTGGCCCGCCTGGAGGAGCGCTACCACCCCCTGTCCTGGGTGGCCTTCGGGCTGGTGACGTTCACCCTTGGGCTTTGGCTCGGGGACCTCCCCGCCGGCGCCACCGCGCGCTACCTGTGGATCCACGTCGCCATGGGTGCGCTGTTCAGCGCCGCGGGCTACCTGGCCCACCGTGGCAGCCGCTACGGCGGACGCTGGGGCTCGTTGGCTTCGGCGGCCGCGGTGATTTACCTCTTGGTGCCCTGGCTGGCGGAGGAAACCCTCGGCCTCGAAGGGGCCCCCTGGGGGTCCATCGCCCTGGCCCTCGCGGTGGTGTGGACGGTGCTAGCGATCCCCGTGGCCCGCCTCCGTCATCAGGATGAGGCTGCGGTCCGGCCCCTGGCGGCCCTGGCGGTGGGGGCGACGGCCCTGGCGGCCTTGGCGGCCCCCATGGAGCTGGAGCGGGCCTGGTTGACGGTGGCTTGGGCCCTGGAGGCGGTGGTGCTGGTCTGGCTCGCCGGGCGCCTGCGGCTCGGGGCCCTGGTGACCTGCGCCTGGATCGCGTCGACGGTGGTGGGCATCCGCCTGGTGCTGAACCCGGCGGTGTTCACCTACCCCATCGGCGAAGGGATCGTCTTCAACTGGCTCGCCTACGGGTATGGACTGCCGTTCCTGGCCTTCCTGGCGGCCATCGTGCTCCTGGAGCGGCAGCGGAACCTCGACGGGCCCGATGCCGCTGCAGGGGCGACCGAGGAAGGGTGGTCCGCCGGCTGGATCACGCCGGGTCAGCTCTCGGGCTGGCTCCAGCTCTGGGTCCAAGGCCTGGCGGTGGTGGGACTGGGGCTCCTGATCCGCAACTACTTCTTCCCCGGCCAGCTCGACACGCCTAAGACGACGCTGACGGAATGGGGGGCCTACCTCGTGGGCTGGCTGCTGCTCCTGGCCGTTGGACTGGAGGCGTCCCGGCGGTGGCCTTCGCCGGCCCTCGTCTGGGGTCCGCGGTGCCTGCTGGTCGGGGTGGTGGGGGCCCTCGGGCTGATGCCCCTCCTGGCCCTCAACCCGCTGTGGAGCGAGCAGGCGGTGGGTGAGACGTTCCTGCTCAACCGACTGCTCTTCGTCTACGGCTTGCCGGCGGCGCTCCTCGTCCTGTCGGCGAAGCTCCTGAGGCGGCGGGGGGACGACGTCCTCGCCGCGGTGAGCGAAGTGTCGGCCCTGGTGGCCACCTTCGCCTGGGTCACGTTCGAAGTGCGTCGGACCTTCCAGGGCACCTTCCTCCACCAGGGACAGGTCTCGAACGCCGAGAGCTACGCCTACTCCATCACCTGGATCCTGCTGGGCATTCTGCTGGCGGTGGGGGGTGTCCTACGTCGGCGGGGCTTGCTGCGCTGGGGTTCCCTGGCGGTGCTGCTGCCGGCGGTGGGGAAGGTCTTTTTGGTGGACACGGGCCACCTGGACGGCCTCTATCGGGTCGCGTCCCTCTTCGGCCTCGGGGTCAGCCTTTTCCTGATCGCATTCCTCTATCAGCGGTTTGTCTTCCGCGGACCCGCGGCGGACCCCACGGAGATCGACCGATGACCCGCTCCGTTCGTTGGATCCTCCTGGCCCTGATCTTCGTTATCCCCGTCTCGGTATCCTCCCCCGTCGTGGCCGAGGGGGAGCCCCGGTACCGGCGGTCGGTGGAGGTGGCGACCCCGGGGTGGGTGGCGGTGGCGGTGGACGACCGAGTGCTTCGCCATTCCGCCGTCGACCTGGAGCTGCGTTCCCCGAACGGGGAATCCCTGCCCTTCGGCTGGTGGACGCCACCCGAAACGCGTCGGCCGGTGACGGTGGAGGACGTCCGGAAACAGGACGACTCCTGGGCCCTGACCCTCGACCTCGGGTCGTCACCCCCCCGTCATTCACGTCTGCACTTCGAGGTGGACCGGGATACGGTGGCCGAGGGATGCCGCCTGGAGGTCCAGACGGTTGAAGGATGGCGGACCTTGACCGAAGGGAACCTCTTCCGCTTGGGGGAGGACGACGGCCTCGTGGGACTCGTCCTCGATTACGCCCCCACCGACGCCCGTCGACTACGCCTCCTCTGGTCCACGTCTGCGCTGCCGGTGCTGCGCCGCGTGGAGGTGGAGGTCTTCGCGGGGGAGGGTCGGACCCTCGACGCGCCGGTGAGCTGCATGGACCTTCGGTCCGGGAACGCTGGATCCAGGGGGTCCGCGGTGCGCTGCCGGGTGTCTCTGCCCGGCCTGTCCCTGGGTCTCCAGCGCCTGGACCTCGAGCTCGAGTCTCCGGTCACGGGCCTGGGCTATCGGGTTCGGATGGGAGCCGAGGAGCGCTGGTCGACCCTGTCGGAGGGGACCCTGTCGGAGGCCGATACGCTGCATCTTCCCCTCACCGTTGCTGGGGCGGGGGCCCGCGAGTTGAGGGTCGACCTACGGTCCGGCGGCGGGGAATCACCGCAGCTGCGCAGGGCCGTGGCCCGTCTCGAGCCGAGGAACCTGGCCTTCGAAGCCCGGACTCCTGGAACCCACAGGCTCGTCTATGGCCATTCGTCCGCTGTGGTCTCGAAACAGCGGCCGTTTCTCGCCGTACCGTCGTCGGCCCAGGTGGCGAGGCTCTCCGCGGGCGAGGAAGAGACGGGCCCTTGGCCCCCCTGGCCGGAGCGGGCCACCGCGCCCCTGGTGGACCTGCCGGAGATGGAGGTCCATGGAAAGTGGCCGGTGATCGCAGAGGCGGAGCCGGGGGACGTGATTCGGATGCCGTTGACCCCGGAGGTGTGGATCGCGGCGGGGTTCGACCTCAGGAAGCTGCGCTTGGCGACGTCGGAGCCGTCCAAGCAGGTGCCCTTCGTCCGGCGGACGCTGCCGGAGCCCGGTTCCCTGGACGTGGAACCGGTTCGCCAAGCGTCGTCGGTCGCCGGGCACAGCCTCTACCGGGTGCCCCTCGATCCGAGCCCGCCGGTGACGGAAGTATGGCTGCGGGCCCGCGGCCCCTTCGAGCGCAAGGTGGAGATCAAGGGTCCCCAGTCGGCCACCCGCCCGGGGGTCGATAACCCTCGGCCCCGTTGGGCGGGCCCCAGCCGCTGGTCGTGCCAGAGCCCAGGGCCCCTGCCCTGCGAGCTGAGGCTCGGTTTCGCGACGGCTACCGGCCTCGTCAGACCGAAGGGCGGCGATCTCGAGATCGACGTCTCCGATGGCGACAATCCTCCACTGGAGGATCTCGAGGTGGAGCTCACGTTCCGGCGTGACGAGATCCTGTTCGTCTGGCCGGGGGAGCCTGTGGATCTGGTGGTGGGCCACGGTTCTAGGGCCCCCCGGTACGATCTCGGCTCCCTGGCTCCGATGCTCACGCTCCGCCCCGCCGTCCACGCTAGCCTCGGAGACCGGGCCAGCGTGGACGAAGGGCCACTGGAAGGCCCACGCTGGGTCCTGCCTCTGGTCCTGGTCCTCGCCGCGGCGGTGCTGCTGGTGATCCTGGGCCGACTGATCGGCGACCGCAGGCCTTGATCCCGCTGACCGGGCCCGGCGATCCGGAGCACACCGGCTCGCGCGGTCCGTCCTTCGGGTCGTTGCAGGAAAGGGGGCCCGTCGCCCGTGGTTTGGCGGTTCCGAATTCCCCTGGTGCGGATCGACCGGCCCCTGCTACGCTCCAGATTCCGTGTCATCTCTTCCGGAAAGGCGACCATGAGCGATTCCAACTCCTGGCTCGAAAGATTCGGGCTGCACCGCCCTGAGCTGCGGGCTTGGGCCCTGTATGACTGGGCCAACTCGGCCTTCGTCCTCGTGGTGATCACCGCCGTCTTCCCGATCTACGTCAAGAACGTCGCTGCCGGAGTCGGCGTCGACAACGCCACCATCACCAAGTGGCTGAGCTACACCACCGCCGCCTCGTTGGCCATCGTGTCCCTATGCTCGCCGGTGCTCGGCGCGGTCGCCGATTTCTTGGGCCGTCGAAAGCACTTCCTGGCCCTCTTCGTGGGCCTCGGGTCAGCGTCGTCGGCGGGGCTATTCTTCATCCACTCAGGGCGCTGGATCCCCGGCCTGGTGCTCTTCGCCATCGGCAACGCGGCGCTCTTCCTGAGCTTCGTCTTCTACGACTCCCTGCTCCCCCACCTGGCGAGCGAGAAGGAGATCGACCGCGTCTCCACCGCCGGCTACGCGGTGGGCTACCTGGGCAGCGGCCTGCTGCTGGTGGTGATCCTGGCGGCGATCCAGAAGCCGGAGCTCTTCGGCCTCGCCGACGCCGGGGTGGCCACCCGCGTGGGATTCCTGGTGGTCGGCCTGTGGTGGGCGATCTTTTCCCTTCCCCTCTTCAAGAGGGTGGAAGAACCGCCGAGGGAGGTCGAGGTCGACGAGGCGGGCGTCGACGCCGCGGGGGCCAGCGACGCCGTCCGGGCCGCCTTCGGTCGCCTGCGTGAGACGGTGGGCGAGCTGCGGGGGAACTACAAGCACGCCTTCCTGATGCTGGTGGCCTACATGATCTACAACGAAGGGGTCGGCACCACCATCCGCATGGGGGGGCTCTATGCCGCCACCAAGGGATTTCCCGAAACCTCGATCATCCTGGCGATCCTGATCATTCAGTTCGTCGGCATCCCCTTCGCCTTCCTCTTCGGCGCCCTCGGCCCGAAGTTGGGGACCAAGCGCGCCATCCTTCTGGGTCTCGCGGTGTACATCGGCATCAGCGTAGTGGCCTACAACATGAAGGTGATCGGGCATTTCTACGTGGTGGCCGGCCTCATCGCCATGGTCCAGGGGGGCACCCAGGGGCTTTCGCGCTCCCTCTTCGCTTCGATGGTGCCTAAGCACAAGGCGTCGGAGATGTTCGGCTTCTTTTCCATCTTCGCCAAGGTGGCCGGAATCTTCGGGCCCCTCCTTTTCGGCTTGGTGATCGAGTTCACCGGTTCGGAACGGGAGGCGATCCTCTCGGTCATCGTCTTCTTCGTGGTCGGCGGGTTCCTGCTGTCCCGGGTGGATGTGGAGGAGGGGCAGCGGCAGGCGCGGCTGGCGGATCGCGGTCTGGTGGAAACCCCTTGACCGGCCCTGGCTCGAGCGACCCTGGACCGAGGGAAGGAGACGCGATCCTGGAGGGACTCGCCGAGATCGCGCGGGACGAGCTCGGTTTTTCCGGGCCCCTCCATCCGGAGCAGAACCTGGTTCGCGATCTCGAGCTGGATTCCATCCGCCTCTTGACCCTCGCCATGGCGGTGGAGGACCGTTTTCGCATCTGCCTCGATGAAGACGACGAAGCCGGTATCGACACCGTCTCCGACCTGGTTTCCATCGTGGAGAGCAAGCTTGCGGAATCCGGATGACACCCACCCCGTCGCCGAAGAAGGGACCCTACTGAGCTGGCTTTGCACCGCCGCTTCAAGTGGGCCCGAGGTGGGGCTCCGCTTCCTCGATCGGCGGGAGCGGCCCGCCTTCGAGACCTGGGGAACCCTCCGGGCCAAGGCCCTCGAAGTCGCGGCGGGGCTCTCGGAGCTCGGCGTCCATCGCGGCCAGCGGGTGGCGCTGATCTTCCCCACCGGCGTCGGCTTCTTCCACGGGTTCTTCGGCGCCCTCTTGGCGGGGGCCGTGCCGGTTCCCCTGTACCCGCCGGTGCGTCTCGGCCGGCTCGACGAGTACCACCGCCGAACCGCCACCATGCTCGATGCCGCCTCGGCCCGGCTGGTGTTGGCGGATCCGCGGGTGCTGAGGATCCTCGGGCCCACCCTCGCCGCCGCCGAGCCGGATTTCGGGGGGCGGACCCTGAGGGACGTGCTGCTGGCCGGGTCCGCCGCGGAGAACGGAGCGTCGGCGGAAGCCGGGGGTTTGTATCCGGATCCGGTCGACGTCGAGCCTTCGGACCTGGCGCTGGTGCAGTTCTCCTCGGGCACCACCGTCGATCCCAAACCCGTCGCCCTATCCCACCGCGCCATCGTCGCCCAGGTACGGGCCCTCAACGCCTGCTGGCCCGACACCCAGGACGTCCGCCACAGCGGGGTCAGCTGGCTTCCCCTCTACCACGACATGGGTCTCATCGGCTGCGTGTTCCCGGCCCTGGAGCGCCCCAGCGTGCTGACCCTGATCGGCCCCGAGGTCTTCGTGGCGCGGCCGGCGGTCTGGCTGCGGGCGATGTCCACCTACCGAGCCACCATCTCCGTCGCCCCGAACTTCGCCTTCGGCCTGTGTGTTGACAAGATCCGCGACGACGAGCTCGCAGGGGTGGATCTCTCGGGCTGGCGGGTGGCGTTGAACGGCGCCGAACCGGTGTCGCCGAACGTGCTGCGCAGCTTCCAGGAACGTTTTGCGCGTTGGGGGTTTCGGCCAGAAGCGTTGACGCCGGTCTACGGCCTTTCGGAGGCGACCCTCGCGGTTACCTTCTCGGATCTCGATCGGCCCTTCACCACGGCGCGTTTCGACCGGGGGCGTCTGGCGGAGGGATGGGCGGAGCTCCGCGCCGACGGCGTGGAGCTCCCCACCGTGGGTCGACCGCTGCCGGGGACCGACGTTCGCGTTTCGGGGCCCTGCGGGGAGCACTTCGGCGAGGGGAGGGTCGGCCGGGTGGAGGTCCGGGGCCCCTCCTTGATGGACAGCTACCTGGATCGCCCCGAAGCCACGGCCACCGCGGTCCGCGACGGCTGGCTCGACACCGGGGACCAGGGCTTCCTCCACGGCGGAGAGCTATACCTGACCGGCCGGGGTAAGGATCTGGTGATCCTCCGCGGCCGCAACTACCTGCCGGCGGATATCGAGCAGGCCCTGGACGGCATCCCCGGCGTTCGCAAGGGCTGCGGGGTGGCGGTGGGTCACGTGCCGGAGGGGAGCGAAGGGGAACGTTTGATGATCCTCCTCGAGCTCCGCCCCGATGCGAACCGGAGGGACGTGGAGTCCTTGGAACGGCGGGTCACGGAGGCGATCCTCGCCAAAGTCGGAGTGCTCGCCGAGACCGTCGTCCCCCTCGATCCTGGGACCCTGCCCCGCACCTCATCGGGCAAGCTGCGCCGGGGGGAGGCGCTGCGCCTCTACCTGTCGGGGGAGTTGGTCCCACCGAAGCGCGTGACCCCGTGGCTGATCGCCGGGGCGATGGCGCGGTCGGCGCTGGCCCTGCGGCGGTCCCGGGGGTCGAGGTGACCGGAGTCCGCGGGTCCGCCCGGCTGATGGTGGTGGGGGGCGGGCCGGCGGGCCTCGCGGTGGCCATCGAAGGGCGGCTTCGGGGGCTCGACGTCCGGGTCGTCGATCGCCGCAGGCCGCCGATCGACAAGGCCTGCGGCGAAGGGCTTATGCCTGATGGCCTGGAGCGTCTCCGGGGGATGGGGGTCGAGTTGGGGGACGGGGATCTCAGAGCCTTCCGCGGAATTCGCTACGTTGACGGCGAAACCCGGATCGAGGGCCGCTTCCCAGGGGGTGTGGCCGGCGCCGGGATTCGCCGACCGAGGCTCCACCGCGCCATGGTGGAGCGGGCGGAGGCCCTCGGGGTGGTCCTGGATTGGGGCACCCGGGTCCTCGGCCTCACCGTGGAGGGGGTCACCACCGAACGCGGAGACCTGGGGGCGGACGTCGTGGTGGGGGCCGACGGGCTGCTGTCGCGGGTGCGGCGCTGGGCCGGGGTCGAAGCAAAGCCCGCCCGCCGGAAGCGCTTCGGCGTTCGGCGCCACGTCGCCCTGGCGCCGTGGACCGACCTGGTGGAGGTCCACTGGTCCGACCACGCCGAAGCGTATGTGACGCCGGTGGCCCCCGATGAGGTCGGCGTCGCGATCCTCTGGCGGGACCGCAAGGCGAGATTCGACGATCTCCTGGGGACGTTCCCGGAGCTAGAAGAGCGCCTCTCGGGTGCGGAGGTCGTCTCCCGGGATCGCGGGGCGGGGCCTTTGAGGCAAGGTGTGGGTTCGGTGGTCCGCGGCCGGGTGGCCCTGGTGGGGGACGCTTCGGGCTACGTCGACGCGATCACCGGTGAGGGCCTCTCTATGGCGTTCCATCAGGCCGCAGCCCTAGCGGAGGCGATCGCCGGCGGAAAGCTCGACGACTACCGGCGACTGCACCGAAGGATCGGTCGGGTTCCCCTGGCGTTGACGGAGCTTCTGCTCTGGCTAGAAGGACGACCCCGCCTGCGTCGCCGTGCCTTCCGCGCCCTCGCCGCCGATCCGGATCTCTTCGAACGCTTCCTGGCGGTCCACTGCCGCGCGGCAGCGCCGATGTCCCTGGGGCCCACCGCCCCCCGCCTGCTTTGGGGCTTGGTCCGGTCCTAGCCCTCTGCCGCCGGCGGTTCGTCGTCGGTAGGCGGTCCGCCCAGGCGGCCCTTGGATAGATACCGTTCGGCGGTATCGGGGAAGATCGTGGCCACCCGCTTGCCGGGGCCGAGCCGCCTGGCGACGGTGAGGGCGGCGAAGGCGTTGGCGCCGGAGGAACCCGCCACCAGCAGACCTTCGGTGGCGGCCAGGGACTTGGCGGTGCCGAAGGAGTCGTCGTCGTGGACCATGATGATCTCGTCCGCCAGATCGAGGTCGAGGACATCGGGGATGAACGAGACGCCGATGCCCTCCACCTCGTGGGGTCCCGGATCGCCCCCCTGGAGAATCGAGCCGTTGGTCTCCACGGCGACGCAGTGGACGTCGGGATTTCGCTGTTTGAGGTACCTCGACACCCCCGTGAAGGTGCCGCCGCTGCCGACTCCGATCACCACGGCGTCCACCCGCCCGTCCATCTGCCGCCAGATCTCGGGGCCGGTGGTCTGCTCGTGGATCGCCGGATTCCCGGCGCTCTGGAACTGCTGCGGGACGAACGCCCCCGGGATCTCGGCTGCGATTCCGTGGGCCCGTTCGATGGCGCCCCCCATGCCGTCTTCCCCCGGGGTCCGTACCACCGTCGCGCCGAGGGCCTCCATCAGCTTCACCTTCTCGATCGAGTAGCTCTCGGCGACGCACAGGATCACGTCGTAGCCGCGCTGCACCCCCACCAGCGCCAGGCCGATGCCGGTGTTGCCGGCGGTGGGCTCCACGAGGGTGCTTCCGGGGCCGATGAGTCCCTCCTCTTCTGCCCACAGGATCATGCCGAGGCCGGTGCGGTCCTTGATGCTGCCGCCGGGGGTGAACCACTCCAGCTTGGCGAAGAGGGCTCCCCTACCCTCCGGCTCGAATCGGCAAAGCTCGATCATGGGGGTCGAGCCGATGAGGTCGAGGGTGGATCGGACCACCGGCGGGACGGCGGCGTGGGTCGGCTCTGGGGTTCCCATGGGCGGACTCTATCGCGGGCCGGCGGGAGATTTCGGGCCATCGGTGCAGCCCTGCCTACCCAGCCCGCCCCCGCGAAAGGGGGCTGCGTCGGCGGTTCCTGATGAACGTACGCCTATCTCCGTGCAACGGAAAAAGGGCGCTCCGATGGGGCGCCCTTCGTACGGCCCCGGAGGAGGACTTAGAACATGCCGAGCTCGAGGCGCGCCGCCTCGGACATCATGCTCGGGTTCCACTCCGGATCCCAGACGATCTCGACGGTGGCGGTGTCGATGCCCGGGACTCCCTCCACCCGAGCCTCCACCTCACCCGGGAGGGTCCCGGCCACCGGGCAGGCGGGGGACGTGAGGGTCATGGTGATGTCGGCGTGGCCGTGGGCCTTGTCGACGTCGACGCTGTAGATCAGGCCGAGCTCGTAGATGTTGACCGGGATCTCGGGGTCGTAGACGGTCTTGATCGCTTCGACGACCCGTTCTTCGAGGGTCTTTCCGTCCGCGGCGGCGTCGGGGTTCGTCACGGCATCGGTGTTTGTCACGGCAATTGTGTCCATCGCAGGGGTGTCATCGTAGGGATCTCCATCGGTCCTCTGGGAACCTATTCGGTGCTGATGCTTTCCGGGTTTTGCTCCAGGGCGGCGCGGAAGGTATGCCAGGCGAGGGTGGCACATTTGATCCGAACCGGCAGATCCCGCACGCCGGCGAGGGCTTCCAGCTTGCCGAGGTCGTGCTCGCCTACGTCCTCGACTCCGGTGACCATGTCGTGGAAACGCTCGAAGAGATCCCGAGCCTCGTCGACGTCCTTGCCCTTGACCGCCTCGCTCATCAACGACGCCGAGGCGGTGGAGATGGCGCAGCCGGCCCCTTCGAAGGCGATGTCGTGGACCTTGCCGTCTTCGACCTTGAGGAAGACCTGGACCCGATCTCCACACAGGGGATTGTGGCCGCAGGCGTCGTGATTGGCGTCTTCCAGAGGACCGAAGTTGCGCGGCGACCGGTAGTGGTCGAGGATGATCTCCTGGTAGAGCTGCCTCAGGTCCGACATCCGAACATCTCCAGGGTCTCGGCGATGCCGTCGATCAAGCGGTCGACTTCGTGGCGGGTGTTATAAACGCCGAAGGAGGCGCGGGTGGTGGCGGGGACGCTGAATCGCTCCATGACCGGCTGGGCGCAGTGGTGGCCCGCCCGCACGGCGATGCCTTGGTGGTCGAGAATGGTCCCGATGTCGTGGGGGTGGACCCCGTCCAGGACGAAAGACACCACGGAGGCCTTGTGCTCGGCGGTGCCGACGATCTCGACCTGCGGAAGCTCCTCCAGGCGGGAGGTGGCGTAGGCCAGGAGGTCGTCCTCGTGGACGGCCACGGCGTCGGCGCCGAGCCGGGTCAGGTAGTCGAGGGCCGCCGCCAGGCCCACGGCGCCGGCGATGTTGGGGGTGCCCGCCTCGAACCGCGTGGGGGGAGGGGCGAACTCAGATCCCGCGAAGCTGACGGTGCGGATCATGTCGCCGCCGCCCTGGTAGGGGCGCATGTCGGCGAGCAGCTCGTGCTTGCCGTAGAGGGCACCGATACCCGAGGGTCCGTAGACCTTGTGGCCGGAGAAGGCGTAGAAGTCGCACCCCAGCTCGGCGACGTCGACGCCGCCGTGGGGCACCCCCTGGGCGCCGTCGAGGAGTACCGGGATTCCCTGGGCGTGGGCCAGCTCCACGACCCGCCGGACCGGGTTGATGGTCCCCAGGGCGTTGGAGATGTGGGCCATCGAAACCAGCTTTACCCGCTCCCCGAGGAGGCCGGCGTAGGTGTCCAGGTCGAGCTGGCCGCGGTCGTCGATCGGCACCACCACGAGGCGGGCGCCGACCCGCTCGCATAGCAGCTGCCAAGGGACGATGTTGGAGTGGTGCTCCATGTGGGAGACCACCACCTCGTCGCCGGGGGAGAGCCGCGGTGCGACGAAGCTGTGGGCCACGAGGTTGATGGCCTCCGTGGTGCCCCGCACGAAGACGATCTCCTCGTCCCGCCGGGCCCCGACGAAGCGGCGCACCGTAGAACGGGCCGACTCGTAGGCGTCGGTGGCCCGCTGGGAGAGCGTATGCACCCCGCGGTGGACGTTCGAATAGTCCCGCCCATAGATCTTCGACACCGCGTCGAGCACCGCCTGGGGCTTATGGCTCGACGCGGCGCTGTCGAGGTAGACGAGGGGACGACCGTGGATCTCCTGGTGCAGGGCCGGGAAGTCCCGGCGCACCGCGTCGACGTCGAAGTCGGGCTTCGGTCGCTTCTGTGCCCCGGCCGTCGACCGGCCGGTCACATCCGTGGCTTGAGCTTCCACCGCCATCCCCTCCTCAGACCGCCTGCCGCACCACGTCGCCCTTGGGCAGGCGGGTGAAGAGGAACTCTTCGAGATCCTTGCGGACCGTTTCGAGACGGATCTCGCCGAGGACCTCGCCGGCGAAGGCGTAGGTCAGCAGACTCTTGGCGGCGTCCTCCCCGATGCCCCGGGAGCGCAGGTAGAAGATGGCCTCGTCCGAGAGGTGTCCGGTGGTGGAGCCGTGGGTGCATTTGACGTCGTCGGCGAAGATCTCGAGCTGTGGGTTCGAGTGGGCGAGGGCGCCCTTCGAGAGCAGGAGGTGCTGGCTAGACTGCTTGGCGTCGGTCTTCTGGGCGTCTTCGTGGACCTTGATGCGGCCGTTGAACACCGCCCGCGACTGATCCTCCAGAATGCCCTTGAAGAGCTCGTAGCTGTTGCAGTTCGGGGTCGCGTGGTCGACCCACATGTGGTGGTCCACGAACTGCTTACCGCGACCCAGGTACAGGCCGTTGAGGGTGCAGTTGATACCTTCACCGCCGAGCCAGGCCTGGATGTCGTTGCGGACGATGGCGCCGCCATGGTTGACCGAATGGGTGAAGAAGCTGGCGTCCCGCTCAAGGTGGATCTTTAGGGTCGCCAGGTGGTAGGCGTCTACGCTTTCCTCCCCGAGGCGGTAGTGATCCACCACCGAGTTGGCGGCGCCGTAGATCTCGGTGACCGGGCAGGTGAAGTAAACGTCTCCGGCGAAGCCGGCGTAGCTTTCCACCACCGTCAGCTCGGCGCTCTCACCGGCGACGATCAGGTTGCGCGGATAGGAGACGGTGGCCTCGTCGTCCGCGGTGCCGACGAAGAGGAGGTGCAGGGTCCTCTCCAGCCGCACGCCCTTCGGCACGTGGATGAAGGCCCCGTCCTCGACGTGGGCGGTGTTCAGGGCGACGAAGGGATGGTCGATGTCGGCGTACTTGCCGAGGTGGGGTGTCACCAGCTCCGGGACGTCTTCGAGGGCCCTGGCCATGCTGCCGGCGAAAACCCCTTCGGGGAGGGCTTCGGGCTGCGAGAGCTCCGCCGAGTAGCGTCCGTTGACGAAGACCAGATCGATGCATTCGGGGATTAGAAAGGGAACGATCTTGCCGGCGTCGAGCCCCAGTCGCTCACCGCCCGCCCGACGATAGCTCCGCTGGGCGATCGGTCTGACGTTGGTGTGGCGCCATTCTTCGATCCGGGTGGTGGGAAAGCCGATCGTTTCAAAGCGTTCGAGGCCCCGTCGACGCAGGGCCACCACCTCGGCGGGCTGCGCCGGTAGACCGGCTTCAAAGGTACCGTAGTCGGCGACGAGGGCATGTCTTTCTGCAAGCGCGACCATGGTTCTGCCTCCGCTCAGACCGCCGCGGCCGCGGCCGCGCGAACTTCGTTCTCGATCCAGGCGTAGCCCTTGTCTTCGAGCTCGTGGGCCAGGTCGGGACCCCCGGAACGCACGATTCGGCCGTCCACAAGCACGTGGACGTAGTCCGGCTTGATGTAGTCCAGCAGCCGCTGGTAGTGGGTGATCACGATGAAAGAGCGACCCTCGTTCCGCATCGTGTTGACGCCATTGGCGACGATCCGAAGGGCGTCGATGTCGAGGCCGGAGTCGGTCTCGTCGAGGACCGCCAGCTTGGGGTCGAGGACCGCCATGTGGAAGATCTCGTTGCGCTTCTTCTCGCCGCCGGAGAAGCCGTCGTTCACAGGACGCTGGAGCAGCTTCTCGTCCATCTCCACCAGCTTCATCTTCTCGCGGGCGAGCTTGAGGAAGTCCACGGCGTCCAGGTCGTCAAGCCCGCGGTGCTTGCGGATGGCGTTTAGGGCGGCCTTGAGGAAGTAGGTGTTGGACACACCGGGGATCTCCACCGGGTACTGGAAGGCGAGGAAAAGGCCCTCACGGGCGCGTTCCTCAGGTTCCATGTCGAGCAGATCTTCGTCGCCGAAGAGCACCTCCCCGTCGGTGACGTCGTACTCATCGCGGCCGGCGAGTACCTGAGCCAGGGTGGACTTGCCGGATCCGTTGGGGCCCATGATCGCGTGGACTTTGCCGGCCTCGATCTCGAGGTCGAGGCCGCGGAGGATCTCGGCGCCCTCGATGCCGGCGTGGAGGTTGTTTATCTTGAGAAGCATGTAGCTAGGTCTCCGAATATCGCTTCGTGGTCAGGTCGTTGGAATCGGTAAACGGGCGAACGTCAGCCGACGCTGCCTTCAAGGCTGATCTCGAGCAGCTTCTGCGCCTCGACGGCGAATTCCATGGGGAGCTCTCGGAAGACCTCCTTGCAGAAGCCGTTGACGATCATCGACACGGCGTCTTCTTCGTCGATACCGCGGGACTTGCAGTAGAAGATCTGATCCTCGCCGATCTTCGACGTGGTGGCCTCGTGCTCCATCTGGGCCGAGGGGTTTTGCACGTCGATATACGGGAAGGTGTGAGCGCCGCAGCGGTCGCCGATCAGCATGGAGTCGCATTGGGAGAAGTTGCGCGCGTTCTCCGCCCCTTTGAGGATCTTCACCAGACCGCGGTAGGTGTTCTGTCCGCGGCCCGCGGAGATACCCTTGGAGATGATCGTCGAACGGGTGTTCTTACCCACGTGGATCATCTTGGTGCCGGTGTCGGCCTGCTGGTAGTTGTTGGTGAGGGCCACCGAGTAGAACTCCCCCACCGAGTCGTCCCCCTTCAGGATGCAACTCGGATACTTCCAGGTGATGGCGGAGCCGGTCTCCACTTGGGTCCAGGAGATCTTCGATCCCCGTCCGGCGCACAGACCGCGCTTAGTGACGAAATTGTAGATGCCACCTTTGCCGTTCTTGTCGCCGGGGTACCAGTTCTGCACCGTCGAGTATTTGACCTGTGCCCCCTCGTGGGCGTAGATCTCGACCACGGCGGCGTGGAGCTGATTCTCATCCCGCATGGGGGCGGTGCAGCCCTCGAGGTAGGAAACGTGGGAGCCTTCATCGGCGATGATCAGGGTGCGTTCGAACTGCCCCGTATTCATCGCGTTAATGCGGAAGTAGGTCGACAGCTCCATGGGGCAGCGCACGCCCTTCGGGATGTAGATGAAGGAGCCGTCGGAGAAGACTGCCGAGTTGAGGGCGGCGAAGAAGTTGTCCTGGTATGGAACCACCGAGCCGAGGTATTGCTTCAGCAGATCGGGATACTGGTGAACCGCCTCGGAGAAGGAAAGGAAGATGACCCCTTTCTCCTTCAAGGTTTCCTTGAAGGTGGTGGCCACGGACACCGAGTCGAAGACGGCGTCCACCGCGACGACCCCGGCTAGCAGCTTCTGCTCCGCCAGGGGAATCCCCAGCTTCTCGTAGGTGGCGAGGATCTCCGGATCCACCTCGTCCAGGCTCTTGGGCTTGTCCTGGGCCTTGGGGGCCGCGTAATAGTGAATGTCCTGGTAGTCGATGGGCTCGTACTCGACCTTGGGCCACGTCGGCTCTTCCAGCTTCTGCCAGTGGCGGAACGCTTTCAGGCGCCATTCGAGCAACCACTCGGGCTCTTCCTTCTTTGCGGAGATCAGGCGAACGACTCCCTCGTCCAAGCCTTTGGGAATGATCTCCTGCTCGATGTCGGTCACGAAGCCGAACTTGTATTCCTGTTCTGCCAGGCGTTCGATGGTCTCGGTGCTGGTGCTCATATCGTTTCCCCAGGATACGGAGCGAGGGTGCTCCGGGATGCTTTCGCTATCGGGTCGAATCGTGGTTTCGGACGGTACGCCGGTGCGGCGGCGTAATGCGGAGGGTCGATTTCAGCGCAGTTCGGGGGAGTCTGTGTTGCGCTGGGGCCGCCCCGAACCGAGCTGGATCAACGGCGGATGCTGCTGATCGCAGAGGTCGGCGAGGGAGATGGCCTCCAGGGCCTGCCGTACCGCTCGGTTGATGCGCTGCCAGTTTCCCCGGATTGAGCAGAATGCCTCTTGGCTGCATTCCCCGGGCGTATCCTCGATGCACTCGGTGAAGGCGATCGGGCCGTCCAGGACTTGGATCATCTGGGCGACCGTGATGTCCGTGGGCATGGCCGCCAGGCTATACCCCCCCTTCACACCGCGGTGGGATTGGAGGAGGCCGCCGCGCCCCAGAAGCTTGAGAACCTTGCTCACGGTGGGAAGGGGTAGGCGGGTCAGCTCGGCCAGTTCAGGGGCGGCGAAACGTCGACCCGGATCCTGCGCCATGCGGGATAGCAGCACGATCCCGTAATCGGCCTGTTTGGTCATTCGTAGCATGTGGGTGCTTCCTGGAGCCCTTGTCTCGATATTCGCGGGACCCATCCGAATCGGATGTGGGCTGGAGGGCGAAGGACCGAAATAGTACCAAGAAAATCCGGTTTTTTAAAGACGAGACCCCCCGACGCCGGTGCGCGCGACGCGAAGGAATGGGGCCAAGGGCTCTCCCGACCACGCCGCCTCGCTCCCCTGGTCCTGGGGCCCGGGCCCCTCGATGAACCGGGTCTGAGCCTCAGGGGCCGTCGATCACCTCGCGGACCTTCCTCGCCAGGATTTCCGGAGAGAAGGGTTTGGCGAGGAACGCGGCCTGGCGCTGGGTGAGCAGCTTCACGCCGGTGTGGCTGTCGGTGTAGCCGGACATGAAGAGGATCTTGAGGTCCCGGTATCGCTGCTGGAGATCTTCGGCGAGGGCGAGGCCGCTGCGGCCGGGCATCACCACGTCGGTGAGCAGCAGGTCCGGCTGCCCGTCGTGCTCGTCGCAGAGGGCCTCGGCGGCGCGGGCGTTGCGGGCCGCCATGACTTGGTAGCCCTGGAGCTCCAGGATCTGCCTCACCAGGGTACGGACCGAGGTTTCGTCCTCCACCAGCAGTACGGTCTCCGAGCCCCTGGGCAGGGGTTCGGTAACCGACCCGCTCTGGTCTGGAAGCCGAGGCTTCTTGGGCACGTGGATCGGGAAGAAGAGGTGGAAGACGGTGCCCTCGCTTTCCCGACTCTCGACCTCGATGTGCCCGCCGCTCTGCTTCACGATGCCGTAGACGATCGCCAGGCCGAGGCCGGTGTTATGGCCTTGGCCTTTGGTGGTGAAGAACGGCTCGAACGCGTGCTCGCGGACCTTGCTCTCCATGCCGAAACCGGTGTCCGCGACCTGCAGGAGCACGTATTCGCCGGCTACCGGAACCTGGGGCAGGGTGCCGTCGTCCGCCGGCATGCGCACCCGCTGGGTCGAGAGGGACAGCCTGCCACCTTCCGGCATCGCGTCGCGGGCGTTCACCGCCAGGTTGAGGATGATCTGCTCGAGCTGCCCCTGGTCGGCGTAGATATGGGGCAAGTCGTCCGCCAGCTCGGTGCCGAGGCGAATGTCTTCGCCGATCACCCGTTCCAGCAGCTTCTCCATGTCCGCCACCGCTCGGTTGAGACAGATTCTTCTAGGGGAGACCACCTGGTGCCGACTCAGGGTGAGGAGACTGCGGGTTAGGTCGGTGGCCCGCTTGCCAGCCTTGCGGATCTCCTCGACCGCGTTGCGCTGCGCGTCGTCTTCCCCCATGCGGGCGAGGGCGAGCTCGCTGTAGCCGTTGATGGCGGTGAGCAGGTTGTTGAAGTCGTGAGCCACGCCCCCGGCGAGGCGGCCCACCGCCTCCATCTTCTGGGATTGCCGGAGCTGTTCCTCCAGGCGCCGGTGTTCGGTGATGTCCCGCAGGATACTGCGGAAGCCGACGATCTCGCCGTCCCCGTCGCGCACGGCGGACGAGCTCTCTTCCACCCGGAGCCGTCGCCCGCTGCGGGTCTTGAGCTCGATCTCCATGTCCTCAAGATAGCCCTGGGACACGAAGAGGGCCTGGGTGCGCTTGCGGTCCTCGGGGTTCCAATAGAGGTCCCGGGCGATGTCGATTTCGAGCATCGCGGCCCTCGAGTCGTAGTCGAAGAGGGCGACGGCCGCGGGGTTGGCGTCCTGGAGTCGACCGTCGAGGGTGCCGATCAGGATAGCGTCGCGGGACTCCTCGAACAGGCGACGGTAGCGCTCGTCATTGGACATCGGTGGCTCCGAGAAAAAAGGCGTCCAGTCCGGCGGGGGCTCGGCGGGTGCCGACGCCGGTGGGGGTCGAGGGTTGGGTCGCAGGGAACGGGGCCATGGACCGTAGAAGGATTTGCTGCGGTGTTCCGCAACCAGAACATTCGAGCAGGATGGCGGATGGATGCACGGTTCGCAGCGAGCTCATAGTGAAGCCGCTTCGCCGGAGCTGCGTCTTGGCAGCGTATTCCCCGCGTCGGCGGCGATCAGCTGCGCTAGCCAGCGGAAGTCTTCCGTGTTCTCCAGGGCAATCCTCAGGATCATCGTGAGCGGCACCGACAGCAACATTCCGAGGGGGCCCCAGACCCAGCCCCAAAAAATCAGCGACAGAAAAACAACGAGGGTGGAGATCCCGAGCTTGCGTCCCATCAACTGGGGCTCGACGAAGTTACCCAAGAAGATGTTGACGGCGAGGTACCCGAGGCCCACCAGCAGGGCCTCGGCGGGCCCCAGGTCGATCAGTGCGAGGATGACGGTCGGTACGGAGGCGATGATCGAGCCGAGGGTGGGGATGTAGTTGAGGACGAACGCGATCAGCCCCCAGAGCACCGCGAAGTCGACCCCGAGGATCTCCACCCAAAGCCCGATGGCGACGCCCGTCACGAGGCTGATCAAGGTCTTGTAGCCGAGGTATCTCTGCACCTCCCGCTTGGCTCTTCGCATGCGCTCCAAGTCCGCGGGGCTCCAGTCCAGGGCGAGCTCCAGCTTGCGGGGCAGACCCCCGGCCTCGAGCAGGATGAAGATCATCATCAGCAACACGATCAAGGACATCGACGCCAAGGACACCAGGCTGAGCAGCGTGCTGCCCACCACCCCGACGAGGGAGCCGAGGCCGATGGTCCCTTCCTGGGTTCGGCGCTCCGCAGGGTCGAAGCGCAGCGGCGGGGCGGGCTCTTCCTGGCCGGCGCGGCGGCCCAGCAGCCACTCCAGCTCCGACGTATCGATACCGAGCTCGTCGAGCCAGGAAAGGGTGCTCTCGGTTTGGGCTTCGAGGCGTTCCTGGTACGTCGGAAGGGACTCCGTGAAGGCCCGGATCGACCCGGCCACGAGCAGCATGACCACCGCCAGGGCCGCCAGGTTCGCCGCCACCGTCGTCAGCACGGCGACCGGCTTGGGCCAGCGATGGCGAATCAGCCAGCTGAGTAGAGGCGCGTTCAAGACCGACAAGAAGATGGCGATCAAAAACGGCAGCGCGATGGGCTTGATCTCACGCAGCCCGGCGATCACGAGCACCAGGGAGGCGGAGACGAGGAGGAACCGAGCGCCCCGATGCCTGGTTTCAGAAGGGACTCGCATGGGGCTCCGCGGGTGGATAGGACATACCCGGAGAAATCTAGCACTTTTGGCGCGGCACGGCGAACCCGCGGGCGCTGGACAAGCGTCAGGCCTCGGCCATGTCCTTGACGGCCTTGAGGGGCCGAATTCGGACCACCCTCCGGGCCGGCTTGGCGGCGATCATGATCTCTTCTCCGGTGAAAGGGTTGATGCCCTTCCTCGCCTTTGTCGCCTTGCGCACGCTGACCTTGAACTTCGCCAGGCCCGGTAGGGTGAACTCCCCCGCGGAGCGCTTCTTGAGGTGTCGATGGATCAGGTCCGACAGCGCGTCGAAGACCGCCGCGACGTCCCGCCGGCCGAGGCCGGTCTCTTCGCTGATGGCAGCGTGGAGCTTCGCCTTGGTGAAGGGCTGCCGGATGGCGGTTAGCTTCTTGGTGGTCATGAGTCCTCCGCGGTTCCAGGGGTCGATGGACAGACGAGGTCGGGCCGTAGATCCGCCGGCCGTACACCACGCCGGGCGGCGGAGATGCCCCGCGGGGGACGGAGGGTCACCGGCGAGGAAAGAAGACGCACCGAAGATGCGGGTATGCAGAACTGAAGGAAAATCCAAGTATAGCCACGGGTCGCGGCCCGGCGCCAGCGCCGGACGGAGGCGATATTTCTGGCCTTCGTGCCGCGGAGATCGCCGCCGCGGGGTCCCTTGCAACCAGGAGGGAAGAGTGCGATTCTGAGTGGAACGAACCTCAGATCGTCCAACGAGCCCACCGCCGTCGAACGACGCTCACCTGGGCCACACGGAACGGGAGCCGAAGATGACCGCGCACATCAGCTTCTTCGAGCAGGTCAACCGCAGCTTCGATAAGGCGGCCGCACTGACGGACTACGACCCGACCCTGCTCGGGCAGATCCGCGCCTGCAGCAGCGTGTATCGCATGAGCTTTCCGCTCCGGCGGGACGACGGCCGGATCGAGGTGATCGAGGCCTGGCGGGCCGAGCACAGCCGGCACAAGACCCCGACCAAGGGGGGATTCCGCTATAGCCATACCGTCGACGAGGACGAGGTGATGGCCCTGGCCGCCTTGATGACCTACAAGTGCGCCATTGTCAACGTGCCGTTCGGGGGCGCGAAGGGCGGGGTCAAGATCAACCGCCGCGACTACAGCGATGGAGAGTTGGAGCGCATCACGCGGCGCTACGCCTTCGAGCTGGCGGAGAAGAACTTCATCGGCCCGGGGGTCGACGTGCCGGCGCCGGACTTCGGTACCGGCGAGAAGGAGATGGCGTGGATCTCCGACACCTACCAGGCCCTGACCCCCGGCAAGCTCGACGCGGCGGCCTGCGTTACTGGCAAGCCGGTGGCCCAAGGGGGGGTTCGGGGGCGCAAGGAGGCCACCGGTCTCGGTGTGTATTTCGGTATTTGTGAAGCCTGCGCCGTAGAGGAAGACATGACGGCGCGGGGCTTGTCTGCGGGGGTCGAAGGTAAGACCGTCGTGGTTCAGGGATTTGGCAACGTCGGATACCACGCCGCCAAGTTCCTGCAACAGCGGGGAGGCGCCAAGGTGGTCGCGGTGGCGGAATGGAACGGCGCCGTCCAAGACCCCTCCGGGCTCGATATCGACGCCCTGGACGCCTACCGACAGGAACACGGTACGCTGATCGGTTTCCCAGGGAGTTCGGCCATCGAGCAGCCGGAGAGCGTCCTGGAGATGGAGTGCGACATCCTCGTTCCGGCGGCGCTGGAGAACCAGATCACCATGGACAACGCGTCGCGGGTGCGGGCCAAGATCATCGCCGAGGCCGCCAACGGGCCGCTGACCGCCGACGCCAGCGAGCACCTCCTCGGACGCGGGGTTCTGATTCTTCCCGACACCTTCTTAAACGCCGGCGGCGTGGTGGTCTCTTACTTCGAGTGGGTCAAGAACCTGGCCCACGTGCGCTTCGGCAGGCTCCAGAAGCGCTGGCAGAGCCAGGCGTACCACGGCCTCCTCAAGGCGGTCGAGGACATGACCGGAGCGAGCTTCCCCAAGGACGTCATCCAGACCTTTCTGCGCGGCCCGGATGAGATCGACCTCGTATTCTCGGGCCTCGAAGAGACGATGGCGGCTGCCTACAGCGAGATTCGGCAGGTCAAGGGCCGCCTCGGAGATCGGGCAGACCTGCGCACGGCGGCCTTTGTGGTCGCCCTCGACAAGATCGTCACCAGCTACGAGGACCTTGGCATCTTCCCCTGAGGATGGGTCCGCGGCCCCTCAATCGAGATCCCAGGGGCGAACGGGGGGCTTGCCGTCGTCCTCGTCCTCCGCTCGGCGGAGGGCTTCCCTGAACTTCTCCTCCATCAGGCGATCCCGATCTTCTAGGGCTTCGAGCTCCTGGCGGAAAACGTCGTCCGCCCTGGACTTGGAGGCGTCGAGCCCTGCCAGCAGGCGGTCGAAGTCCTGCTTGGGGGCGTCGCTCTTCGCCGTCTCATGGGACAGCACTTTGCCGGTGGCGGCGTCCACCCGCATACGGGTATCGCAGTCCGGGCAGCAAACGACGAGTGTCTTGGATCGGTTCACGGAACCCATTGTAACGCCGTCGGGTCGGTAGATGTGGGGTGGGTCCCCATCGGCCGAGGGCACCGAGGAGGTCCCGGTGCCGGGGTACCGCCGCCGGGGGAAACTTGCTAGGCTCTTAGCCTTAGCCGATCCACTATCGATCAAGAGAGGTTAGGCATGGGAACCACTCAGGTGCGCTGGCTTGCGACGCTGTTCATCCTCACCCTGTCCCTGGCGGTCGTCGGCTGCCCAGCGGAAAGCGTCAAAGTGGGGGCGGTGCTGCCCCTCGAAGGAGAAGCCGCGACCTACGGAGTCGCCGTCAAGCGTGGCATGGAGCTGGCGTTCGCCGAGGTCCAGGCGGACGAGACCTTCGCCCCGCCTCTGGAGCTCGAGTTCCTGGACTCCGGCAGCGACCCCACAAAGGCCCAGGAGCAGTTGGAGCAGCTCTTCGGCCAGGGGGTCTCGACGGTGATCGGCGGCGTGACCTCGGGGGAGGCGAAGCAGATGATGGACGTGGTCGATCGTTACGACCGCATCCTTCTCTCCCCCACCGCTTCGAGCCCTGAGCTCACCGGCATCTCGCGGAACTTCTACCGCATCTGGCCGTCCGATCACACCGAGGCGAACAAGATGGCGCAGAGCGCCGCCCAGGGCCTGGGGGTCGAGACCATCGTCATCATCGCCGAGGAGCAGCCCTACGCGAAGGACATCCAGTCGGTCTTCGAACCGGCCTTCGAAGGCTTTGGCGGCGAGGTGCTCGAGACCATCGAATTCCCCCCCAACACCACCGACCTCGAAGCGCTGGTGGCCCGCGCCATGTCCCTCGACCCCGACGCGGTCTACCTGGCGGGCTACGTCGACGGCATCGGCTCGATGATCAAGGCCCTGCGGGCCAAGAACTACGGCGGCAAGATTCTCACCACCAGCGCCTTCGCCACGCCGTCGGCGATCGCCGAGATGGGGGACGCCGCCGCGGGGGTCTTCCTGACCCAGACGGTCTTCGAGCCCCACAGTGACTTCGCCCACGTTCAGAAGTTCGTCAACGCCTACAAGACGGCGTACAACGGTGAAGTCCCCGACATCTACGCCGCCCACGGCTACGACGTCATGAAGGTTCTGGCGGAAGCTCTGCGGGGCCGGCCGAACATCCCCGGTGAGGTGAAGAAAGGGCTGCGGGACAAGATCAAGGAGTTCCCCGGCGTCACCGGAAGCATTCAATTCGATGACAAGGGCGACGTCCGCAAGTTCCCGAGGCTTTACGTCATCGGCTCCGACCTGCTGCTCGTCGACTACAACGAGCAGGTCCGCCTGAAGCAGGAAGAGATCAAGCGCAAGCGGGAGTCCCTGCGCAAGCAGTTGGAAGCCATTCAGAAGAAGGCCACCGACATCTCGGGCTGACCTGGCCCCGAGCTGCCGCAATCGACGAGGGGCGCGGGTCGCCCCTCGTTTTCGTTGACGCCTTCCCCGCCGCGCCGAAAGGCCGCACCCACCCGGCGCCGCCCCACCCATGCTCCACCTCGCCCAACGCCTCTACCGCTACCGCGGTCTGCTGCTGACCCTCACCCAGCGGGACCTCAAAGCCCGCTACCGGGGTTCGGTATTGGGCTTTCTGTGGTCCCTGGTCAACCCGGCCCTGCTGCTGCTG
>JBCDIS010000005.1:0-85281 GCA_038748685.1 Acidobacteriota bacterium | reverse complement strand
GGGTCTCCGTGGGGCGACCCCTCACCACCGGGGCGGTCTGTGGGGGTGTGGCGGGGTGTGCGCCCCCGCCCCGCGTCTGTCACCTTTTTTCCGGGCCCAGGGGCGGGGGGGCCCCCCCCCCGCCCCTACGCCGGAGGCGGTCCGTGCGGAAGAAGCTTTCGTCAACACGTCCTTACCGATCTCGGGAGTCTCGCTGATCCGAGCACGGCCGAAACCTGTCCGAGCGGTATCCGAGGCCGTCGCGCAACACCGCCGGACAAACGACGACGTCCCTTAGACCCCGTAGAGCCACAGGCGAGTTTTGCAGGCCGCGCGCAGGACAGCGAGACGGACCTCAACGCGACAACCTGAGCCGGTCAGTCGACGCTAGAGACCATCGAGCGGGTGCAGGCCTCGCGCAGGACAGCGAGACGGACCCTACCGCGACAACCTGGGACCGGCCAGTCGACGTTAGGGGCAATCGAGCGGGTGCAGGCCGCGCGCAGGACAGCGAGACGGACCCTAACGCGACAACCTGGGACCGGTCAGTCGACAGTAGGGCCGTCGAGCGGGTCGAGCACCAGCACCTGGGTGTCGAGGGGATCGAGCCAGTCCCGTAGTCGGCGGCGGTCCGAGGGGCCGTGCCAGGCGGCGGACAGGCGTCCGAACCAGTCGGCGCGGCGCACGCCGCAGGCGGCGTAGCCCCCCCGCAGCCAGCCTACGACCCGTCGATCCTCGTTGAGCAGGGGCGCCCCCGAGGACCCCCCTTCGGTGCTGCCTATCTCCCACGCCCCCACCCGCAGGTGGTCACCTCCGGCCACTTCCTCGTCCCCCAGGTGGGCCGTGGTGCGGGCCGGACCGTAGTCGATCGCCAGGCGCTTGGCGCCGGTGTTGGGGTGGTGGATCGAGGCGCAGGTGCGGGGGTCGTCCTCGGATCGATCCCAGCCCGCCCAGGCGACGCCGTGGGCCGGATCGGGGGGGTCGTCGAGCTCCAGGAGGACGACGTCGGTGGCGGTGTCGGCGGCCAGCAGGGACGCGCCGGTCTGGAACGCCCGGGTCGTCTCCGGCGGCTTCTCGTCGGCGGAACAGGACGGCAGCTGATGGTTCCACATCACCACCGTCGACGCAGCGTTCACCTTGCTCACACCGCAGTGCAGGGCGGTCAGGAACAGCGGACGACGGTCCTGGGCCGTGTTGTTGACCAGGAATCCCGTGCAAAAGCGGACCCCTTCGACGGTCATCAGCCCCACCGACCGCCCGGCGTCCCGCCATTCGGAATCGCCGCAGGCCAGGTCTCGGTGGCAGGAGCCCGCCTTTTGGAGGGGATCCTCCCCGAATCCGGCGTAGCCGTGGTGGATGCGGACCAGCTCCAGCTCCACCGCGTCGAGCCCCGCCACCGGCACCGTGAGCTGGAGATCCAGCGCGTCTCCGGTCACCGGGGGGGTCCACAGCTGGCCGTGGGAATCCCGGTCGGCGGCGGTGAAGGGGCCAAAACCGGCACCCCCGGAGCTTGGCAGGATCTCCAGCCGAGCGCCGGCGGGTAGATCGAACCGGCCGAAAGCCAGGGACAGCGACAGGGCACCCTTCGACTCGATCCGCAGTCGCCAGCGGGCCTGGGTCCGCCCCTCCGGCTGCCAACCCCCGTGGCGCCAAGGGTCGACGCTGACGGAAAGGGCGGCGGCGAAGTGGGGAACCTGGCCCCGCGCCATGCGACGCTCGTCTTCGAGGCGCTCCTGCGCCGGGTCGACGGCCGGGGCCTCGAAGACGGTGATCTCCCCTCCCGCCGAGACCCCTCCGGGCAGACCCCGGAGCGCCGACGGCTGCGCCCACGCGGAGCCGGCGAGCAGCAACAGCCCCAACGACGCCAAAGCCCGGACGAACGGAACGCGCCACGGACCCAAGCCCGTGTGGGGTCCTGCGAAGCCGGAGGAGGGACGATGGAAGAAGAGGGGTAAACGCATCGAAGGTGGGAAGCTGTCGAGGGCGGAGGACCTCGGGGACGGGCCCGTAGGATCGAGGAGGTCAAGCCGAACACGGTCCCCGTTCAAGGGCCCGAGTGCAGAGTTCCGGTTGAAGGATACCACGTGGTCCGAAACAGCTACGCCTGCAGCTCGGGGAGGTTCTCGAACAGCGCCAGGGCCTCGGGGTTGGCGAGGGCGTCGGCGTTCTTCACCGGACGGCCATGGATCACCTCGCGGACCGCCATCTCGGTGAGCTTGCCGGAGCGGGTCCGGGGGAGATCGGCGACCTGCAGCACCTTCTTGGGCACGTGGTAGGGCGACGCCCCCTGACGGACCTGGACCTGGATACGGCGCGTCAGGTCGTCGTCCAGGGTCAGGCCGTCCCGCAGGCGCACGAACAGCACGATGCGCACGTCCCCGCCCCAGCGCTGGCCCACCACCAGGCTCTCCACCACCCCGTCGATCTGCTCCACCTGTCGATAGATCTCGGCGGTACCGATGCGGACCCCGCCGGGGTTCAGGGTGGCGTCGGAGCGGCCATGGATCACCAGCCCGCCGCGGGGGGTGACCTCCGCCCAGTCACCGTGGCGCCAGACGCCGGGGAAGGTGTCGAAATAGGCGGCGTGGTACTTCGCGCCGTCGGGGTCGTTCCAAAACGCCACCGGCATCGAAGGGAAGGGCCGTACACAGACCAGCTCCCCGGGCTCTCCGACGACGCTCCCGCCGTCGTCGTTCCACACCTCCACCGCCATGCCGAGGCCGCGGGTTTGCAGCTCCCCGCGAAAGACCGGAGCGATGGGGTTGCCGAGGGCGAAGCACGAGACCAGGTCGGTACCGCCGGAGATCGACGACAGCTGGAGGTCGGCGCCGATCTCCCGATACACATAGTCGTAGCTCTCCGGCAGGAGCGGCGAACCGGTGGACAGGACCGCCCGCAGGGCCCCCAGATCGTGCTCCGCGGCCGGACGCACCCCTTCCTTCTCGATCAGCGCCAGGTACTTGGCGCTGGTGCCGAAGACCGTGATCCGCTCTTCCTCCGCCATCCTCCACAGGGCGCCGGGCTCCGGCTTCATGGGGGAGCCGTCGTAGAGCACCACCGTCGCCCCCACCGCGAGGCTCGACACCAGCCAGTTCCACATCATCCAGCCGCAGGTGGTGAAGTAGAAGATCCGGTCCCCGCGACGCAGGTCGGTGTGCAGCACCAGCTCCTTCAGGTGCTGGAGGAGGGTGCCGCCGGCGCCATGGACCATGCACTTGGGAAGGCCCGTGGTGCCGGAGGAGTAGAGGACGTAGAGGGGATGGTCGAAGGGCTGGTGGGAGAAGGTCAGGGGCTCAGGGGGCCCGCTCTCCAGGAAACGGCCCCAATCCACCGCATCCCGCACGGGCCCCAGGTCCGGTTCCGGATCGAGGTACGGCACCACCACCACCGTCTCGATCCAGGGGATGGCCGAGGCCACCTGGGCGACCCGTTCGAGGGAATCGAAGGTCTTGCCGCCGAAGCGGTAGCCGTCGGCGCAGAAGAGCACCCGCGGGCGGATCTGGCCGAAGCGATCGAGCACGCCCTTGACGCCGAAATCCGGCGAGCAGGACGACCAGGTAGCCCCCAGGCTCGCGGTCGCCAGCATGGCGATGACCGCGTGGGGCATGTTCGGCAAGAAGCCCGCCACCCGGTCCCCTGGGACCACGCCCTGGTGCCGCAGCGCCGACGCCAGCCGGGCGACCTCCGCCTTCAGCTCGACGTAAGTGTAGGCCCCCCGGCGCCCCTCCTCGTTCCAAAACACCAGGGCTTCGCGGTCGTCGCCGTGGCGCAGCAGGTTCTCGGCGAAGTTGAGCCGGGCCCCCGGGAACCAGCGGGCCCCCGGCATGCGGTCGAGGTCGATGACCGTCTCCGTCGGTCCCTCGGCGGCGAGGACGCCGCAGAACTCCCAGACCTCCCGCCAGAAGGCCGCTGGATCCTCCACGGACCACCGCCATAGGGACGGGTAGTCCTCCACCAAGGGCTCCCGGGCGGCGACGCCCCGCAGGAAGCGGGTCAGGTTCGCCGCCTCGACCCGCTCCGCCGAGGGCGTCCATTCCGGCTCGCCCGCAAAGCCCCCGGGCCGGACCGGCTCGGCGGTCAAGAGCCGCTCCGCTCCTCGACCGGGAGGACCACGCCGCGGCAATGTCCAAAGCCGATCCGCGCCGCCCCCTCCGCCTCGCAGTGGCCCGAGAGGATCAGCTCGTCACCGTCCTGGAGGAATTTGCGGGTCTCGCCGTTCGGCAGCTCCACCGGCTCGGCGCCGCGCCAGGTGAGCTCCAGCAGGCAGCCGCGGCTGTCCTTGTCGGGGCCGGACACCGTGCCGCTGGCCAACAGATCGCCGGGCCGCAGGTTACAGCCGTTGGAGCAGTGGTGGGTCACCATCTGGGCGGCGGTCCAGTACATATGACGGAAGTTGCCCCGGGACAGGCGGTGGGGTTCCGCCCCCGCGTCCCGCATCGCCTCGGTGAGGACGTGGACCTCTAGGTGGAGATCGACGCCGCCGAGCCGGCGGTTGCGCTCGGAGTCGAGATGGGGGAGGGGGTGGGGATCGCCGTCGGGGCGCTCGAAGGCGGCGACGCGGAAGGGGGCCAGGGCCGCCGAGGTGACGATCCACGGCGAGATGGAGGTCTGGAAGCTCTTCGCCAGGAAGGGCCCCAGGGGCTGGTACTCCCACCCCTGGACATCCCGGGCGGACCAGTCGTTCACCAGGCAGTAGCCGAAGATCCGGTCCTCGCAGCCGTCGAGCCCCACCGAGGTGCCCAGGTCGTTGCCCGGGCCGACGAAGAAGCCCACCTCCATCTCGTAGTCCAGCAGGCGGGTGGGGCCGAAGGAGGGGGCCTCGGCGTCGGGGGCCTTGGTCTGGCCCTGGGGCCTGCGCACCGGCGTGCCCGAAGCCACCACCGACGAGGCGCGGCCGTGGTACCCCACGGGGAGATGCTTGTAGTTGGGCATCAGGGGGTTGTCCGGCCGGAACATGCTGCCGACGTTGGTGGCGTGGTGGATGGAACAGTAGAAGTCGGTGTAGTCCCCCACGTCCACCGGCAGCACCATCTCCACGTCCGCCATCGCCACCAGGGCGACCTTGTCGCGATGCTCGGAGCCCTCCCGCAGGGCCCGCGAAAGGGCCAGCCGCAGGGCGCCCCAGGCGTCCTGGCCGAGGGCCATGAGGGCGTTCAGGGTGGGCTCGGCGCACGCCTGGGCGGCGGCGTCGGCACCCTCTTCGAACAGGCCGCGGTCGCGGCAGGCGAAGACGTCGACGATCTGGTCACCGATGGCGACACCGACCCGCTCCGCCTCGCCGTCCGCGGCGCGGAAAACGCCGAACGGCAGGTTCTGGATCGGAAAGTCGGTGCCGGGGTCGTTGGCGGAAGCCACCCAGCTACGCAGGGCGGGGTCGTGGGTCTCGTCGACAAGATGGGGCATGGGTGGTCTCTCTGATGATCGGGCGCGGTGCCCGGTGTATGTCCGATGGGGTGCGGTGTCAGATCAGGTGCAGGTGGCGCAGATCGTCCACGGGTTCTTGGAACGAACACGATCCGTAGGAGATGGCGAAGGTCCGCCGCGCCAGGGCGATGGCCTCGGCGGTGAGCTTGTGTTCCCGCCAGGCGACGCCGGCGGCGCTGAAATCCAGGGCCCCCGGCCGCCGCTCCGCCAGGAGCTCCTTGACCTCGTGCTCGCTGAGCCCGGCGTCCTTCACCCAGGCCGCCGCCAAGAAAAGATTGAGGAAGCCGTGCATGGTGCCGCTGGGGCTCGCCGTCTCGTAGGTCAGCCGATATTCCCCCCGCAGCGGGTGGTGGAGGCCGGCGGTGGCCTTGAAGGCGACGCCCGCGCGGCCCGCGGCGACGACGAAGCGGGCCACCTGGGCGATGGACGGGAAGGCGTCCTCGGTGATGCCGCCGGAGCGGATCTTGGCGCGGGCCAGCTCCCGGGTGCCGTTGGCCGCCACCACCTCCATCATCGGTTCCGGCTCCCGATCCCAGGGCAGCTCGTAGAACACCTCGACCCGGTCGAACGCGTGGGCGATGCGGACGATGTCGGCGGCGTCGGCGGGCTTGGCCTCCACCGACTCCACCCGGGCCAGCCCCTCGTAGGCGCTGTTGAAGGTGTCGATCTGCGACCGCGCCGCCTCGGGGTCACCGGCCACCAGCGCCGAAAGGGGCCACGGATCGCCGGGGCGGCGTTCCCGCAGCAGGGTCGCCAGCTCGTCGAGCCGCGACGCCGGCACCACGAAACGGCCCAGAATCCATGCCTCCTCACCGCGCCGGCAGCGGGCGTATTCCTCCACCGCCGCCGCCATGTCGAGACGGGCGGGGGGAAAGAGGCCGGCGTAATCGACGAGACCGGTGAGCAGGCTCTTGATCGGATAGCTGACCATGGGGGCTCCTCCGTAGGCCGCGGCCGCCTCACGAGGGGCGGGGCGGGTCGAATGCCGCGGGTCCGGGTGGGCGCAGGGAAATGGGCGCGGCGAGGTCGGGACAGATGATAGCGACCCGCGCCGAAGAACCCAACCCCGCCCGGGCGACCCGACGGTTCTATCTCGAACCGCGCCAGACCACCTCGGCGACGGGGACCTCCCAGCGCTCCAGAGTCAGTGCCGCGCGGCGCTCCGGATCGGAGTCGTCCTCCGCCCGCCAGCGGACCATGGCGACGACCCGGATTCCGAGGATCCGGTCGAGGCGCGGCCCCCAGCGCTCCCATCCCTTCCCGGAAAGGCGCGCTACCGCGACCCCCGAGCCGTCCACCAGCAGCCCCCGACTGCCGTCCCTCCGCAGCTCCAGGGCCGAACCGTAGCGGAGCGCCCCCAGGGCCCGGAGGCAGCCTTCGCCGCCGCCGCGGGCGGGCCAGCTGAGGAAGATGTCCCGCAGCCCGAGGATCCCGAAGCGGCGCCGAAGCATCTCGGGGGACACCGCCGCCGCGGGGGCCTCTTCCACCAGCACCCCATCCCGACTCCGGGGGGACGGGTCGACGACGAGCTGGGCGTGGACGTTGGGACCACCAACGCCGCTGCCCAGCCAGAGGGTCTCCCGGGCGCGGGTCATCCCGACGTAGTAGAGCCGCCGCTCCTCTTCGAGCTTCGAGGGGAGGTCAGGGCGGACCCAGCCCCCGTCGAGCAGGAAGACGTGGGCGAATTCCAGCCCTTTGGCGGCGTGGACCGTCGATAGACGAACCCCGTCCCCCAGCATCGGCTCCCGACGCCGCTCCGCCAGGGCTTCGTAGAGGAACTCGATCGGATCCTGGGCCGGCGCCGAGGCCTCGCCGGCGAGGTCGCGCCATTCCCCCAAGAGCTCCGCGAGCAGGCTTCTCCACGGGGAGTTGAGGTTGCCGTGGAGCCGCTGCTCCAGGTCGCAGAGCTCGGCGGCGGTGACCTGGCGGCGGCGGTCCCGCGCCAGCGCGTCGAGGAAGCCGCCCACCTCCCGGATGCGATGCAGCGACGGCAGGTGGTCCCGGCTGGCGGACCACGCGACTTGGATCCCGCGGTGCTCCAGGAGCGCCCGCGTCGGTTCCAGGGCCCGGTGGCTTCGCCCCAGAACCGCAATGTCCCGCAGCTCCAATTCGGGATGGAGGCTCCGAAGCGCTTCGATCCGCCCCGCCACCGCTTCGGCCTGCTGCCCCCCGGACGTCACACGCACCCACTGGACCCGACCGGCGCGGCCCGGCTCCCGGGACGCCCAAACCCCGCCGGGGGCTTCCCGTCGTCGGGCGTCGTCCACCCGGATCGGATGGTCGACCTTCATACGATCTCGATTGTGGGCGATGAGCTTCGCCGCGGCCGCCACGATGTGGCCCGTCGACCGGTAGCACTGAACGAGGTGGTGGACCTCCGCACCGTAGTCCCCGTGGAACCGCCGGATGAACTCGACGTTGGCATCCTTCCAGCCGTAGATGGTCTGGTCGTCGTCCCCCACCGCCAGGATTGACAGGACCCGTTCCCCAGGGTCCCTGCCCTTACCGGCGATCTGTGACACCAGGCGGTACTGGTTCTCGTCGATGTCCTGGTACTCGTCGACGAGGATGTGCCTGTAGCCCGCTAGCATCCGGTCCCGCAGCTCGTCGTCGAAGCCGGTGGGCTCGCCGGGGTTCCGCAGCAGGTCCACCGCCTCGGGGATGACGGTGTCGAGGTCGACCCCGCCCTCCCGCGACGCTTCGGTGGCGAAGGATCGGCCCACCAGCCGAAGGGCCAGGGCGTGGTACGTGCACACCGTGACGCCGCGGGCGTCGTCCCCGGCCAGCGCGAGAAGCCGGCGGCGCAGATCTAAGGCAGCGTTGCGGTTGAAGCATAGAACCAGGATCGACCGGGGGGGCACCCGCTCCACCCGCAGCAGGTAGGCGCAGCGGTGGACCACCACCCGGGTCTTGCCGGACCCCGGACCCGCCAGCACCAGCAGATTGCGCCCCTCCGGCGCCGCCACCACGGCGATCTGCTCGGGATTGCCGAGGTCCTCGACGATATCCCTGTAGGACTCCGCCGAGGTGGCCCGCGAGATCACGTCGCCCTCTTCCGGGAACCAGGTGCGGGCGAATGCCCCGCGGTTGTCCTGGAAGTAATCCCGCACCAGGGCCAGCCCCCGCTCCATGGCTTCGAGGCCGGTTCGAGCGTAGCGGGCCATGGCGTGGATCTGGAACATCTGCTCGGAGTAGTGGGTTTGCAGGGCGCCGTAGTCCCCCTTGCGGAACGGGCGCCCCTTGGCTTCCCCCCGCAGGCGAAGGGTCATCGCCTGACGGAAGACCGCCAGGCCGTTCTGCAGTTGGATAGCCCCCTGTTCGTGGAGGAAGAGCAGGCCCCGCTCCGCCGCCGCCACCGGGTCCCGCAGACGGGTGCCGAGGGCCAGGTTGGTTTTCAGCGCCCGCACCAGATCTTCGAGGGCAAAGTCCACCACCAGGGCCCCCTTGGCACCGTCGGGCCCCCGCCCCACCAGCGTCTCCAGCACCACCGACGCCACCCTCAGGCGCAGGTCGGCGAGCTCCACCAGGCTGGCCCAGGACCGACGGAGCCAGATGCGATGGCGGTCTCGATCCAGCCGTCGAAGCGTCAAGCTCGGCTTCGGCACCTTCGCCAATCCCCGGCCGTCCTCCGCCAGGCTAGAGAGCAGGTCGAGCAAGCGCTCCGGATGGCTCGGGCCTCCGTCGCGGTCGAGGATCCGCTGGTTGATCTGCCGGAGCGAGAGGGGGAGGCCTGGGGAGGCCCCGTCGTCGTCCCCAGGGGCGGCGTCGGGGTCGGTCTCCTGCATCACGTCGAGCAGATGACGCTCCAGCGACGCCGCCTGCTCCAGCACCCGCTTCGACGCCGTGGGGCCACCCACCACCAGGTGTGCGCTGAGCTGTAGCCCCGCCGAAAGGAGCCCCTTATCGGTCATCTCCGCCAGGTCCCTCAGGATCTGGACCCCCGCCGGTCCGCCGGTCCCCTCACCAGGCTCCGCCAACTGCCCGAGCAGGTCCGCCGACACGCCCCCCTGGGGATCCGAGTCGAATAGCGCTTCCAGGATCGACGTCCAGCGGCGGCGGGTTCGGGGATCGAGACCCAGGCCCTCCAGCACCGTCTTGGCGACGTCGAGGTTTTGAACCTTCAATCGCCCCTGGAAGACCCGGGTCTGATTCTGGAGGCGCTCCACGAAACCCGTTCGCTCCAGCCACGCGACGGCCGCCTTGACTTTGGTGGCGGCCCGCTCGTCTCCGGGCCGGAGACCCGTGTTCCCTCGACCGCCCCGCAGCAGCTCTCCCGGGGTCAGCACCAGGTCACCGCTGCGCAGACGGGTGATGCGGTGGCGGATCAGCCGCAGCAGCTCCACCATGTCCCGGAAGCCTAGGCGAGACGACGCGGACAGGCGGAACTGCGCCTCCACCGCCTCGTCGTCGAAGAGGAGCACGCAGCGGGCCGGCCGCCGGTCCCGCCCCGCCCGTCCCGCCTCCTGCAGGTAGCTCTCCAAAGACCCCGGCACGTCGGCGTGGACCACCAGACGCACGTCGTCTTTGTCGATGCCCATGCCGAAGGCGTTGGTGGCGACGACGACGGGGCTCTCCCCGGAGGAGAATCCCTCCAGCACCCGCCGCTTCTCGGCGGCTCCGAGGCCGGCGTGGAAGGCGGCGGCGGCGATCCCCCGAGCTTCGAGCTGCCGCGCCAGCTCCGCCGTGCTCCGCCGGGTGGCGCAGTAGACGACGGCGCTGCCGCCGTCGCGACTCCGCACCAGCTCCGCGATCCGTTCGGTCTTGCGGGGACCGGAGGCGGTCTCCACCTCGAACTGGAGCTCGGCCCGGTCCACCGGACCGGCGAAGATCTCCAGCTCCTGACCGAGCTCCCGGACGAAGTGATCTCGGATCTCCTCGACGACGTCGACCTTGGCGGTGGCGGTGAGGCAGGCCACCGGCGGCGGCTCCGATCCCTGGGACTCCGCCAGCTCCCGCACGAAGCGGGCGGCGTAGAGGTAGTCGGGGCGGAAGTCGTGCCCCCACTTGGAGAGGCAGTGGGCCTCGTCAAAGACCCACGTGGCGATCTCCCGCTGCCGTACGGCGTCGCGAAACGATCGGTTGCGCAGCTGTTCCGGAGCCACGTAGAGGATGCCGATCTCCCCGAGTCGGACCCGTTCGAGGACGCGCCCCCGCTCCGGCGGGGTGAGCAGCCCGTAGAGCGCCGCCGCCCGACCGCCGCCGACGTTGCGATGGAGGCCCTCGACCTGGTCCCGCATCAGCGCCTGGAGCGGCGAGACCACGACCGTCAGGCGGCCCCGGCGGGCGTGGTGGACCAGGGCCGGCAGCTGGAAGCACAGGGATTTGCCGGCCCCCGTCGGCATCAATGCGAGGAGCGGACGGCCTTCGAGCCCCGCTTCCACGACCCGCCTCTGCAGGGGGCTCCCGTCGTCGGCCCGGGGCTCCGGCCGGAACCCTTCGAAGCCGAAGTGGCGCCGCAGCTCGGAGACGGCCCCCAGGCCCCCGCGGCAATACGTGCAGGCTCCACGGGAGGCACAGCTGCCCGGGCCCTGGGCAGGGTGCCTGAGGCGGTCCAGCAGGCGGGGCAGCTCGGGGTGACGATGCCGCACCCACGCCGGCAATACCGAGCCGCTGCCCGCAGCCCGCAACCAAGCCAGGGCGTAGGCGAGGCCGGAGGGGGGCGCCGGCGCCGCTGCGATCTCGTCCCCCAGGGCCGCCGCGGCGGTGCCGCAGCACCGTCCGTCCACCGCCCGCGTCCAGTAGTCCGCCGCCTCCTCCGGGCCGTGGGCCCTGCGTTCGCCGATCGTTTCCAGCAGACCGGCGGTCCCGGCTCCCCCCGGGAGGCCCCCTAGGCAACCCGCGTAGAACGCAACAGCTCCGGATCCGCCCGGGATAGGCGGGTCAGGGCTTCGATCTCATCCGCCAGCACGCTCCTGGCGCTGCGGGCGTCGGCCACGGGGTCGTTGAGCGAACGTCGCCTCAGCCGCCTATCCTTGATCAGCCGGTGGTAAGGCACCTCCGGGAACGCCAGTGGCGAGAGCAGCAGGGTGTCGATGGCCGGGATCGTCAGCAGCCGGAGGTCCGGCGCCCGGTTGCGCAGCAGGGGGAGATCGTGCCCCAGCAGGTTGTGGCCGACGACGGCGGCGGCGCCCGCGACGAAGGCGTCGAGCTCCGAAAGGGCGTCGCGGAGATCGAAACGGCCGCCACGGGAGAACACCCCCTCCGCCTCGACGCCCCGCACCGCGCCGATGGCCACCAGCTCGCCGCCGCGGGTCGATTCGAGGTCCAAGAAGGCCATGGCCGCCAGGGCCGGCGGGGACCCGGGCCGGTACGGAGCACCCCGGGGCGACTCGGGACCGTCCGCCGCGGGCTCGGGAGCGTTCTCCATCGTGGCGACAGTCTATCTGTCCCCAGGCCACCGCTATCGGCGCGGCGGCGGGCCCGATATCTCGGGTCTCGGCGTTTCCCTCGCCCCCGCGGGGCACTTGCGGTCCGCAGGCAGACGGAAGAGAATCAGCCTTCTCGAATGATGTCGGGGGTCTCGTTTCGTGATTGGACGGCGATACCAACTTCTCGAACGGCTGGGCAGCGGCGGCATGGGGGCGGTCTACCGCGCCCAGGACCGCCTGACCGGCCGCCACGTCGCGCTCAAGCAGGTCACCGCCCTCGACCTGGAGATCGGCGATGCCGCGGATCGCCATCAGATCCACACGATGAATCTGACCGATGGCTCCGAGGATCGGTTGACCCTGGCCCGGGAGTTCCGCCTCCTGGCGTCCCTGCGGCACCCGAACATCATCAGCGTCCTCGACTACGGCTTCGACGACCACCAGCGGCCCTTCTTCGCCATGGAGGTCGTGGACGACCCGAAGACCCTGCTGGAGGCCGGCCGAGATCTGGATCTCGGCCGGCAGCTGGAGCTGCTGATCCAGATGCTCCACGCCCTCGCCTACCTACACCGCCGCGGCGTGGTGCACCGGGACATCAAGCCGTCGAACGTGGTCGTCGATAGGGGCAGAGTCAAGCTCCTCGACTTCGGCATCTCCGAGTCCCAGGCCAAGACCGTCGCCAACCTGACCGCCAACGGGCTCGGGGTGGCGGGTACCGTGCCGTACCTGGCGCCGGAGCTGCTCCACGGGCACCCGGCCAGCGAAGCGGCGGACCTCTATGCCGTCGGCGTGATGGCCTACGAGCTGATCGCCGGCCGCCACCCCTACGAGGGCAGCACCCTGCCGGCGATGATGATGAAGGCGGTGACCGAGCGCCCCGAGCTGTCGACCGCCGACTTCGACGCCCGCCTGATCCCGGTGATCGAGCGTCTGCTCGCCAAGGAGCCCGAAGACCGCTATCGCCTCGCCACCGACGTGATCCACGACATCACCTCGGCGATGGGGATCGACCTGCCCCGGGAAGACGCCGAGATCCGCGACAGCTTTCTCCAGGCCGCCCGCCTGGTGGGGCGCAAACAGGAGCTGGACCGGCTGCTGGCGCGGCTGGCAGCGGCCAAGTCGGGGGAGGGGAGCCAGATCCTCATCGGCGGCGAGAGCGGCGTCGGCAAGTCCAGGCTTCTGGACGAGCTGCGGACCCTGAGCCTGGTGAAGGGCTCCCTGGCGGTCACCGGCCAGGGGGTGTCCACCGGCCGCAGCCCTTACCAGGTATGGCGTCAGCCCCTGCGTTGGCTCTGCCTCCTGACCGAGATCGAGGACGCCGACGCCGCCGTCCTGGCCCCTCTGGTTCCCGACGTCGACGAGCTCTTGGGGCGCCCCGTTCCGGAGGCCGGTGCCCTCGACCCCCAGGCGGCGCAGAAGCGCCTCCACAGCGTGGTGGTCCGCCTGTTCGAGTCCCTGCCCCAGCCGCTGACGGTGATCCTCGAGGACCTGCACTGGGCCGGCGGCGAGAGCCTCGCTCTCCTCGCCCACGTGCGCCAGGCGATCGACCAGCTGCCGCTGTTGGTCATCGCCAGCTATCGAGACGACGAGCGCCCAGATCTTCCGGAGCAGGTGCCGGACGTCGAGGTGATGAAGCTGGAGCGCCTCGGCCCGGGCTCCATCGCCGAGCTCAGCGAGTCCATGCTCGGCGCGGCGGGGCGCAGCCCCGAAGTTCTGGAGCTGCTCCAGCGGGAAACCGAAGGCAACGTCTTCTTTCTCGTCGAGGTGGTGCGGGCCCTGGCGGAGGAGGCCGGACGTCTCGACCGAGTCGACGGCACCAGCCTGCCGGAGCAGATCTCCACCGGCGGCATCCGGCGCATCATCCAGCGTCGCCTCGGGAGGGTGTCCCGCTACGCCCGACCGCTCCTCGACGCATCGGCCCTGGCGGGGCGGGAGATCGACCTCGATCTGCTGTCCGCCATGTCTCCGGACGTCGATCTGGTGCGCTGGCTGCGGGACTGCGCCGAGGCGGCGGTCCTCGAAGCGCGGGACGGCCGCTGGCGCTTCGCCCACGACCGCCTGCGGGACGCCGTGGTCCTCGAACTGTCCCCGACGCAAAAACGGGGCATCCATCGCCGTCTCGCAGAGGCCCTGGAGCGGGTCCATGGAGACAGCGACGACAAGATCGCCGCCCTAGCCGAGCATTGGGCCGCCGCCGCCGACTTCGCCGACCCGGAGGCCACCCAAAAGGCCGTCGGCTACCTGAAGCGGGCGGGCAGGCAGGCCCTCGACAGCTGCGCCACCGCCGACGCCGAGCGGCATCTGCAGGAGGCCCTGCGGCTGGTGGCGACGCTGCCGATCACCGCCGATCTCCAGGCGCGGGAAGTCCGCCTCCAGATCGACCTCGGGGGCTCGTACCTGATGAGCAAGGGCCACCCCGCTGCCGAAGTGGGTCAAGCCTTCGGACGGGCCCGGGTGCTCGCCCAGCAGGTCGGCGACCCGGCCCTCCAGCTCCCGGTGCTCCTCGGCCTTTGGCGGCACCACATCGTCCGCGGCGAGCTGCCCACCTCCCGCGACCTGGCGGAGCAGCTGCTGGCCCTGGCGGAGGGCTCCGGCGACGTCGTCTACGGGGTCCTCGCCCGCTACGCCATGGGCACGACGTATCTGTTCCAAGGGGAACCGAAACCCGCCTGGGAACAGTTCTCCGGCAGCATCGAGCTGTTCGAGGCCATGGACGACCCCACCCGCCGGCGGGTGGCGGAGGAGTCCCTCCACCTCGGCCAGCATCCGGTGGTGGCGGACTACGCTTATGGCGCTTGGGCCCTCTGGCTCCTCGGCTACCCCGAGCGTTCCCTCGCCAACACCCGCAAAGCGGTAGCGATGGCGGACGATTTGGGGCACCCCTTCAGCCAGGCCTTCGCCCGAACCCTGGTGACCTGGACGTCCCAAATGCGGCACGACGTGCCCACCACCGCAGAGGCGGCCCGGGACTCCCTGGCGATCAGCTCGGAGCAGGGCTTCGCCTACTTCCTGGCGGTGTCTACCCTCATCGGCGGCTGGGCCGCGGCCCTCGAGGGGGAGGTCTCCGGCATCGCCCGGATCCAAAAGGTCTTGGACGGTCTACGGGCCGTCGGCTCGGAGCTGTTCCGCCCCTACTTCCTCAGCCAGCTGGCGGAAGCCTATGGGCGGGCCGGGCGCCCGGAGGACGGCCTGGCGGCCCTCGACGAAGGGCTGGAGATCACGGAGCGCTCCGGCGAAGGCTGGTGGGAGGCCGAGGTCTTCAGGCTCAGGGGGGAGTTGGCCCTGCGGCTTCAGACCCCCGACGTGGAGCAGGCCGAGCAGAGCTTCCTCAAGGCCCTCCACCGCGCCCGCTGGCGGGGGGAGCGGTCCTCCGAGCTGCGGGCCGCCCTGAGCATCTTCCGGCTGTGGCGCGAGAAGGACGACGTCCACCGCACCAAGGCCAGGCAGACCCTGCAGAAGATCTTCGACGGCTTCGGCGAGGGTCATGGGACCCCCGACCTGCGCCAGGCGCGGGAACTGCTGGCGGACTGACGCCGCGGGAGCCTTGGAACCGAAGTCGGACCGGCGTGGTCCAAGTGGGGCAGACGCCACGCCCAACCGACCCGGAGGTCCCATGTCGAAACTCTCCAACGTCCTGTCCGCCACCGCCCTGTCCGCCACCGCGCTCGTCTTTCTGATGACCCCGGCCGTCCATGCCGAAGAGTCCCCCGAGGCCAAGAAGACACTGGTCCGCCAGGTCGTCGAGCAGGTCCTCAACCAGGGCAAGCTCGACCTGGCGGAGGAGTTGGTCCACGATGCCGGGGCCTTCGGTCCCGAGTGGTTCCGGACCACCTACCGAATGCGCCGTTCCGCCTTTCCCGACCTCACCTATCGCATCGAAGAGCTGATCGCGGAGGGGGACCGGGTGGTGTGCCGGTTCACGGCGGTGGGCACACCGAACGGGCCGGTGGTGCTGGCACCTTCGGACGAGCCCGTCGAAGTGTCCGGGGTCGCCATCTTCGAAGTCCGAGACGGCAAGATCCGCTCCGGCTGGGAGCTCACGGACATGCTCGGCCTGATGCGCAAAACCGGCTACACCGTCCAAGCGCCCCAGGCCAGCCGGTCGAGTCTCGAGCATTAGTCATCGGCTTCAAGGGACGGCCCCTTCGGCCCGATTCTTGACGTCGTCGAGAACCCCTTCGAGGCGAAGACGCTCCGCTTCGAGCTCGTCGCCACCGAGGTCGGGGTCGACCGCCTGGGGTTCCCCCACCACCACCGCGATGCGGGTGAAGGGCTTGGGGATCACCAGGCGGTCCCAAGACTTCAGATGCCAGGCGCGCCGGGCGGCGAAGCCCAAAGGCAGGATCGGCGCCCCCGAGAGCTGGGCCAGCACCGCCACCCCCACCTTGAAAGCGTAGGCCGGTCCGCGGGGGCCGTCGGGGATCATGATCGGCGACGAGCCGCGTCCCTTGATCGCCCGATGGAGCCCCCGCAGCGCCGCGGTGCCGCCGCGGCTGGCGGAGCCCCTCACGGTGGTGATGCCCCACCCCTTGACCATCTGGGTCACCATCTCACCGTCCCGGGAGTGGCTCGCCAGGAGGGTGATGTCGAAACCCTTGCGGTGCAGCTCGCGGTAGAGGAAGTAGGCCGAGAGAAAGGTTCGGTCGTGCCAGAAGCTCAGCAGCACCGGCCGCGGAGATTCCTGAAGCCGGCGCAGGGTCTCCGCCCCGGCCACCACCTCGACCCGGCAGGTGCTGCCCACCAGCAACAGCACCCAGCGGACCAGGTGACCCGCCAGGCGAAGGGTGAAGGCGCCCAAACGGCTGTCTTTGTCGACGCGCACCATGTCCGTACCCAAGGGCGGGGCCCTCGGGGCTAGGCCAGGGCCCCCAGGTAGTCGAGGATGTCGCCGACGGTGTCCATCTTGGCGGCGTCCTCGTCGGAAATCTCGATGCCCAGGGCCTCTTCGAGCTGAAGCAGGAGGTTCAGCGCCTTCGGCGAGTCGATGCCGAGGTCGCCGAGGAGGTTGAGCTCCGGGGTCAGCTCCGTCGCCGGACGGCCGCTGATACCGGCCACCACGTCCAGTCCAGTCTTCTGCTTGTCATTCATGGTGTAGGTCTCCAAAGTCTGGGGTCGTGGGGCCGACCTCGGCCCCTGCGGTGGGCCCTTACGTGGAAGGGGGCTCGAAGCGGGCGAGCGCGTCGAGGGAACCTGAGAGGTATTGGTCGCGGAGCTGACGCCGCTGGACCTTGCCGCTCGTCGTCTTGGGTATACGGCCGCGGCGCACGAAAACGATGTCGGACAGCAGAATCGAAAGCGTCCGGCCGACGCGGTTTCGGATGTCCCCCGCCATGGAGGCGAGGACCCCGGGATCCTTCGCGGTCGTCTCCACCACCAGCACCGCCTCTTCGCCGGCCGTACCGCGGGCGACGGAGAAAGCACCGGACCGCAGGCCTCCGCCGCCGCCGGTCACCGCCTCCGCCTGCCACTCGATCTCGTGGGGCATCAGGTTGTGGCCCCTCAGGATCAGGATGTCCTTGAGCCGTCCGGTGAGGTAGAGCTCACCCCGATGCAGGAACCCCAGGTCGCCGGTGCACAGCCAGCCGTCCTGGAGCCCCTCGGCGGTGGCCCCGGGGTCGTTCCAATAGCCGAGGAAGACGCTGGGCCCTTGGACACGAACCTCGCCGATCTCCCCGTCGGGCAGGGGGCGGCCGTCGGGGCCACAGACCCGAACCACCGTGTCGTCGATGGCCTCGCCCACGCAGACCACCTCGCCGAGGGCCTGACCCTCTCCGGCCGACTCGGGCATGGGGAGGGTCCGCATTCCCCGGCCTTTGCCGTCGAAGGTCACCGCCAGGGTTCCCTCCGCCAGGCCGAAGCAGGGCCGGAACGCCTCTGGACGGAATCCGCAGGGGGCGAAGGTTTCGCAGAAGCCGGCCACGGTCTCGGGGCGGATCATCTCTGCGCCGGTCATGGCGTCATGCCACGACGACAGGTCGAGACCCTCACGGTCTTTCTCTGTCAGCCGTTCCAGGCATAGCTGGTAGCCGAAGTTCGGCGCCGGGGCGAAGGCGGTGCCGTGGCGTCCGAGGTGTTCCAACCACAGCCGGGGCCGCGCCAGGAAGGTGGTGCCCTGGAAGAGCCACAGGTCGAGGCCGGCGTAGATCGATAGGAAGAGGCAGCCCACGAGGCCCATGTCGTGGTGCAGCGGCAGCCAGGACACCATGGAGTCGGCCCAGCGGTGGGTCGGGGCGCCGTGGGGCACGCCGATGGCCCGGTCGTTGGCCCAGGCGTTGTGGAGCGCCGCTCGGTGGCTGATCATCACCGCCCGAGGTACGCCGGTGGAACCGCTGGTGAGCTGGAGAAAGGCGACATCCTCGGACGCCGAACGGGTTCGCTGTTCACTCGCCCCTTTCAGAGGGTCCGGCGTCGTACCTTCGAGCTCGCCCACCCCGAGGGCCGCTTCGGAGGCACGCCGCAGCCCAGCAGCCTCCGCCTCGCCGCGGAAAGCGTCCCCCACCAGGGCGAAGCGGACGCCAAGGCGCTCCACCAGACCGTCGACCTTCTTCAGCTGGGCCCGGGCCGCCCCCATCGCCGCCCCGGGGGCCACCGCCACCGGCAGCGCCCCCAGCAGCACCGCGCCGAGCCAGGCGTCGAGCCACGACCAGGAGGTCGGCAGGCCGATCAGCACGCGGTCCCCGGGCCGGACTCCGAGTGCAGACCAGCGTCCGGAGGCGCGGCGGGCGGCGGCGAGGACCTCCGGGTAGGTCCGCCGTTCGCGCCGGCGTCCGCGACCGTCGAACACGGCGACGCCGCGGCTTGGAAAGTGCCGCGCCGCCCGCTCCAGAAGGTCGGCCAGGCGGGCTTCGGGATCGATCTCGGGAAAGTCGCGGGGGGCCATGGGGATTGGTCGACCGCAACCTGCGGCCTCCGTGGGAATCCTAACCCGATGCCCCACGGGGGGCCACCCCGTCCTACCGGCGCCGGCCCTCGTCCGCCCACACTCCGTCGAGGTTCGGGGCGGTGAGCAGCCGTTCGCTCCAGCGGCGGATCTGCTCGGTGCTGCCCCGGCGGATTCTGTCGAGGTCCCGCGGCGCCAGCTCACCGAACCGGCGGGTCAGGAGGCGAACCAGCAGGTCCTCCTCCCCTTGCCGACGGCCTTCGCTTCGCCCCTCCGCCCTGCCTTCAGCCAGCCATTGGCGGGTCCAGCCCCGTACCGTGTCTTCCAACATGTTTCTCATCTCCAGCAGGTCGTCGACTTCTGGGACCGACGACGTCTCATCGAACTTCGCCGGCATCAGCACGTGCCGGAGCCACGCGGCGAAGGCCCGGCGCAGGGGAGCACGCTCCGGTTGGTCCAACCATTCTACGAGACGGCTCACCACCGCCCCCACGTCTTCCGCCGTCTCACTCTGCTCAAGGGCCGCAATCGCAGCCATCAGGTTGCGCCCCCCGCCGAGGTCTGTGGCCAGGCGCTGCTCCTCCACTAGGAAGTATTCGAGCTTCGGTAGGTAGCGCCCGAGATCCGGTGGCGTAGGGGCGATCAGGTCGGTTAGGCCCTTAGGCGCCGACCACCGTCGGCGGCCGCTGTAGAGCACGAGCGGAAACACAGGTGGCAGCCGGCGCCCGGGGAGCAGTCGGCCCCGGCGGACCAGCTCTTGGTACAGCTGGCCGACATAGACCAGGAGACGTAGGGCCATCCAGCGGTCGGGATTGGATTGGAACTCAATCAGGACGAGCACGTAGAGCTGACGTTCGCCCCAACGGACCCGCCACACCATGTCGCTGACCCGCTCGCCTAGGCTCTCGGCGACGGAAATCTCGCTGACACGGTCCAGGGTCTCGAAGTCGAGCTCGTCGACCCAGGGTTCGGAGACGAAACCCCGCAGCAGATCCTCCACCACCTGGGGGTGGGCGAAGAGCAGCCGACGGGCGCGGTCGTGGCCGGGAATGCTTTTCTCACGCATACCCCCTAGAACGCAGAAGCCCCCGGAGTTCTCCCGAGGGAACAGAAAGGCGTCAGCCTTCGCGCTCGTCAGCGAGGCGGTTCTCGTCCTCCAGGAGCTTGAAAAACTCCTCCGGCCCGCTGTTGCGCAGGCGGGCGATGACGAAGAACCAGGAGGCCAGGGCGACGACGATCCCCACCGGCACCAGGGGCCAAAGGGCCCGCACGAAAGGTGCGACGACCGTGGAGAGGGCGCCGCCCAGGGCAAGGACCAACATCGCCACCGCCGCCCTATCGAGCCGGTAGTCGCTGCGCTCTTCGAAGAAGGTGAGGCGGGTTCGCTCCCGCCCTACGGCCTGGGCCTCGATCCGCCCTTCCACCCAACCCCGACGAAGACCCGCCATCACCGGCAGGCCGATCTCACCTTCGGTATCCGCCGTCGATTGCCAGTCCCCGGCCCAAACCTCCGTCGCCTGGGCCACGTGGTCTAGGGCCTCCTCCGGACCGACGGGGAGCTCCACCTGGGGATTCGACGACATCAGGCCGCCGCCGCCCCCTCGGGAGCCAGGGAGTCGAAATATTCCTCGATCATGTCCAGGAAGGCCGTGGCGTCCTCTGGACCCTGGATCCGCCGGCGCAGCTGTTGGCCCTGGGGCAGCCCGTGGCTGTACCAGTGGGTGAAGGTGCGCATCTTGTGTAGCGCCAGCTTGGGATCGTCCCGCTCCAGGACCGTCCGGTAGTGGTCGAGGATCAGGCGGCGTCGATCCTCCAGTCTCGGCTCGGGTAGGCGACCGTTCGAGAGGCGCGCCGCGATCTGACCGAAAATCCAAGGGTTGCGGGTGGCCCCGCGGCCCACCATCACGCCGTCGCATCCGGTGACCCGAAGCATGCGAACGGCGTCGTCCGCCCCCCGGACGTCGCCGTTGCCCATCACCGGAATCGACAGGGCGTTCTTGAGCTCGGCGATCTCCCCCCACTCCGCCTCGCCCCTATACCCCTGTTTGGCGGTGCGGGCGTGCATCGCCACAGCCTGCGCGCCGTTGGCCTCGCAGATGCGGCCGAGCTCCAGGAAGTTGCGGCGGCGATCGTCCAGACCCAGGCGGAACTTGACGGTGAGGGGGATCGAAATGGCCCGGCGCACCGTGGCGACGATGCGCTCCGCGAGATCCAGGTCCCCCATCAGGGCTGCGCCGGCGCCGCCCTGGAGCACCGTGTTGGCGGGGCACCCCATGTTGATGTCGCAGAGGTCTGCCCCCCGCGCTTCCACCACGCGAGCCGCTTCGGCCATGGTGTCCGGGTCGGAGCCGTAGATCTGGATCGAGAGGGGGCGCTCCTCCTCCGCGTAGTGGAGCAGTCCCGTGATCCGGCGGTCCCCCTGCATCAGCATCTTCGACGAGATGAACTCCATCGTCACCACGCCGACGCCGCCGATACGGCGCACGATCAAGCGGAAGTCGCGGTCCGTGACCCCGGCCATGGGGGCCAGAATCAGCGGCGGGTCGACGGGGATGTGGCCGATTTGAAACATCGCGGCGCGATTCTAGCCGATGGCCCCCGAAGGCCCCACCGGCGCGGTCCGCCGGTTACGATAGGCCCGTAACCTTCGACGCGCCCACCGCATCAGAGCGCTGAAACGTCGACTCCGGCGCAGCCGCAAGGGTCAAGGAGCCCACCATGGCCTGGTACAAAGAATGGTTCGGCCAGGAATACCTGGATCTTTACGCCCATCGGGACGAGGGCGAGGCGGAGCGCCACGTGCGCTTCGTCGAGCGCCATCTCACCGGCCCCAAGCCGGGGCGGGTGCTCGACCTGGCGTGCGGCGCCGGACGGCATTCCGCGGCACTGCGGAGGCGCGGCTTCGAGGTGGTGGGGGTCGACCTTTCGATTTCACTACTCGCCCACCCGCCCCGTCAGCCGACAAGCGCCGCCGGAGACATGCGCTGCCTTCCCTTCGTCGCCGGATCCTTCGACTGGGTCCTCAACTTCTTCACCTCCTTCGGATACTTCGCTCGGGAACGGGAGAACTTTCGGGTGCTCGAAGAGATCGTCCGCATGCTCACCCCCGGCGGCCGATTCATGATCGATTTCCTGAACCGGGACCGGGTCCTCGCCGAACTGACGGAGCGGGAGATTCAGCACCGGGGCGGCCGGGAGATCCACATCGAGCGCTGGTTCGACCGAGAGACCCGTCGTATCAACAAACGCATGCGCCTCGTGGCCCCCGACGGGCGCGCCGACACCTATCTGGAAAGCGTCCGCGCCTACGACCGTGAAGAGGTCACCATCGGCGCCCGTTGGGCCGGATTGGAAGTGGATGACCTCTATGGAAATTTCGACGGAGAGCCCTACCACCGTGACAGTGAGCGCCTCATCGTCGTCGGCCACAAAGCGCCTCTTTGAGCTCCCCCTCGAAGACCGCCTGCCGCCCCTGCCCACCGCCTACCTGGCGGGCCGGGATCTCGACCTCCTCGAGCCGCTGAAGTTCCTCGCCCCCGGGGAGCTGCCCACCTCCGCCGCTGAGCCGGCTCAGGATCGTGCCCCCCTGGCCGCCGCCCTCGCCGTCGCCAACGAAGCGTATGGCCACCCCCGCGCCCAGGAGCTGGCGGACCGCCTCGCCGACCCGGCCACACGGGTGGTGGTGACGGGGCAGCAGCCCGGACTTTTTGGAGGCCCCCTCCTCGCCCTCACCAAGACCCTGGCGGCGGTGCGCCAGGTCCGGGCCTTCGAAGCCCGGGGGGAATCGGCGGTGGCGGTGTTCTGGATGGCGACCGAGGACCACGACTTCGCGGAGGTGGCCCAGACAACCTTCCTCGGCCGCGGGCAGCTCCAGCACTTCGACCTCGGCGAGGATCCCGCACCCCTGCTGCCGGTGGGCATGCGGACCCTCGGCTCCGGCTTCGACGCCGTCGCCGCCGAGGTCGAATCCCTGGTGGGGGGGGAGGAGGCCACCGCCCGACTCGACCGGCTCCGCGCCTGGTACCGGGCCGACGCCCGCTTCGGCGAAGCCTTCGCCCGCATGCTGGTGGGGATCCTCGGCGCCGACGCCCCCCTGATCCTCGACTCCATGCTCAGCGAGGCGAAGCGCCTCCAGGCCCCGTTCCTTCGACGCCTGGTGGAAGCCAGGGCCGAGCTGGACGACGGCTTCGCCCGGGCCGACCGGCGGATCCAGGAGCGGGGTCACCCCCTGCAGGTGAACCCTCAGCCGGGGCTTTCCCCCCTCTTCCTGCTCCACGGCCAGGAACGACGCCGGATCGAGTGGCAGGGCGACGACCGCTTTGGCCTGCGGGGGGTCGACGGCTACTCGGCGCCGGTGGCGGAGCTGCTGGAACGGCTGGACGACAACCCCGCCGTGGTCAGCCCCGGGGTCCTGGCCCGGCCCGCCATCCAGGACGCGATCCTCGGCTCGACCCTGCAGGTGATGGGGCCCTCCGAGCTGTCCTACCTCGCCCAGGCCGCGCCGAGCTACCGCATCCTCGGCATCGACGCGCCGTGGACCTCCCTCCGCCCCCAGGCCCTCGTGCTGGATGGACGACAGGCGGGATACCTTGAGGAGCTCGGCATTTCCCTCGCCGAGCTCCTCGAGCAGCCGCTGGAGAAGCTGCTCGCCTCCCGCCTCGGGGACGACTTCGTGACTCCGGCGCGGGAGCGGATCGGCCAGCTGGTGGCGGAGCTGCGGGACGGCGCCGTGGGCCTCGACCCCAGCCTCGAAAAACCCTGGCGGAAGACCCGGGACCTGGTGGACCGGGCCCTCGACCAGCTGGCGTCCAAAGTCGCCGCCGCCACCGCCCGGCGCCACGGCGTGTGGCTTCGGCGCTTCGAACAGCTCCGAGACGCCATCCTGCCCGACGGTCATCTCCAGGAACGGGAGCTCTCCACCGCATTCTTTTATTGTCGGTACGGCGACGACCTGGTGCGCTCCATGCTCGAGCAGCTGGATCCGGACCCAAGGCGTATGAACGTCGTCCGACTGGAGTGATTAACATGCCCCCTAGCGATTCGGAACCCCTACACCTCGACATCTTGGCCGTCGGCGCCCACCCCGATGACGTCGAGCTGGGGTGCGGCGGTACCCTCGCCATGGCGGTGGACTCCGGCAAGGCGGTGGGAATCGTGCACCTCACCCGGGGCGAACGGGGCACCCGGGGGACCCCCGCGGAGCGGGAAGCCGAGGCCCGGGCGGCGGGGGCGGCCCTCGGCGCCGCGGCGGTGGAGATCCTCGACTGCACCGACGGCGCCCTGCGCACGTCGGAAGTGGAGGAGGACGCCCTGATCGCCCTCCTGCGCCGATATCGCCCGGAGATCGTCCTCTCGCCGGCCCCCGAGGACCGCCACCCCGACCACGGCCGAGCCCATCGCCTGGTGAAGGACGCCTGCTTCTACGACGGCCTTCGGCGGCGGGCGCCGAGGACCGGGGAGCCCCACCGCCCCGGGGCGGTGTTCTCCTACATGCAGCACGACGCCTTTGAACCGAGCTTCGTGGTCGACGTCGGCGCCGCCTGGGATCGCAAGGTCGCCGCCCTGGCCTGCTACGCCAGCCAGCTCTACCGCCCCAACGATTCCCGCGACGAGCCCGCCACCAAGGTGGCGAGCCGGGAGTTCTCCCGGGCCGTGGAGGGTCGCGCCCGCCATTTCGGACAGATGATCAACGCCGAGCTGGGGGAGCCTTTTTGGAGCAGGACGCCCCTCGCCGTCGGCGACCTGAGCCATTTGGTCCCCGGCGGCCTGCGCTGACCCGACGCTTTCCGGGGGCGCCTCCCTTCCCCCGGTGGACGTAGAGATCATCACTTGAGGGTCGGGGGATCGCAGCATAGACTGAATTTCTACATTCACCGTTCAGCGAGAGGAGCCCCCGATGAGCGACGAGAGTCAGGTTCCACCCGCGGCCCCCCCCGGCCCGCCGCCGCCACCGGCCGCCGCAGCGCCGCCACCCCCCGGCCCACCCCCGCCGGGTGCAGCTCCGCCGCCCCCCGGCCCCGGCGGCGAATCGCCGAACCGTCAGCTCTGGTTCATGCTCTCGTACCTGTGGATCTTCGCCCTGATCCCGTTCTTGGCGGAGAAAAACGACCGTGAGGTCGCCTGGCACGCGCGGCACGGCCTGGTGATCACCGGCGCCGAAATCCTCCTCTGGATCGTCCTCAACGTCCTCCAATGGGCCTCTTCGGCCATCATCGGGCCGCTGGCGTGCTTTGGCTGCTTCGCCTTCATCGCCCTCGGGGTCGCGTCTCTGGTGGTTCGGATCCTGTGCATCGTCAAGGCATTCCAGGGCGGCCGTCTGCTGATCCCAGGGGTCAGCCCGTTCGCGGATCAGTTCTGATTGGCGGACGTGGGCACGTCGCCCCCTGAAACCTCGCCCCCCGCCGCGGATGCGGCCGGGGGGCCCAAACGAAGACGCCGTTGGCTTTGGGCCCTCGTCCTCGCGCTGGGGCTCCTCGCCTTCGACCTCTCGCGGGCCCCCGACTCTCAGCTCGGGGCCAAGGTCCTCCTCGGCGCCATCGACCTCTACCAGGCGACCCTCTCCAGGGCCATGCCGTCCCTGGGGGTCCAATGCCGCTTCTGCCCCTCCTGCAGCCACTACGGGGAAGAGGCGATCCGCCGGCATGGGGCGGCGCGGGGCAGCGGCCTGGCCTTCTGGCGGGTGCTGCGCTGCGGACCGTGGACCCCCGCCGGCACCGTAGATCCTGTGCCGGCGCGACAGCCGGAACCGCGACAGCTGGAACAGGTTGACGGGGCGGACAAGCAACCTTCAGGGGGACAGTAGGGGGGCGAACCGCGGGTCCGCCGACACCCCGGCCCGCAGATCCGGGTGTGCTGCGAGGGCCGCCTTCAGGCTGGCCTTCGCCGCCTCGGTGTCCCCCGCGTCCTGTAGGTAGCGCACCAGGTCCAGGCGCAGCCGCGCTTCCTCGGGGGCCAGCTCCACCGCCCTCGTCGCGGCTTCCGCGGCGTCCCCGGGCCGCTTCTCCGCCGCCAGGGCCGTCGCCAGGTTGGCCCAGCCTTGGAAACGGCGGGGCTGGAGACGGACCAGCTCCATCCACTGGGGAATCGCCTCGGCCCACCTCCCCTGCCGCTGCAAAGCGTCGCCGAGGGCGAACCTAGCCTCGACGCGGTCCGGGTCGAGGGCCACCGCCCCTTCGAGTCGGCGGGTCGCCGCCGGCAGGCGGCCGGCGTCGAGCAGGGCGATGCCGGCGCGGAGCATGGCGAATCGGTTCTCGGGCTCGACCGCCAGAACCTCTTCGAAGGCCCGGGCCGCGGCGTCCCTCCGACCTGCCTTGAGGAGCTCCTCCGCCGCGAGCAGTCGCCGACGAAGGTCGATGCGGTCCTTCGGGTCCGGTAAGCCCGGGGGGGGCTCGTTGTCCGAAGATCCGGCGCCGACGTAGCCGAGGGATTGGAGCCGCGCCAGGGTCTCTGGGTCGTCGACCCCCGCCGCGTCCGCCGCCGGACGGGATCCGAGGCGACGCAGCTCGCCGATCAGGGACCGCGCCCGGCGCCGCTCGTCGTCGATCCGGTTTGCGGTCTCCCCGGGATCCTCAACCAAGTCGTAGAGCTCGGGCCGGGGCGCCACGATCAGCTTCCAGTCGTCGTACCGCAGAGCCTCCAACGGCGCCCACCCAAAGTAGAGCCACGGCAGGCGGGTCTCCACCAGCGCCGGCCGGGATGGAGACGTTTCGCCCTCGAGGACCGGCCGCAGGGTCACACCGTCCACCCCGGGTAGGGGAGGGGCCCCCAAAAGGTCCAAGACGGTGGGGGAGACATCCACCAGCCGCGCGGCGAAGTCGCTTTCGCCGGCGTCGAGCCGGCCGGGCCAGTGCAGCACCAGGGGGACGACCACCGTGGAATCGTAGATGAAGTAGCCGTGGGTGTCCTCTCCATGCTCGCCGAGGCCCTCTCCGTGGTCGGCGGTGAAGATCGTCAAGGTGTCCCGCGGCTGCTGGGGAAGGGCTCGGCGCAGCTCGCCCACCGCGTAGTCCACGTAGGCCACCTCGCCGTCGTAGCTACCCCGGGGGCCGGGCCGCCAGAACTCCCGCGGCGGCTCGTACGGATCATGGGGGTCGTAGAAGTGGACCCAGACGAACCAGGGCGCCCCGTCCTGGCTTCGGATCCACTCGGCGGCGGCGGCGGCGGTGTCTGCGGCCCGACGTTCGAGGAATCCACGGCGGCCGTCTGGAAACTCGTCGTCGTAGTGGTCGAAACCGCGGTCGAGGCCGAAAATCGACTCCAAGGGGAAACCGCTGACAAAGGCCGCGGTTCGATAGCCCTTCTCCCCAAGGCGTTCCGCGAGGGTCGGCGGAGTGGCGGAGACGAGCCGACCGTTGTCCCGGACCCCGTGGCGCTTCGGCACCAAACCCGTGAAAAGGGACGTGTGGGCGGGCAACGTGATCGGAACCGGGGTGACCGCGGTGGGGAAGCGGAATCCCTCGGCCGCAAGTCGGTCGAGCTCCGGGGTGTCGTTGCTGCCGCCGAGCCAGCCAAGGGCGTCCCGCCGCAGGGTATCGACGGTGATCAACAGCACGTTGGGGGGCTGAGCCTCGGCCTTCGTCGCGATCTGCCCGGCCGCGTTCGCTCGCCCGGGCACCGCCTGTCCCACGGAGGTCCCGGGGGCCAAGAAGGCGGGCGCGACGGCGACGGTCAGAGCGCCGAGGAGAAGGGCGGAGTTCAGGAGGAGGCGATGCATAGACAATACGCTGTTGACAGCCCCTAGGGTGTGTGGAATATTGATTTATCGCCGTTAAACGAGTATCAATCCTCTCACGGGTTTTGCCGAGGAGAAAGTCTATGCGTGTTGCCTCCCTCGTTCTCTTGGCGGCCTGCCTGCTTCTGGCCGGTACCGCCCAAGCCGATCCCATCAACCGGAGCGACTCCGACTTCAGCGGCAAGCCCGCCGGCCCCGACAGCCCGGTCGGTAGCAACACCTGCCCGCCGACGGCCGCCGTCTCCGGCCCGCTGCCCTACAACGACACGGGCGACACCTGCGGCAACACCAACGACATCGGCGCCTACCCCGGCGGCTCCTGCGGCACCGACCTGCCCTTCGCCTACGACGGTGAGGACGTGATCTATGAGGTGCCCCTCGGCGCCGGCAACAACGTCACCTTCTCCGCTGACCTGACGGGTTCGACCGGTGACCTCGCCCTCTTCCTCCTCAGCACCTGCGGTGACGGCAACAGCTGCGTCGCCCACTCCCAGGACGCCATCGGTGTCGGCGCGGGCCCCGAGCTCATTGACCCCGCCAACTACCCCGACGGCACCTACTACCTCTACATCGACTCCTACTACGCCGCCGGTAACGCCGGCAGCTGCGGCACCTACGCCCTCGAGGTCACGGGTACCCTGCCGGTGGAGCTCCTCGAGTTCTCCATCGACTGATCCGCTCCAAGGAACGTCGATACCGCGAGAGCTGCCTCCCTCACCGGGGGCAGCTCTCTTGCATTTGAGCCATTTTCGCCATCCGGCCGGGTCCGCTTGCATTCGGTCCGCCGCCTCGCCAAGATCTTGTTTCTATGCACCTGAGACGACTCTTTACCCTCTTCCTGACAGCCCTCGTTCCTTGGTCGGCATCCTTGGCCCAGGGACGCGGCTCGGCGGCCCCCCGCGCCCTCGACGTCGAAGAACCCAACCTGACCCTGGAACGGGAGGTCTACGTCGGAGACGTCCTCGAGCAGCGCTTCGTCTTCCACAATCCGTCGAAACGGCCCATCCGCATCGTCGAGCTGGTGGACATCGGCGGTAGCGCGCAGCTCCACCTTCCGGCCCCGGTGGTGGAGGCCGGCCAGCAAGGGGAGCTGCGGGTCCGCCAGCCCGCGAACCGCCTCGGCGCCTTCGCCTATCGGTACGCGATGCTGACCGACGAGCCCGGGAAGCCTCGGTATCGAATGACGTTGAGCGGGTTCGCCCAGTCCGCCTATGACCCGGAGAGGCCCGTTCTCGACTTCGGTTTCGTCGACGAGCGACGGGGCGCCGCGAGGAGCCTGGATCTCGGCAGTCGCGAAGTGCCCCGGCTCGAACTGGAAGGGGCCGAGGGTCTGCCGCCGATCTTGAGCCTAGGGGAACCGACCCGCCTGGGCGTCGCCGGGGAGCGGATGGAGCTCGGCATCTCCCTGCTGGCAGGAACCGAGCGGGGTACCGTCGGGGGCGCCTTCCGCCTACGAACCAACGTCCCCCACCAGCCCGAGATCGAGGTGCAGTACCGGGCCCACATCTTCGGCGATGTCGTGCCCTCCGAGCACCCGGTGAACGTCGGCCTGATCCAGGCCGGTCAGCCCCTTGAGAAGGCCCTGGAGCTGCGCAGCCGGGACGGGGTGGATTTCCTCGTGGAATCGGTCGCCCCGGCCACCCCCGACGACCGCCTCGAGGTGGACGCGCGGCCCTGCGCCACCCCCGAAAAGGGACCGTCCGAGAACGAAGAGCCCCACGGAGCCTCCCGATGCTGGACCCTGACCTTGCGGGCCAACAGCCCAGAGACCGCGACGGTCGAGGGCCAGCTCCTCGTCACCACCAGCCACGATCCCAAACCGGTGCCCCTTCGCTACGTCGCGCGCTTCGTCAGCCCGGGCACGGTCATCAAGCGGCTGGGCAGCGCAGCGGAGGGACAGCGATGAGCCCCGTCACGTTGGTTGGCCTAGTCCTCGTGCTGCTCACCCTGGCGCCTTTTGGCCAGACGGTTCGAGCGGAGCCCCCCGCCCAAGCGCCCGCGGCGCCGGCGGAATCCGCGACCGACGTCGGTCGGAACGCGACGGCCCTGGACCCGAAAGCCGGGAAAGAGGGCACCGAAGACGGAAGTGAGGGGATCGCCGTCACCCTGCGGTGGAAGGCCCGCCAGGAAAAGCAGATTTACGGCTACCTCGTCTATCGCTCGGAGCAGCGGTCCGGCCCCTTCCTCCGGGCGAGCCGACACATCGTCCGCGCCGAGGGTGGAAGTGACGAGACGGTCAATTCCTACCACTGGGTCGACCGGGAGGTCGAAGCCGGAAAGCGCTACTACTACTACCTCGACGTGGTGGCCTCCACCGGCGTCAAGAGTCGGTTTTCGGGCGTGGTGAGCAAGGTCGCAGGCGGAGACTCCGGCCCTCCAGGCGGCGGCTGAACTCCGCCGCGGACCCCTCCCGCGGGTCACGGATCCCGATACACTAGGGGGTCCGATGACGACCCTTCGACCACGACGTTCCCCGGCCCGATGGCTCCGCTTCTGGATGCCGGGGCTCCTCGCCTTCACGCTGGCCTGCGGCCAGGACCTCCCCCACCTCGAACCTGTACCGCTCCCCGATCTTTCCCAACAAGAGGCGCCGACCCGGGAGCGGCTGTCCAAGGTCGCCGGCAAGGCCGAGGCGATTCGGGAACAGGACGACGCGGAGCCCGAAGACGTCGCCCGAGCCTACGGCGACCTCGGTTCCCACCTCGCCGCCCTCGGCTACCCCAACGCTGCGGCCCTGGCCTTCGACAACGCTCGGCGGGTCCGTCCGGAGGCTCATCGCTGGCACTACCTCGCCGGCGCCTGCCGGCAGGAGTCGTCCCAGCTGGAAGCCGCCCGCGACGCCTACACCGCGGCCCTCGGCCTCGAGCCGGACGACGCCCCGACCCTCCTCCGGCTGGCGGAGGTGGAGCTGGATCTGGCACGCCCTGACCGCGCCGCGGAGCTCTTCGAACAGGCCCGGAGCGCGGGGGCCGAACCGGCGGCCACCTCCTTTGGGCTCGGGCGCGCCGCCGCCGCGGAGGAGCGCCACGCCGAAGCGGTGGAACACTTCGAAGCCGCCCTAAGGGCCCAGCCCGACGCCACCGCCGTCCACTACCCCCTGGGCCTGGCGCACCGCGCCCTGGGCAACGGCGACGCGGCGTCCATCCACCTCGCCGAGCGGGGGGACCTGGAACCCTCCTTCTCGGATCCTCTGACGGAAAACATCGGCAGGCTCGTGAGCCTGACGGCCTTGGAGGTGCTGACCGCCCGGGTCGAGGGGGACGACTTCGACCCGGTGTCGGACCTGGGCTTCGCCCTCTCCCAGCTCGCGGGTATAGGCGGAGCGGTGGAGCAGATGGAGCAGCGGGCCACGGCCCTCCCGGACCAGCCGGGCTTCGCGGCCCGTTGGTGGTACCTGGCGGGGGCCTTCCGCGCCGACGGTGGGCAGGACGACCGCGCCGAAGCCAACCTTCGCCGCGCCCTAGACCTCGATCCCTCGCTCCATGATGCGCGCCTCAAGCTCGGCAACGCGCTGGCCCGGTCCGGGCGCTTCGAGCCCGCCGTGGACGCCTATTCCGCCGTGGTGCGGGACGCCCCCGAGGGATCCGCCGCCGTCGCCTCGGCCCACGAAAGGCGGGGGGCGGTGCTCGCCAATCTCGGCCGCTTCGAGGATGCCATCACCGACTATCGGCGGGCCGCCGATCTGGCGCCACAGGACGCCGACGTGGCCCTGAGGCTGGCGGCGGTGCTCGGCCACGTCGGCCGGCTCGCGGAAGCGGCGGAGGTCTACGCCGCCGCGGTCCAGGCGGCGCCGACCCTCGTGGCGGCCCGCCATGGCGAAGTGACGGCCCTCCTGCTGCTCGGTCGCCGCCAAGGCGCGGCGGAGAAGCTGGAGGCTGCGGTGGCAGCCCTTCCCGACGAGCCCTCCATCGTCCACGCGCTGGCCCGCCTTCGGGCCGCCAGCCCCGAGGCGGATCTGCGGGATGGCCAGTTGGCGCTGGAGCTTGCCCAGAGGGCCTTCGAAGCCGAGCGCACCCTCGACCGCGCCGAGACCCTGGCCATGGCCCACGCCGAAGCCGGGGACTTCGAGTCGGCTCGGCAGCTCCAGGGCCGGCTGGTGGAGGAAGCGACGGCCCTCGGCCGGACCGACGTCACCCGGGCCCTTCGCCAGCGCCTCGAGGCGTACGAACGGGGGCGCCCCTTCCGCGCCGAGGGCCCCGGGGATCTGATCGTCAGCCCGCCGGTGGCGGCCGGTGCGGGATGAGCAGAATCCCCCCGAGAGCCGCGTTCGGCGTTCTTGCGCTGGCCCTGATCCTGGGCGCGTGCGGTCCTCCCCCTCCGGAGTCAGGGTCGGACGCCCGATCGACGACGACCTCACCCCAGGGCTCCAAAGGAGGATCCAAGGCGGTGACTGCGCCCCCAGAGGGGCCCTTCTTCGAAGAGCGGTCCGCCGAAGCCGGTCTCGACTTCCGCCACTTCAACGGCATGTCGGGGGCCCGCTACTATTCGGAAATGATGGGGTCCGGGGTCGCCCTCTTCGACGCCGACGGCGATGGTGATCTCGACGTCTACGCCGTCCAGGGACGGATGCTGCCCGTCGACGCCGACCCCGCCGGGGCGACCCCTCCGCCGGAGGAAGGGCAGTTGCCTCTGGTCGACCGCCTCTATCTCAACGAGCTGATCCCCGGCGGTCAGCTCCAGTTCACCGACGTCACCCAGGCCGCCGGCCTGCAATCCGGCGGCTACGGCATGGGGGTGGCGGCGGGGGATGTGGACAACGACGGTGACCTCGACCTCTACGTCACCAATGACGGTCCAAATCAGCTGTGGCGCAACGACGGCGGCCCGGTCCGGGGCGTTCCGACGTTCACCGACGTCACCGCCGAGGCGGGGGCCGACGACCCGCGATGGAGCGTGTCCGCGGCCTTCGTGGACTTCGACCGGGACGGCTGGCTCGACCTCTTCGTGGTCAACTACGTCGACTTCTCCACGGCGTCGGCCAAGCCCTGCCGGTCCCTGACGGGCACCCTCGACTACTGCGGCCCCCTCAGCCATCCGCCGGTGGCGGACCGGCTGCTGCGCAACCGGGGGGACGGCACCTTCGAGGACGTCACCGCCGAGCTCGGGATCGACCGGGCGCCAGCGGCGGCGGGTCTGGGGGTGGTGACCCTCGACGCCGATGGGGACGGGTGGCTCGATCTCTTCGTGGCCAACGACGGCATGCCCAATCATCTGTGGGTTCGCGGCGCCGACGGCGTCTTCAGCGAGCGGGCGCTGCTTTCGGGGGCGTCGGTCAACCAAGAAGGTCAGGCGGAAGCCGGAATGGGGGTCGTGGCGGGGGATGTCGATGGCGACGGCGACGAGGACCTGCTGCTCACGCACCTCGCACTAGAGTCCAATACCTTCTACCGCAACGACGGTCACGGCAGCTTCGAGGACCGCTCCGTCAACAGCGGCCTCGGCGCCCCGAGCTGGAGCCAGACGGGCTTCGGTAACGCCTGGATCGACGTCGACAACGACGGCTGGCTCGACCTCTTGACCGTGAACGGCGGCGTCAAGATCATCCCCGAGCAGCTCGCCGCGGGGGATCCCCTTCCCCTGAAGATGCCCACACAGCTGTTCCGCAATCTCGGTCCCCCCGGGGACGACGGACCCCGCTTCGAAGAGGTGGCGAGCGACGTGGCCGGGGCCGATTTCGCGACCCCCTATGTCGGCCGCGGGGTCGCCTCAGGGGACGTCGACAACGACGGCGACTCCGACGTCCTGGTCTCCAACAACGGCGGAACGCTGCGGCTGCTGGTCAATCGGGTGGGGCAGGACCGGCACTGGCTGGGGGTCCGCCCGGTGGGGAAGGGCGGTGGCGACCGCCTCGGCGCCTGGGTCGGCCTCGAGGTACCCAGCGGCACCCTGTGGCGCCGCAGCCGCACCGACGGCAGCTATGCCAGCTCCAACGACCCGCGGCTGCGGTTCGGCCTGGGCGACACCGACGCAGCAGGCCCCCTGTGGGTCCGCTGGCCCGACGGGTCCTGGGAATCCTTCGACCTTGGAGATATCGACCGCTACGTCGTCCTGCGGGAGGGGAGCGGCCGGTCGATGCCGGCGGGTCCCGGCGGCCAGGGTCCAGGGGAGTCATGATGAACTTTGACCCCCTTTCCCTGACGATCCGCCGCAGCGGCATCCTATTCGGCTTGTTCGGGTGCCTTCTCCTCCTCGCCTGTGGGGGAGGGGAGCAGCAGCCCGCCCCAGAGACCACGGCCCCCTCGGGATCAGCGGGTCCCTCGGGATCAGCGGGTCCCTCGGGATCAGCGGATCAAGGTGTCGACAAAGGGCCAACCGACGGTGGAGCCCCGGGCGGTCTAACCACCCCGAAGCCCCCGGCGGTGCCCTGGCCCGACCTCAGCCAGATGGATCCGGCGGTCCGCGAGCAGCTGGCCGACGCCCGGCTCCTGCTGGAGAGGGCCGAGGCGGAGGGGGCACGGCCAGCGGCCCTGGCCAGCGCCTACGGCGGCCTCGCCCAGCTCTACCACGCCTACGATCTGATGGAGCCGGCGGCGGCCTGCTACGGGCACGCCCGTTTCCACGCCCCCCGAGACCCCCGGTGGTTCTACTACGCGGGCTTGGTGGACGAGCGCCGCGGTCGGCTCGACGACGCGGCCCGGAGCCTCGACCAGGCCCTGGAGCTGGACCCGGGCAATGTCGCGGCCCTCTGGCGCCTCGGCCGCGTCGAGCTGAGCCGGGGCCGCGGAGACGAAGCCGGCGCCGCCCTCCGCCGGGCCTTCGACACCGACCCGAGCTGCGTCGCCGCGCTCTACGAGCTGGGCCGCCTGGCCCTTTCGGACGGCGATCTGGAAACGGCGGTGGCGCGATTCCGCGAAGTCCTGGAACGCCAGCCGCGGGCGCTCCAGGCACACTTCCCCCTCGGGCAGGCCCTTCTGCGGCTGGGGCGAGACGACGAGGCCGAAGTCCACCTCGAGGCCAGTGCCGGGAGGGATGTGAGCGTCGGCGGCCGGGCCGCCTGCCCCGACCCCCTCGACGCCGAGCTGGCCAGCCTCACCACCGGCGCCGCCGCCCACGTCACCCGCGGGCGTCACGCGGAGCTGGCGGGGGACCCCCAAAGGGCCCTCGCCGAATACCGCCGCGCCGTCGAAGCGGACCCCGGGGATCCGGTGGCGCACCAAGCCCTCGGCAAGGCCTTGGCGGAGCGTGGGGAGATCGAGGATGCCCTCGGACATTACCTCGAAGCGGTCCGCCTCTCCCCCGATTCTGCCGAGCTCCGCCACGATCTCGGGTCCCTCTACGAGCGGGCCGGGCGGGCCGAAGAAGCGGCAGGGGCCTACTCGGAGGCCGTCGACCGAGCCCCTGGCCACGCGCCTTCGAGGATACGCCTGGGCTGGCTCCTGCTCCAAGATCGCCGGCCCGCAGAAGCCCTGGCGCAGCTCGACGAGGCCCTTCGCCGGGATCCTTCGAGCTCGCAGGCCCGAAGCCAGAGGGCCATGGCCCTGGCGGCCCTCGGGCGCCGCCAGGAGGCCATCGACGAATTGGGCCTCCTACTCGACGAGTTCCCCCCGGAAGACCCCGCGGCGCGGGTCGGGCTCGCCTGGGCGATGGCCGGCCTGGGGGACGGGGCCAGGTCCCTGAGACACCTCTCCACCGTCGCCGACGATCCGCAGGCCCCCGCCCCGGTCCGCGCCAAGGCACATGCCCACGTGGGTTCCCTCCTCGCCGCCCAAGGCGATGCCGCCGGCGCCCGCCAGCGCTTCGAGATCGCCCTCTCCTTCGACCCGAGCCTCGACGCCGCACGGCGCGCCCTCGACGGATCCCCTTGACCGCCGGGCCCCGGCGGCTCCGGCCGTTATTCGGCCCTTAATGTCATCGACTTAGCATGGTGGGTGCCTTCCTCTGGCACCCCCGAAACCGCTGGTATTTTCAATGCTGAGTCACCGCAAAGACGCCGATCGCGAGATGGCCTTGGCCACTTCCGCCGGCCCCGCCGCGCCGACACCCACGGTCCATCAAGCCGGAGATCGGGATCTGATCGTCCGGTCCTTCCACGCGTCCCCGGTCTCCATGGGGGTGCTGGAAGTACGGCCCGACGACCTTTGCCTCGTCACCTGCAACGGGGCCGCCGCCGAGCTGCTAGGCCTCTCCCCCGAGCTCGCCGGAGGCACCCTGCTCGGCACCCTTCCCCTGCCGGAGGAGCTGTTCGGAGCCTGGTTGGAGAGCGGTCTCCACGCCTGGCGGGCCCAGGCCACCTCGACGTTCCAGGTGAGCGATCCACGGACGACCCCGCCGCGCCGGCTGGGCTTCAGCGTCACCCCCCTGGCCCTCGATCCCGCCGACGACCGGTGGCTGTGCTCCTTCCGGATCGAAGACGCAGAACGCTCGGCCTGGCTCGAAGCTGCCCCCAGGCGGCGATGGCCATCGGAGGTGGAAGCCCACTTCCGGCACATCGCCGATACCGTTCCGGTCCTGGTCTGGACCTGCGACACCCAGGGGGAGCGCAATTTCTTCAACCGCTCCTGGCAGGAGCTCACCGGCCGCCGGCCGGAAGAGCTGGTGAACCAAGGATGGGCCAAGGACCTTCACCCAGACGACCGGGAGCCCTGCCTGGAGAGGGTCCTGGACGCTTTCCACGGCCGGGAGCCCTTCCAGCTCGACTACCGCCTGCGCAGGCACGACGGGGTCTACCGGCGGGTCCTGGACTCCGGGGTGCCCCGATTCCGTTCGGACGGCCGTTTTCTCGGCTACGTCGGCTCGTGCGTCGACGTCACCCGACAGCACCAGACCGAAGATCGCCTCCGGCTCTCCGAACGCTGGTATCGGGAGCTGATCGAAGGGACCGACAACCTCGTCATGCAGATCGGCGCCGACGGACGATTCACCTTCGTCAACCAGGTGAGCCGTGACGTCTACGGCGCCGAGCCGGAGGAGTGCATCGGTTTTCCCTTCCTCGACTTCGTCCACCCCGACGACCACGACGAGACCCGCAGGCGATTCGAGCGCTGGACCACGGGTCGCTACAGCTGCGTGAGCTTCGAGAATCGACAGATCAGCCGCTCCGGGGAAGTCCGGGATGTCCTATGGACCGTCAACCCCCACTACGACGACGAGGGACAGCTCACCTCAGCGAGCTGTATCGGCAAAGACATCACCGAACGCAAGCGCTCGGAGCGGGTCCACAAGATCCAGTCCCAAGTCCTCGAAAGCATGACCGAGGGGGTCGTTCTGACCAATGCCGAGGGCTTCATCCTCTACACCAACCCGGCCCAGGACGACATGTTCGGCTACGGGCCGGGGGAGCTCATGGGCCAGCACCTTCGGGTCCTCGGCGGAGCGCCCCTGGACTCCGGATTGGACGACGTGCGCCGCACCCTGGAGGAGCACGGGGCCTGGGCCGGCGAGGTCCACCATCAGCGCAAAGACGGTGGCAACCTGGTCTCGAGCGTCCGCGTCACCGTCATCGACATCGACGGCGTCGTCCATTGGGTCTCCGTCTTCGAGGACATTTCCGAACGGCGACGGGCGGAGGCGGAGCGGTCGAAGCTCGACCGACGCCTCCAGCAGGCCCAGAAGCTGGAGAGCCTGGGGGTCCTGGCGGGGGGCATCGCACACGACTTCAACAATCTGTTGATGGTCATCCTCGGCAACGCCAGCCTCGCCCTCCAGGATCTGGGGGCTGAATCCACGGCCCGCAGCGACATCGAGCAGATCGAGTCCGCCGCGATGCGCGCCGCGGAGCTCACCAAGCAGATGCTCGCCTACTCCGGCCGGGGCCATTTCCTGGTGGAGCCCACCGACCTCTCGCAGGTGGTGGGGGCCATGGAGCATCTCCTCAATACCACCCTCGGCGGCGACGTGGACCTGCGTTTCGAGCTGCGGGCGGGCCTGCCCAAGGTGGAGGTCGACATCGCCCAGCTGCGCCAGCTGGTCCTCAACCTGGTGACGAACGCTTCCGAGGCCCTCGAATCCGGGGGCCGCGTGACGGTGATGACGGGCTATCGGCACTACGCCCAGGCTGAGCTCGAATCCGCCGCCTTCGCCGAGGTCCTGCCGGAGGGCTACTACGTTTTCCTGAAGGTGCTCGACGACGGCGTCGGAATGGAGGAGGACGTTCGGGCCCGCGTCTTCGACCCCTTCTTCACCACCAAGTTCACCGGCCGCGGGTTGGGGCTAGCGGCGGTCCTGGGGATCGTCCGGGGGCACAGCGGCGGGATCGAGGTCGAGAGCCGCCCCGGAGACGGCACCGGCGTCACCGTGCTCCTGCCGTGCTCCGCACCCCCCGCCGCAGCGGCGGCGCCCCCGCCGGAGACCAACGACATGCCCGACGCCGACGGCACGATCCTGGTGGTCGACGACGACACCAACGTCCTGGCGATGACGAGCCGCATGCTGGGCCGCCTCGGATTCCGCGTTCTCGCCGCCGAGGGCGGCGCCGAGGCCCTCGAGACCTACGCCCGGAACTTGGGGGAGATCGACCTCGTGATCCTCGATCTCTCCATGCCGAGGATGGACGGCGAGGAGACGCTTCGGGGTCTCAGGGCCATCAAGGAAGACGTTCGGGTCGTCCTGTCGAGCGGCTACGCAGAGGACATGGCGGTCGAGCGCTTCGAGGGCCTGGGCCTTGCGGGCTTCCTCCAGAAGCCCTACCGGCAGACCGAGCTCATCCTGAAGCTCGACGAAGTGCTCGATCTGCGGAGCCGATAGCAGCCGCGGCCCTAGGGCTTAGGGAAGGGCTACCTGACACGCCCTCCGCTCTTGGAGTGTGCTTCGGTAGGCCCGCGCCAGGGCGCGCAACAGGTCTCCGATGTCGGCGGACCAAACTGCAACAAAAAGCCCCGGCCGAAGCCGGGGCTTTGAGGATCGCTTCAGATGTGGATCAGAAGCGGACGCCGACCGAGACCCGGAAGGTCCGCGGAAGGTTGATGTCCTCCGGCACCTGCGGGTTGCCGAAGTCATCGCCGCGCTCGAAGTTCACGCCTTCCACCGGAGTCTCGGTGAAGGGGTTGAACGGCGCCAGGTTGTCGACCGTGTTGTCGACCGACACGAAGCCCTGCTCGTCGAGGACGTTCAGGATCTCGGGCTGGACGAAGATCTCGAAACCACGGTTCCACATGTTCCACTTGAACGAGTAGTTCAAGGAGAGGTCGAGGGTCGTGATGTCGTCGGTCTCCAGCGAGCCCCGACCGCCGATGAAGTAGTTCATCGCGCTCGGAGGCGTCAGGTAGCCCGGGTTCGTGACGAACGGACGCGGGTCGATGGACGCCACCAGGCTGTAGGGAGTGCCGGAGGCATACCGGACCAACGCGCTGCCGTTCAGGCTGTGGCGGTCGGTGTCCAGCAGGCTGTACACCGCCCACAGGTTCAGGCGATGGCGCTGGTCGGTGGTGAGGTCACCCACCGGCGTGTTCCAGCGGGCTTCCCGGTACTCGGGGTAGTTCAACGGGGTACCGTTGACGGCGCCGGAGCCGGCGGTCTCACCGTTGAAGTTACCTTCAGCGTTCGACAGCACGTAGTTACCGGCAAGGGTCAGGCGATCGGTGGCGCGGTAGCGGAACTGCGTGTGCAGGCCCTTGTAGTCGCGCTCGAGCAGGTCATCTTCGTTGTAGACCAGGGTCCGGTCGAAGGTGCCGGCGTCGATGGTGATCTGACCGGTGTCGGTGGTGGTGCGCTGGGCGTAGAAGTCGCCGAACTCACGCAGCACGACGTCGGCGCGGAACAGACCCTTGTTACCGATGCGCTTGGTGAAGCCCACGGACAGCTCGTCGACGTACGGCGAGTCGAGGGTGTTGTCGATGACGGTGGTGGCACCCGGGATGTCCGCGAAGAACAGACCCGGAAGGGCACTCAGGTCGCCTTCGGGGGAGGTGAGACCACCGTTGGAGGTCCACCAGTCGAAGACCACGGCGAGGGCCTCTTCCTGCGTCAGCAGGGGTCCGCCACCGGCGTTGATCGACGGGCCACCGTAGAAGGCGGCGAAGATCGCCGGGGTACCGGCAGCCGAAGTCTGATCGGCGGCACCGTTGTTGATGCCGGCGACGTAGCGACCGAGGCTGGCGTTGACGATCAGATCGCCGTCACCCTTGACGTCGTAGGTGGCGCCGAGGCGCGGGCTGATCCGGCTGTCGTCGGCAACCTGCTTACCTTCGGCGTCGACGCCGTCGTTCTCGTCGTAGCGAAGACCGAGGTTGAAGCTCCAGCGGTCGTTCAGCTGCCAGCTGTCGTTGACGTACAGCGAGTTGGTGGTGAAGTCCGTCCCGAGGGAACCCTCGAGGATCGGGAACCACACGATCCAGTCGAACTGATCCTGGGCGGTGCCGGCACCGAACACCGGGAAGATGTCGTTCCCCTGGAAGATCGGGTCGTTACCGTGCCAGACGATGAAGTCGGAACCGGACTGCTTGTTGTCGGACTGACGGACGTCGGTGAAGGTGTCGTAACCGAACACGATGTCGTGGGAACCGGACCCCTCGGTGGAGAGGAAGTAGGAACCCTTGGCCAGGGTGTTCTCGTTGTCACGCAGCTCACCGCCGCAGACGCCGCAGAAGGTGCCGGTGCCATAGCGGGAACCGGGACCGTTCCACTGGATCACCGTACCGTCGATCAGGTCGAGGCTCTGGGAACCGGAGCCGACGCCCAGCTCGAAGGTACGCTCGGAGTACTGAGCTTCCGCGAAGAAGTTGGACCCGAAGATACCGGTGTAGTGGCCGGCCTTGAGATCCTGCGGATCGGAACGATCGCTCAGGCTGTCGAGGTCGAGAACCTGACCGAAGGACGAGTTGGTCGTGGTCGCCTCGATCTCGAGGTAGTTGGCGACGATCGAGTGGCTCGGGTGCGGGGTCAGGGTCAGCTTGCCTTCCAGACGCTCCTGGGTCGCAACCCGGTTGTAGGAGATGCTGGTGGGCGCCGCGGTGGTGCGGTTCTGGCTGTTGTCGCCGATGTCACGGTAGGCACCGAAGAACCACAGGTGGTCCTTCCAGAAGGGGCCACCGATGGTGATCTCTTCACGCTCGTTGAGGGTGTCGTCGAGCGGCTCTTCGAAGAAATCGGTTTCGGACGACCAGTCGTCCTGGGTGAACGAACGGCGGTAGGAACCGCTGAAGTCGTTACCACCGGACTTGGTGAGCACGTTGATGACACCGCCGGTGAAACGGCCGTACTCGGCCGAGGCGCCGGAGGTCACCGCGGTGAACTCCTGGATCGCGTCCTCGATGAAGAGATCGAGGCTCTGGCCGCGGAGGTTCTCGTTGACCACCACGCCGTTCACCAGGTAGAGGCTCTCGAAGGACATCGCGCCCGAGATGGACAGCGGCGCCTGGCGGCTGCCGGACTGCTTGGGACCCGTGGCGGCGACGCCGGGGGTCAGCAGGGTGGCGGAGCGGATGTTACGGGCGACCGGCAGGTCGTCGATCTCGTCGATCGAGTAGGTGGTTTCGGCGCCGGTGCCCTCGGAGATGGTCTCGAGCGCGCCCGTGACCACGATCTCCTCGACCTCGGCGGCGAGGGACAGGGTCACGCTGCCGACGCTCTTATCCTGGGCGCCGGACACGACCACTTCCTGGACGGCGGTGGAAAAGCCCTCCAGCTCGTAGGTGACCTTGTAGTTACCGGGACGCAGGAAGGCGAGCTTGAAGCCGCCGTCGGCGCCCGTCACCACGACGCGCGCGCCCTGCAGGTTGGGCGACTCACCGGTGACGGTCACGCCGGGAAGCGGCGCGCCGTCGGGGTCGACGACCTTACCGGTGACATTACCGGTGGGCGCCTGGGCGAAGGCGCCGGACGCCAGAAGCAGACCCGCCGCCAGGGCGAGTAGCGTCGCCCGTGCGAGAGTTCGATTCGTCCTCATGAAAGAGACTCCTCTGTTTTGCTTCCTCTTCTCCAAGGGAAGCGGTTCAGGACGGTTCCGCCAACCCGCTGCCCGCGGGGGCTTCGGGTTCGCGTTCGGGATTGAAACAAAGCGGAAACGACGGCCCCGGACAGCGTAGGGCTGTTGGGGATGGTCGGGATCAAATCAGTGGCGGGGGAGGCGATCATCGGCTAACTCGGGGAGAATTCCCGGCTCGCCCCCTACTAGAGCAAGAACCGAGCCAACCGATAAATCGGCGGCATCCCCGAGGCAAGTCCCTTGAAATCAGCAGTTTGGCAAATCCTGGAAAATCGTCACAGGCCTTGCGGGGGGCCTGCCTTCGGTTTTTTGGATCTGCCTCCTTGAATCGATGGTCGACAAACTGGACGTCGTAAAGGCCGTCGACTGAAGGGCGTGGCGTCGAAGCCGGTGGCCGCGGAACCGGGTCGGTTCCGAGGGGCCAGATAGCGACGAAGACGTCCAAGCCAAGGCGGTAGTCGGCGGCCAAGGGGCACATCATAGCAGCTTTTGTCCGAGTCGATCCACCGCCTGGGCTGACGAACGGCCACTGTGCCGGGGCCGACGGCGGACCGAGGAGACCCCGGGCGTCGGCTATACTGAAGCTGCCTACCTGCGGTTCCCACCGCGCCCCTTCCCAACGATGGAGTCAGCGATGAGACCGAGCACTCTCCTTTCGATACTGCTTCTTACGGCTTCGGGATGGCTTCTCGACGGAGCCCCCCTCGGTGCCCGCGATACGCCCGAGCCCGCGTCCGGCGGCGGCGAAGAGTTCTTCGTCGACCGCCTCGACGTCAACGTCGTGAACGTCGAGGTCTACGTCACCGACAAGGACGGAAATCGCGTCACCGGTCTGACCCGCGACGACTTCGAGATCTTCGAGGACGATCGGCCGATGAAGATCACCAACTTCTACGCCGTCGCCGACAGCGACTACAGCGGCGTCGAGCAGCCCGGGGTGATCCAACCCGAGGTTCGGGACCGGGCAGCACCCCCGGAGCCACGCCGGGCGGAGATCCCGGAGAGTCAGCAGCTCCACCTCATCGTCTACATCGACAACCTGCACATCCGCCCGTTCAACCGGAACCGGGTGTTGCGGGCGGTGCGGAACTTCCTCCGCACCAAGGTGGACGACGGCACCCGGGTGATGCTGGTGACCTTCGAGCGCTCCCTGCACGTGCGGGAGGTGTTCACCGAAGACGTCCGGCAGATCTCCGACGCCACCTTCGAGCTCGAAACCCTGTCGGCGTTCTCGGTTCAGAAGGAGCAGGAGCGCGACAACGTGCTCAAGCGCATCCTTCGATCCGACACGGTGGGGGAGGCCGAGAGCCACGCGGATTTCTACGCCAAGACCACGTTCAACGACGTCGAGGTCTCGCTGCGGGGTCTACGGGAGATGGTGGGCACCCTCGCCGGACTGCCGGGCCGCAAGGCTCTGCTCTATGTCAGCGACGGCCTGGAAATGATCCCGGGCCAGGACCTGTTCCAGCTCGTCGAGCAGGAGTACCGGAAGGAGAGCTACCAGACGTCGTTCGGTCTGCAGGCCAACCGCTACAGCGCCCGTCGGCTCTACCAAGAGGCCATCGCCCACGCCAACGCCAACCGCGTCACCTTCTACACCCTCGAAGCGGCGGGGCTGCGCAGCCACTCTTCCCTGAGTGCCGACCGAGCCGGCGGCACCAGCCAGATCGAGATCGACTTCACCTACCAGATGAACCGCCAGGAGCCCCTGCTGATGCTGGCGGACGACACTGGGGGTCAATCGGCGATCAACACCAACAACATCGCCGGCGCCCTCGATCGCATGGCCGATGACTTCGGTACCTACTACTCCCTGGGCTACGTGCCGTCCCACGGCGGCGACGGTCGCTACCACCGCATCAAGGTGCAAGTGAAGAGAAAGGGCCTCAAGCTCCGCCACCGGGACGGCTATCGGGACAAAAGCGTGGAGACCCGCCTCTCGGAGGGCACTCTCGCGGCCCTGCTCTACAGCGTCGAGTCGAACACCATTTCGGCCGAGATGGTGCTCGAGCGATCGGTGAGCGGCGAACGGGGGTCCATCTACCTGCCCATCGAGGTGCGGATACCCATCGGCGCCTTGACCCTTCTGCCCCGCGCCGGCTCCCACCATGGCCAGGTCCGGGTCGCCCTCGCCGCGATGGACGACGACGGCGAGCTGTCGCCGGTGGAGCAGGTGCCGGTTCCGATCCAGATACCGGAGTCGGAGATCGCCGTCGCCCGCGGCAAGTACTACGTCTACAGCGCCAACCTCGAGATCCGCCCCGGGCGACACAAGGTCGCCGTCGGCCTGCGCGACGAGATCTCCGGCGAAACGTCGTTCCTCACCCACGCGACCTACGTGGAGGGCGGCTGAGGATGGGCCGCCGCGGGGCCCCCCGCGGGCCCGCGACGGCTGCAGGCATCGCGGGCGCTTTCGGCACGGGCCTGCTGCTCTGCGGCCTCCTGGCCTGCGGCGCCCCCGAGGGCAAAGGAGCGGACCCCGGAGGAGCCGGGGAGCCAGCTGCCCAAGACCTGGACGGGGACGCGGGCCCAGGGGGGTCGACGCTCGAAGGCCTCTTCGTCGAGCGCGCGGTGGCCAGCGGTCTTGAGTTCGGGCACTTCAACGGCGCCACCGGACGCTTCTACATCGCCGAGATCACCGGCGCCGGCGCCGCCCTTTTCGACTACGACAACGACGGGGACCTCGACGCCTACCTGGTCCAGGGGAAGGTGCTGGAGGCCGGCAAGTCCTCCGCCGACGCTCTTTTTCCCCTCGAGCACGACCGGGCCGTGGATCGCCTGTTCCGCAACGATCTGGGGGACGACGGGCCCCGCTTCGTCGACGTGACCGACTCCAGCGGCCTGGTGGCCGACGGCTACGGTATGGGGGTGGCGGTGGCGGACGTCGACCGCGACGGCTGGCTCGATCTCTACCTCACCAACTACGGCCCCAACCAGCTGTGGCGCAATCTCGGCCTCGATCCGGCGACGGGGGAGCACGCCGGCTTCGAAGACATCACGGCGTCTGCGGGGCTCGACGAGGAGCGCTGGAGCGCGGCGGCGACCTTCGTCGACGTGGATGGGGACGGCTGGCTCGACCTCTTCGTGGGCAACTACCTCGCGGCGCCGGTGGACCAGCCGAAGGTCTGCCGCGGCATCACCGGCGCCCAGGACTACTGCGGCCCCGCCTCCTATCCGCCGCTGCCGGACCGGCTATGGCGCAACCTCGGCGCCGACGGCCGCCTCGCCTTCGAGGACGTGACCCTGCGCTCCGGCATCCGAGGGGGTTTCGGACCGACCCTCGGGGTGCTGGCCGCCGACGTGAACGGCGACGACCGACCGGACCTCTACGTGGCCAACGATCAGGCCAGCAACCAGATGTGGGTCCAGCAGGAGGACGGAACCTTCCGGGACGAGGCCCTGCTGGCTGGGTCGGCGGTCAATGCCCAGGGGCGGGCCGAAGCCTCGATGGGGGTCGACGCGGCGGACTTCGACGGCGACGGCGACGACGACCTCTTCATGACCCACTTGACCGGCGAGACCAACACCCTCTACCGCAACGACGGGCAGGGCATGTTCGACGACGTCAGCGTCGATACGGGCCTGGCCATCCCCAGCCGCGCCTTCACCTCCTTCGGCACCCGCTGGCTCGACGCCGACAATGACGGCTGGCTCGATCTCTTCGTCGCCAACGGGGCGGTGAAGACCATCGAGCAGCTGGCGCGGGAGCAGGACCCTTTTCCGTTCCACCAGCCCAACCAGCTGTTCCGCAATCTCGGGGGCGACGCCGGCTTCGAAGACGTCACCGCCGAGGTGGGCGGGGTGCTGACGGTGTCCGAGGTCAGCCGCGGCGTCGCCGGCGGGGACGTCGACAACGACGGCGACGTCGACCTCCTGATCGCCAACAACAACGGACCCGCCCGGCTCCTGATCAACACCGAGGGCCAGAACCGACCTTGGCTCGGGCTGCGGCTCGTGGACGCCGGGGGGATCGATGTCCCCGGGGCCCGCGCCGCCCTCCTGCGGACGGGCCAGGAGCCGACCTGGCGGCGGGTCCGGGTCGACGGCAGCTTCGCCAGCGCCAGCGACCCCCGCCTCCTCTTCGGCCTCGGCGACGGCGCTGCCCCACTCGAAGGGGTCTTGGTGCGCTGGCCCGACGGCGGCAGGGAACGCTGGCCGGCGTCCGCCGTGGCGGCGGGGGCCTATACGGTGCTGACCCGCGGCGAAGGGGAGCCGCAGGGGGCCGCGCCGTGACTCGGCATCGACCCCTCGAACGCGGCCCTTCGTGGACCGCGATCCTCACCGCCGTTCTCGTCGCCGCCCTGGCCTCGGGATGCGGCGACGACGGCACTACGGCCACCGACCCAGAGGTTGCCGTCGAGCGGACCGCTGATCCGGATCAGCTCGGCCTGGAGCCGTTGCCAACCCCCGACCTCGACGACGTGGACCCCCGGGTCAAGGGGCGCGCCGCCGAGCTCGAAGGCGAGGTCCGCCGTCTCCTCTCCGAGGGGCGGGTAGACCGCAGTGCCCTGGGGGAAGCCTTCGGCGAGCTGGGTCAGTTCTACATGGCCTACCACCTCGTCGACGCGGCGTCCTCGTGCCTCGCCAACGCCGCCGTCGCCGATCCAGATGCCCTCAGGTGGTCCTACCTCGCGGGTTTCCTGCACCAGATCCAAGGTCGGATGGAGCCCGCCGGGGCGGCCTACGCCGCCGTTCTAGAGCGGAACCCCCAACACCTCGAGGCGCGCCTACGGCTGGCGGAGGTCCATCTCGAATTGGGTCGCCCCGACGCTGCGGGGCCACTTCTGGACGCGATCCTGGGGGAAAGCCCCGACCACCCGGTGGCCCAGTACCATCTGGGGCGGGTCGCCCTGGCGCAGGACGACGCCGAGCGCGCCGCCGGGCTGCTGGAGTCGGTCGTCGCGGCCCAGCCCCAGGCCGGCGCCGCCCGCTACGCGCTGGCCCAGGCCTACCGAAAGCTGGGCCGCCTCGACGACGCCCGGGGTCAGCTCGAAGGGGCCGACGAGCGCCCCCCTTCCTTCGACGATCCGTGGCTCCAGAACCTGTCGACCCTCGGGGTCACCGGCGAGTTCTACCGCCTACGGGCTGAGCGGGCCCTCGCCGCCGGGGCCTTCGGGGTGGCCGCCTCCAACTACGAACGGCTCCTGGCCACCGGAGACGGCGGCTATCGGGATCGCAAGCGGTTCGCCACCGTCCTCTATCGACTCGGTGAGTCGGAGCGGGCCCTCGCCGAGCTCCAGGCGGCCCTCACCGAGGGGGACGCCGACGACGCACCCGAGGAGGATCTCCAGCACACCCGTTCCCTGCTGGCCCGGGCCGCCTCCGCACCGGGACCCGAAGGTGCTGTAGACGGGGCGACGGTCGGGGCGCCTCCTGCCGCGGTCGTCACCCTGGTCCAGAACGCCAACGGAGCGCGGCGACGCGGCGACGCGGCGACGGCGGAAAACCTTTACCGCCAAGCCCTCGCCCAGGCCCCGGGCCAGGCGGAGGTGCGACTGAACCTGGCGGACCTGCTGCTGGAGCGGGGCCGCTATGGTGAAGCCGCCGCCCAGTACGCCCAGATCTCCGCCGCCCAGGCCGAAAACTTCGAAGCCTGGCACGGGGAAGCCACCTCCCTTCTGCTCCAGGGCCGGCACGCCGACGCCCGGCGTCGACTGGAAACGGCGATCGCGGCCCTGCCGGAGCGGGGAGCCCTGATCCATCTGCTGGCCCGCACCCTGGCCATCGCCCCCGAGGCCGAGGTGCGGGATCCGGAGACGGCCTTCCACCTGGCCATCGGCATCTTCCAGGCCCGGGAATCGAGCCGCCACGCCGAAACCGTGGCCATGGCCATGGCCGCGTCGGGCCGGTTCGAAGACGCGGTTCGCTGGCAGCGGGACCTCGTGGAAGGGGCCGACGGGGACACCCCTCCGGTTCTCCTGGCCCGTTGGCGGGCTCAGCTGGAGAGCTATGAAGCTCAGAGCCCCTGGGTGGCCACCAGCCCCGAGCGCTTCTTCGGGCCGGCGGGCTAGGCCCGAGGGGCCGGGCCGGGTTTCGGCGCGCCGAAACCCTCGTCCCATGCGCATAGGCAAAAAGACGCGATCGAGGGACTGCACAAGGCGCCTTGTAATGTGCCATGCTTGAGAATCCGTCCGTGCAACCGCAACGGAGACGTTTTTGTCATCTGCTGTCGCGGAACGGGATTTCGCGAAAGGTAGAGAGGGGATTACGAGTTGTCTTTGGAGAAACGATGCTCCCACGAAGTCGCACCCGCCGCCCGCGACCGTGGAAAACAGTATGCGCAGCAGCGCCGCGTCAAGATCGACGCCAGTGACGACTACGGACTGAACGCCACGGTCCGAGGCGCCGGGCGGACCTACGAAGTTCAGATCGACTGGTTCGACTCCGAGACCTCCGGCATCCTCACGGCGTCGTGCCAGTGCCCGAGCTATCTCTCGGGCCGTCTGTGCAAGCACATCTGGGCAACTCTGGTCACCGCCGACCAGCGCGGCCTTGGCAAACGGATCCCGGGATCCGGCGACCTCCAAGTCTTCTTGGAGTCCAACGAGGTGGGGGTGAACGACGGCCTCGCCGAGGACCTGCCGTCCTCCCCCTCCGTCGGAGGTACCCAGCGGCACCCGGAGTGGCGGGAGCAGTTCAAGTCCCTTCGCAGGGCCATCGGCGACGGCCCGGAGCCCGAGAGCAACGACCCCCGTCGGCGGGTCCACTATCGGCTCAACGTGCTAAAGAGCCTCAACACCGACCGGCTGGTGATCGATCTTTTCCAGCGCATGGGGCGGGACGCCAATGCCCCCTTACGGCCGCTGGGGCTGACCGAGCAGGAGGCCGCCAGGTTCACCGAGCCCAGCGACCACGAGATTCTCAACGTCTTCCTCGCCACCGCCCCCAAGGAGAATCGTTCCATCGCCACGATGGCGGTCGAAAAGGATGATTTCCCGAGCGGCATCTTGCCCCCCGTCCTCTACCCGACCCTCCTTCCCCGCCTCTGCGCCACCGGTCGCTTCGGCTGGATCAGCGGCCTCGACGACCTCGAGCTCGAACACCATCCCCTGGAGTGGCAGGGGGAGGAGCCGTGGGAGTTTCTCCTGGAGGTCGAGCGCGTGGAGGAGGAGGATCAGCTCTCGGCCAAGCTCACCGGCCGGCTATCGCGGGACGAGGAGATGCGGGAGCTCTCCGAGCCCCTCATGCTGCGGCCCGAGGGCATCGTGGTCTTCCGCGACGCGGTGGCGCCCTTTGTCAGCGGAGGGTTCTTTCCGTGGGTCGACCTCCTGCGCCGCGACGGCGAAATCGGGGTCCCCGAATCCCAGATCGACGCCATGCTCGAAGATCTTTGGAGCATGCCGGCGTTGCCTCCGATGGACATGCCGGTCCAGTGGCAGCTGGACGTCATCCACTCCACCCCGCGGCCCGGCATCAGCTTCGGAACCTCGGGCAGCGATGAGCTGCCGCCGTCCCTCGACGGCCGCCTGTGGTTCGACTACGAGGGCACCACGGTACGCCCCGGCGAGCTGCGCAACCAATCCCCCGATCGGATCGTCGACCGGCCCCATGGTCGCCTCCTGTTCCGGGACCTCCAGCGGGAGGCGGATCTCGTGGAGCGGCTCGGGGAGCTCGGCCTGGCGACACGCGGCGAAGGGGAGAAGACCCGCTACCGGATCCCGATCCGCGACTTTCCGGACCTCGCCAAGACCCTGATCGACGACGGCTGGGTGGTGGAGGCGGAGGATCGGCGCCTGCGCCAGGTGTCGAACCACGACCTCGCCCTCACGGTGTCCAGCAGCGTCGACTGGTTCGAGCTGGAGGCCGAGGTGGAGTACGGCAGCACCTTCGCCACCCTGCCGGCCCTCCTGGCGGCCATCCGCCGGGGGGAGACCTACGTGCGGCTCGACGACGGGACCCTCGGCCTCCTGCCGGAGGAGTGGATGGAGCGCTACAGCTCCCTCGCCGCCAGCTCCGCCTTCGACCCCGAGGACGAGTTCGGCTCGGTTCGATTCCTCCCCTCCCAGACCCTGCTGCTGGATCACCTCCTCGGCAGTGAGGACGTCGACCTCGACCGCCAGTACGAGCGCATGCGGGATCAGCTCCAGGCCTTCGACCACCTCGAAGAGGCCAAAGAGCCCCGCGGCTTCCGCGGCGAGCTGCGAACCTACCAGCGGGAAGGCCTGGGCTGGCTGAAGTTCCTGAAGGACCACGGCTTCGGAGGCTGCCTGGCCGACGACATGGGCCTCGGCAAGACGGTCCAGGTCCTGGCCCTGCTGCAGATGCGCCGCGTTCGGCCGGTGTCCTCCTGGGAACGCCTGCCGTCGATCATCGTGGTGCCCCGCAGCCTGGTCCACAACTGGATCGAGGAGGCCGCCCGGTTCACCCCCAAGCTGCGGCTGCTGAACTACACCGGCCCGGGTCGGGAGGAGTGGATCGACTCCTTTGACGAGTACGACGTGGTGGTGACCACCTACGGCACCCTGCGCCGGGATATCGAAGAGATCCAGAGCTACGACTTCGATTACGCCATCCTGGACGAAGCCCAGGCGATCAAGAACGCCTCGTCCCAGGCCGCCAAGGCCTGCCGCCAGCTGTCGGCCCAGCACCGCCTCGCCCTGACGGGCACCCCGGTGGAGAACCACCTCGGCGAGCTATGGTCGATCTTCGAGTTCCTGAACCCCGGCATGCTCCGCTCGTCTGTGCTGCGGGACCTGGAAACCAACCCCGAGTCCCTGGCGACGGTCTCGGCGGCCCTCAAGCCCTTCATCTTCCGCCGCACCAAGGAAGAGGTGCTCGACGACCTGCCGGCGAAGACCGAGCTGACCCTTTATTGCGAGCTCGAAGGGGAGCAGCTCCAGATGTACAAGGATCTGCGGGACCACTATCGCCGGGAGCTCCAGGAGCGGATCGAGCAGGTGGGTCTCAAGAAATCCAAGATCCAGGTGCTCGAAGCCCTGCTCAGGCTGCGCCAGGCCGCTTGCCACCCCGGCCTCATCGACGAAGAACGGGTCGACGACGGCAGCGCCAAGGTCGACGCGGTGCTCCGCCACCTCGAAGAGGTCATCGACGAGGGTCACAAGGCGCTGGTCTTCTCCCAGTTCACCTCCCTCCTGTCGATCCTCAGGCGGCGTATCGATCCGCTTGGCATCGACTACGAATACCTCGACGGACGCACCCGCCGGCGCCAGGAGCGGGTGGCCCGGTTCCAGGAGGATCCCGACTGCCGCCTGTTCCTGATCAGCCTCAAGGCCGGCGGCGTCGGCCTCAACCTCACCGCCGCCGACTACGTCTTCATTCTCGACCCCTGGTGGAACCCCGCCGTCGAAGCCCAGGCCGTCGACCGGGCCCACCGCATCGGCCAGACAAGGCCCGTCTTCGCCTACCGTCTGATCAGCCGCGGCACGGTGGAGGAGAAGATCATGGAGCTCCAGGGCTCCAAGAAACAGCTGGCGGACGCCATCCTATCGGCGGACAAGAGCCTCATCGGTGACCTGTCGGCGGAGGACCTCAAGGTCCTGCTCAGCTGAGTTGGCCAGCCGCGCAGCGGCGACCCCATCCTCCGAGCCGCGCAGCGGCGACACTTTCGAAAGCCTGGGGCGCGGGCCCCAGGCCCATACCAACCCGCGTCCCCTCACCCGCGAGTCTGGCCCGTATCCGCCCGCCCGGCACCGCCTCAGTAGTCCACGTAGCCCTTCTGCGTCCGCAGATCCAGTCCCGAAGGCCTGAGACGAACCGTGATCCGATGCCAGCTGCCGTCATTTCGGGAATTCGAAGGGTAGTAGCCCAGCACGTACTGCTCCCGCAGCTCCGCCAGGATCTCGTCGAAGGCGGCCTCCGCGTCCTGGATCTGATCGATGTCCACCACCCGACCGCCGCTCTCCTGGACGATGCGGTTGAGCAGCCGCCGCTCCGTGATGTAGGCCGCGGGGTCCTTCCATCCGGAGTACCGCTTCTTGAGCTCGCCGCCGGTGCGGATCCAATACACCAGCGCCCGGCTGCGTCGCGCCAACCACTGGACCTCGGGGGCGGTGAGGGCGCTGTGGCTGTCGACGCCGTCCGTGAGCAGCACCAGCACCTTCCGACCCTGGCGGGTCTCCAGCCTCTTGAGGGCCAGGTACAGGTGGTCGTAGAGGGCCGTACCGCCGACGGCGGACACGTTGCCCAGCTGGTCGGTGAGCACCGCCGGATCGTTGGAGAAGGGGGTCTCGTGGAGGAGGCGGTCGGCGAAGAGGAGGATGGAGGAGTCGTCGATCTCCCGCATCGAGCCGACGAAGGACATCGCCCCCCGCAGGGCGTGGCGCAGGCGGGCCCCCGCCATGCTGGTGCTGGAGTCGATGAGCAGCGCCGAGGTGACCCGGACGTCCCCGCGGGCGAAGGTCACCAGATCCTGGATCTCACCGTCATCGACGATGGCGAAGTCCGACTCCTCCAGGTCGAGGATTCGGCGGCCGTCGCGGGTGACCGTCACGTAGAGCTGCTGGAGCTCGGCGGCCACCACCTCGTCGACCCGGATCGCCGGCGTCACCAGCAGGGCCTCCCCCACCTCACCGCCGCGGCTTCGGGCCCGCGCTTCGAAGCGGTGCTCGGCGTTCACGTCGCCGACGTCCACGTCGGTGCGGTAGGGGGGAGCGTCGAGCTCCGCCACCAGGGCGCCGTCCAACCACAGCTCCACGGCCTCGATCGGCTCGTCCGAAATCACGTCCACCGAAAAGGGCAGCTGGCCGAACACGGGGAGACCCGCCGGCGGCTCCACGATCGTCACCAGGGGCGCCTCCGCCGCAGTGGGGGCGACGCCGAGTAGGGACAGGCCGAGGATCGCGGTGACGGTGCGGAAAGTCATGGTGCTCCTTCCGTGCTCAAGAGGTCCAGGAGGCGCGGGGTCCGCTGGCGGGCGGCCTCGTCCACGTCCTCCCGGGCGTCGGCGAAGGCCGCATCGGGCCAGCTGTCGTAGCGTCGGCGGGGGGATTCCGGCCGCCCCGGCTCGATGTCGCCGAGGCGCTGGGAGGCCCGGTGGGGCCGCCGCAGCCGGTCTTCGAGGTGGGCCAGCAGTACGAGGGTCGAGGGGTCCGGGGGAACCTGCTCCGTCACCGACTCGAGGATCTCCATCGCCCCTTCGGCGTCGCCGGTGCCCAGCTTGCCGCGGGCGAGCTCCTGGGCGGAGACCAGCCGGACCCAGCCGGGGCCGGAGAGGTCGAGTACCTGGCTGTGAAGCTCGCGGGCGCGGGTCCGGTCGCCGAGGCGGGCGGTCCCCACCGCCAGGCGTAGCAGCCCCTCGGTGAAGCGCGGCTCGGACTCCACCAGGCTCTCGAGGGCGTCGACGGAGCGGCGGTAGGCGCCGAGGCGCTCGTAGCTGACCGCCAAGGCCAGCAGCGCCGGCCGGCAGCGGGGGTCGTGCTGCAGGGCCCGGCGGAACAGCCGCTGGGCGGTGGCGTAGAGCTTGGTCTCCAACAGGTGGCCGCCGAGCTCCGAAAGCACCCGCGCCGTCACCACCCGGGAACCCTGGGAGCCCCCGCGCTCGGCGTACAGCTCCGCCAGGCGCTCCACCAAGAGCCGGCTGTGGGCGCCGAGGGCGAACCGCTGGCGGTTTCGATAGGTGAGGTAGAGATCTCGATGGAGCGTCACTATCGGCATCAGGGCTTCGGCGTCCGCCGCCGCCAGCTCTTGGGCCACATGGACCTGGGCCGCCATCAGAGACGGGAAACCCTTGCGCTCGCCGCTGGCCTCGCTCTCCAGCTCCAGCAGGCTGCTGAGGATCGCCGGCCGGGTATCGGAACCGAGGCGGCCGAGGATGTCGCGGTAGGAGGCCGCCAGGTTGCGGACCCGCCGTTTGGCGACGTCGCGGGTGTCGACGGCGCCGGCGGCCGGCGCCTCGCGGCTCTGCGCCACCGCGCCGGTGCCGCGCCAGCGAAGGTCGGACCACACCAGCTGCCGCTCCCGGGCGTCCGCCTCCACCACCGTGATGCCGACGCTGGGGGAGCGCACCTGGCCCACCACCGCCCGGGCCGCGTAGGTGCCGGGGGGCACCCGGGGCACTTCGAAACCCACCTCGAAGGCGTCGAGCCCTTCGCGGCCGGAGGAGCCCCGGCGTTCCACCCGCAGCGGCACGCTGGCCACCGCCGCGCCAGCGTCATCCTCCAGCACGAGCCGTCCGCCCCCCAACGCCCCTAGCCCCTGCCCGAAGAGGACGGTGCGGACCCCTCGGCCCACCGCCAGCACCGGCTTCGCCGATGGGCTGATGACCTCCCCGGCGGCGACGAACGGATAGGGGGCGAAGACCGGGGCGTCCCCCATCGGGTCGTCGATGGGGTCGTCCACCAGGCCGTCCAGCAGGTCGGCGTGCCACTGGCGGACCGGCAGCCACCGCTCCCGTTCGGCGGGGTGAGGAAACGCAGGTGCCAGGAGGGCGGGGGCGCCCCCCTGGACGGAGGGGACCTCGAGCTTCAGATGCCGCAGGCCCGCGGCTTTGCTCTGCTGGTTGCGCACCAGGACCCGCAGGTCGTACGTGCCGGGGGGCAGGGCCAGCTGCCCGTACAGCTCGAAGCCGCTTTGCCAAACCGCCTCCCCCAGCTCCTCCACGTCGACGGCGAAGGCTTCCGCCAGGTAACCGGCGAGGGCGCCCCCTGGGCCGAGGGCGTAGGCGTACACCTCGATCCGCGCCAGATCCGCCTGGTTATGCTCCAGAAAGCTCGATCCGTCGATCTCCACGAAGACCCGGACTTCGGCCTTCCCGTCGCCGGGCAAGGTCACGGCGTGGGTCTCCATCAGGATCTCTCCGCCGGGGTCGGCCTTGAGGATCAGGGAGGCCACTTCGCCGGAGAGTCCCCGCAGGCGGCGGGCCTGGAGGTACCTGGGGGCGGTGGAGAAGGGGTCCGCGGCGTACATCGAGGCCGCCGGATCCGGCGCCGGCGGCTCGGATTGGGCCACAGCCCCCGTGCACAGGGTTGCCCAAAGGGCCAGGGCCATCAAGGCCGGCGGCGCCATGGGACCCGGACGGAGGCGCCCACCCTGGGAGCCCCACGCTTCGGGGCGACGACCCATATCGGAACTGAGGACCGGGAGCGGCATCGATCTCATGGGTTCATTCTCCGTGCGAGTCGACGGTCGATGATGTCGATGCCGTTGGACCGGCATCGCGACGCCGTCCGTCGCCAACGTTCACGTCTAGGTAGAAAGCGGACTCGACGCCGGCGATCTCGTCCCGGAGGGCCACCGAGAGCCGGTGGTCGCCGGGGCGCATCACGACATCGACTCGATACGCCACCAGGACCACTTGCCCTTGGGACTCGAGGTCCTGGGCCTGGGCCTCGATCGGCGCCTGCATCTGAATCGGCAGGAAAATACGCTGGAATAGCGAGATATCCCGTTTCTCGTCCTGGGCCACCACCACCGCCAGGACCCGGCTGCTACGCCCGTCCTCCCCCGGTAGGAACGCCAGACTCTCGGAGGGGATCTTGACCAGGACCGGAATACGGTAGGCCCCGTCGACGGTCTCCTGGTGGGTGCCGGTATCGATCCGCGCCTCCAGGGGATTCTCGGCGACGCCGTAGTAGAGGGCGGACAGGGCGAGGTTCTCCAGCCGATCGAGCCGGCTGGCGTCCCGGTAGGCCCGGCCGTAGCGCACGCGCCAGCTTGGGTCCCGCGCCCGGACCTCCAGGCTGTGCAGTTCCTCGTCCCCCTCGCGGCTCGGTCGGTAACCCAAGGAGTAAAAGTGGTTGAAGTCGTTGACGATGTCCCCCAAGAGGGACTCGACGCCGCGACCGCGGGTGCTGGCCCGTCCTCCGGTGCCGTCCGCCAGGGCCAGGAGAGACGACTCCAAGCTGAAGGCGTCGACGACCGCCACCTCCGGCGAGACGGTGACCCCACTGGTGCCGCCGCCCCCCACTTCGGCGGAGCCCCGGGAACGCCGGCGGTCGATGTCCGCCACCGCGTAGAGGGCCACCCCCTGGGCGGCGGAGTGCTCCGCGAGACGCCTGAACCACGGGGTGAGGTCGGGCTGGAGGTTCCGGATCGATCCGGTCTCGGTGCGTAGGCGCAGCTCCCCCTGGGTGGACATGCGGGCCTCGAATTTGTCGCGCCAAGCCTGAATCAGGGCCGCCCCCGGGCGGGACGGGAGGCCGTCGCTCAGGTAGAGCACCGCCTTGCGCCCGGGCAGCCCCGCCAGCGACGAGGTGAAGCGCTGGAGCGCCGAGAGCGACTCCTGGAGCCTGCCCTGGGTGCGGGTGACGTCGTTGCGGATGGCGGCGAGGAGGCTGTCGGCCTGCTGGGCCGCTTCCCCCTGGAGGTCCCCCAGGCGAGTGGTGTAGATCTGACGCAGGATCTGTTCCTTGGAGTTGATCCCCGCGGGGGGCAGTTCCCGGCCCAGGTCCTCGAGGGCGGCGGCGAGGGCAGCGCGGTCGCGGCTGAAAGGCAGCACCACGTCGAGCCCCTCCCTGCGATTCACCACCATCACCTCGTCGCTCTCCCCCAGGGCTTCGGGCAGGGACCTACGAAGCTCCGCCAGCAGCCGCTGCCGACCCCGCCCGGCGAGGTTCGGGGAATCCAGGAACACCACCAAACGGAGGCCCCGGGTCGGCGGCGCCCCGCCGCCGGAAACGACGCCGTCCGCCACCGCCGAGAAATGGCTTATCTCCACCTCCGCCCCGTCCTCCAGGACGACGAAATCCCCACGCCCGAGTCCGGTGACCGGCTGTCCGTCGGCGTCGGTCACCGTGACCTCGACGTTCACCAAGCGCACATCGACGGAGTCGTAGAATGCGCCGTCTCCGGAGCTAGGGGATCCGCCCCCCGGATCCGTCACGACCCCGGGGGCCGACGTCGACCCCTCGGCGGGCTGCGACTGCCCGCGGGCCGTCGCGGCCCCCAGGCTGAGGATCAGGAGCAGCGCGAGGCCCGGCAGGGCCCCGGCGCAGCGGATGTGGGGACGTGGGATCAGCATCGTTTCCAGGGCTCTGGTTTCAGCGACTTGGGATCGTATCGCTCACGGGGTGGACCGACGCGCCAAGGTGCCGGCGGCGACATCGATCTCGACGCTGAGGGTGGCGTCGGTCCGCGCCAGATGGTCCCGCACGCCGACGGATATTCGCTTGCGCCCCGGTGTCATCTGCAGATTTACAGGATAAGCGGCGGATTGGGAGAGGACCTCCACCAACCGGTCGTTGGGGACCTTTAGGGGGAGCTCGATGTGATGGAACGGCGAGACGCCTCGACTTCCCTCATCCCGCACGATGACGAAGACGCTCACCCGCCCGCTGTGGTGATCGGTGCCCGGGAGCAGGAGAAGATTCTCGAACGGGATCGTCACCATCATCGAGACCTGGACCCGGCCCTCGATCCCCGATTCCTGCGGCCCCGCGTCCAGCCGTACCCGCAGGGGATTGTCTTCGATGCCGTGGTGCAAAGCCGAGAGGGTCAGGTCTTGGAGTCGATCCAGCGGATCCTTGGCGAGCAGGGAGCGAGCGTAGCGCACCTTCGTCCCCGGTCGACGAACCCTCACCTCGACGCCGAGCGGATCGGCGGTCTCCCGGTCGGGGCTCCAGCCCAGGGAGTAGAACGTCGTGAAGTCCTGCTTCACCTGCCCCAGGACGTCCCCGAGGTTGGGGGTATGGGTGAAGGCGCGACCGCCCGTTTCATCCGCCATCCGGAGCAGGGTGGTTTCGGTGCTGAAGCGTTCGAGGGTCGTGACGGTTCGGGAATTCGGCCCGCGGCCGTCGTCATAGTAGGAGCCCGAGGTATCCGCCGGGCCCGCAGCGCGGGCCAGGCGGCTCCCCGAGGACACCGGATAGATGGCGACCCCGCCGCTGGCGGCGTACTCGAAAAGGTCGTCGAGCTCTTTCGTGAGGTCGAGGTCGAGGGAGATCAGGTTCGCCATGACCCCTGCGAGGTCCTCGCGCTCCTCAGCGAGGATCCAGGCCTCGTACTTCTGCTGCCACGCCTGCACCAGGGACTCCGCCGGGCTCGAGCTGATGCCGTCACCGACGTAGATCAGGGCCTTCCTGCCCTTCATTCCCGCGAGGGTGTCGACGAAGCCGCGAAGCGCATCCAGCGCGAATCGCCCCAGGCCTTCCCGCTGGCGGCCGAGGTTCTCGATCATCCCGGCTTCGGCGTCCGCCATTCCGGCGGTGAGGTCGGCGTCGAAGTTGTTTCCCGTGGGAATCTGACCGCTCACCGCGGTGGCGGCAAGACGGTTCATCTCCATGCTGCGGATGAGGGTGCGGTAGGCGGTCTCCAGGGTGAGGCTTCTGCCGATCTGCCCCTCCAAGCCCTCGAGGGCCCCGAGCACTTTGTCGAGATCGCCGGTCAGGGGCTGTTCGATCCGCAGCTCGTCGTTGAGCCGCGCCACGAGCACGCGGTCGCCGTCCCCCAGCTCCCGCACCAGGTGCTGCCGCAGGTCCCTGAGGATCGGATTGCGGTTCTGGGCGGAGAGGTGGACGTCGTCGACCAGGATCACCAGATCGAGGCGCTCCGTGGCGGGGCGGAGGGCGGGGAGGGGCTCGCCGACGGCGCCCCTCTCCGTCGTCGCGGGAAGCGTCGAGACGCCCTCGACCGGGGTCCCGCCTTTGATGGCGGAGAAGTTGCTGATCTCGACGACCCGGCCGTACACGAGGAGCTCGAAGTCGTCCGGACCCAGGTCTGCGACGGGCTGACCGTCCTCGCCGGTGACCGTCACGTCTACGTTGACGACCCGAACATCGACCGTGTCGTAGAAAAGATCCTCAGCTCCGGCCGGAGCCAGGACTGCAGTCGACATCAGGGCGGACAGGGCAACTATGGTCGCCGCGAAACGCTGTTGGAGCTTTGGACGGATCATTGGGCGGACCCCCTTGCCGGGTTGCCGGCGTCAACGTCAATCTCGACGGTCAGAGTGGCATCGGTCCTCGCCAGGTGGTCCCGCACCCCAACGGAGATCCGCTTGCGGCCGGGCTCCATGTTCAGGTTCAGGGGATAGGCGGCGGCCTGGGTCAGAACCTGGAGGATCTGATCGTTGGGCACCTGCAAAGGCAGCTCGATGTGCTGGAACGGCGACATACCTCGGGTCTCCTCGTCGCGGATGATGACGAAGAGGGTCACGCGGCCGGCGTGGTGTGCCTCTTGTGGAAGCAGCAGCAGATTGCCGAAGGGAATCTGCACCATCAGCGACACCCGGACCCGGCCCCCTTCGGAGGGCTCCTGGTCTCCGGATTCCAGGCGGACCCCCAGGGGGTTGTCCTCGATCCCGTGGTGCAGGGCGGAGAGGGTGAGGTCCTGGAGTCGATCCAGGGGATCTTTGGACTCCACCGATCGGACGTGGCGGACCACCACGTCTGGGCGCTGCACCCGCACCTCGACGTCCACGGGACCGTCGGTCTCACGGGTCGGGCTGTAGCCCAGCGAGTAGAAGGTCTCGAAATCCTGCTTCACCTGGTCCATGAGGTCGCCGATGTTGGCGCTCCGGGTGTAAGCCACGCCGCCGGTCTCCGCCGCCATCTGGAGGAGGGAGCTTTCGACGCTGAACTGTTCGAGGGCGGCGACGCCGCGGGAGGCTCCGCCTCCGCCGTCGATCGAGCCGGTGCCGGCGCGGGCCGCAGAGGCCTGCTCCCGCGCCAGGCGGGTCCCGAGGGAGATGGGGTAGATGGACACCCGGCTGGAGGAAGCGTAGCCGTTGAACTCCCCAAGCTCCTCGGTGAGGTCGAGATCCAGGGCCACCAGGCTCGTCAAGCGCCCCTGGAGACTGGAGACCTGCTGGTCGATGATCCAGCGTTCGTATTTTTCGATCCACGCCTGCGCCAAGCCCTCCCCCGGGTTGAGGGGAATACCGTCACTGACGTAGAGCAGGGCCTTTCGCCCTTTCATCCCCGCCAGGGTGTCGACGAAGCCGCGCATGGCGCCGAGGGCGGCGTCGGCCAGCTGATAGCGCTGGCGGGCCAGGGTCTCCACCTGCCCCGCCTGGCTCTCGGCGGTGTTCTCGGTCAGCTCGGCGTCGCGGACGGAGACGCCCACGGGTCCCACCTGGACGGTGTCGTTTCCCAGCCGGGTGGACTCGATGCCGCTCAGCAGCTGCCGCATCGAGGCGTCGATCGAGATCTGCCGGCCGGTGGAGGACTCCAGTCGGTCCAGGGTGGAGAACAACGCTTCCTTGTCGCTGGTGAAGCCCTGCTCGACCCGCATTTCGTCGGACAGCCGGGCCAGCATCACCTGATCGTCGCCCCCGACTTCCTCCACAAGGTAGCGCCGGAGGTTGGAGAGGATCTGGTTGCGGTTCATCGGCGAGATGTGGACATCGTCGAGGAAGACCACCAGGTTTAGGCGCTCCGTCTCCGGCTGCGGGAGCGCTTCCGGAGCGGCCGCGGGGTCGTCCACCACCGCGGTTCCTTTCTCGACGGCGAAGAAGTTGGAGATCGAGACAGGCTGCTTGTCCACGAGGAGCTGGAAATCGTCCTTCCCGAGCCCCCGGACCGGTTGCCCGTCCCCATCGGTGACCATGACCTCAAGGGTCACGACCCGCACATCGACGGTGTCGTAAAACAGATCCTGCTGCGCCGACGCCGTGTTTCCAAGCGTCACGAATCCCAGCAGGACAGCGAATCCCAAGCGTTTAGATCGCATGGCTGCCTCGTCCTTTTCTCCCCGAGTTTCTGGGGTGTTTCGACGATCCCATCATAGCCCTCGGCCGGGCTTCCGGACGTCCAGTCCGACCCGTGCACAGCGCGTCCCGCCCCACGTCACCCGGCATCGTCACCCTGGATCCCGCCCGCGGTGTGGGATAATGCCTCTATCAATGGGCGCGGCCCGCCAAGGCCCGGCCGTCAAGACATCGACCGGCCCGCCGCGACCGACCCGAGGAGACGAAAGAGTATGACCAAGAACAAAAATATGAAGTATTTCGCCGCGTTGGCCATTTGCCTTATCTCCGTGCCCTTTTTGGCACTCTCGGCGGCGGCCCAGGTGACGCGGGTCAGTGTCACGGTGACCGATCAGGACGGCAACCCCTTGAAGGGCGTCTCGGCCGTGGCGACCTACGCCCCCCAGAACTTCCGCCAGGAGCGGGAGACAAACAAGAAGGGGAAGGCGATCTTCACCTTCTCCGAATCCGGAGTGACCTACGATCTGGCCTTGGAGCTCGAGGGCTACAACCCCGCCAACTCCCAGTTCAAGCCACAGGTCGGGCGGGTCACTTACCAGACCTATTCCCTCGTCAAGCTCGGCGCCACCAAACAGGCCATGGGCATGCCGACGGGCGAGACCGCCGAGCTGACCCCGGCCCAGAAGGCCTTCAACGCCGGCGTTCTGGCGGGCCAGGAGGGGGACGTGGCCACCGCGAAGGCGAAGTTCGAGGAGGCCCTCTCCCTCGACGCCAACCTCTTCGTCGCCCACTCGGCCCTCGCCGGCATCTACCTCGATGAAGGCAATCACCAGCAGGCCCTCGACAGTGCCCAGATCGTGGTGACCCAGGATCCCGGCAACCCGCGGGGTTACCGGGTGCTCTACGAGGCCAACCGCGCCATCGGCAACACCGAGGCGGCGGAAGAAGCCCTGCTCAAGCTGTCGGAGCTCGAGAAGGGCGCCGACGCCGCGGCCATGATCTTCAACGAAGGGGCCGAGGCGCTCCGCGTCGGCGACTACAAGACGGGGCGGGAGCGGCTCGAGAAAGCCCTCGAGATGAACCCGGAGCTGACCCAGGCCTGGAGCCCCTTGGCGGTGATCTATATCAACGACAAGGATTTCGGCAAGGCCGCCCAGGCGGCGGAGACGCTCCTCGCCGCCAACCCCAACGACCCCAAGGCCCTGAAGATCCGCTGGGAGGCCTACACCGGCATGGGTGACGAGGCCAAGGCGAAGGAGGCCTACGACTTGTTGGTGGCCGCCGATCCGACGGTCCTGACCAAGGAGCTCTTTGAAGACGGCCAGAAGGCCTTCAACGGCGGCGACACCGAGACCGCCATCGCCAAGCTCGAACAGCTGGTGGCGATCGACCCCGAGCACGCCAAGAGCCACTACCTCCTCGGCCTTTGCTACGTCAACAAAGGGGACAACGGCAAGGCCAAGCAGTTCCTGCAGACCTTCGCAACGCTGGCCCCCGACGATCCCGACGCGGCGACCGCCAAGCAGATGGTCCAGTACTTGAACTGACGAACGGCCCATAGCGTTCGACGACGGCCCGTGGTCCCACCTGGATCACGGGCCGTTTCGCGTTTGGGGGGCGTCTGCCTCTCTAGACAGATTCATGCTACAATGACATCAAGATCGCTTCCTAACTCTCGCTCAACACCCCTGGAGCCTTGCCATGCGCCTAGCCTCGTCTCTCGCATGCTTCGTCCTCATGCTCGGCATCGTCCACAGCGATGCCCACGCCGCCGACGCCTGTTCCCCTGAGATCGCCCCGGCGGCCACCCTCCTGCTGCCGTACTTCGAGGTCGACCTCGCGTCCGCGGACGGCATCTCGACGCTGTTCTCGATCAACAACAGCGCCGAAGATCCGGCCCTCGCCCATGTCACCCTCTGGTCCGACCTGGGGATCCCGGTGATCAGCTTCCACGTCTTCCTCACCGGCTTCGACGTCCAGACGATCAACCTGCGGGACGTGCTCAACGGCCAGCTACCGATCACCGCTGACGCCAGCACGGATTTCGGAGACGAGCTGAGCCCGTCGGGGCTCGCCGGCTGGGACGGCGACTTCGAGGGCTGCGCCAACTTCTTCCCCTACAGCCAGCCCGCCATCGTTGGTGGGCTCCGGGAATACGTCCGCGGCTCGTTGACGGGTCAGCCCACCGCCCTCGACCAGGGGCAGTGCCGCGGATTCGCCCACGAATCGAGCCAGATCGCCCGTGGCTACGTGACGATCGACAACGTCCGCCGGTGTACCCCGGACTTCCCCAACGAAGGGGACTACTTCGCCACCAACGGGAACAGGATCGTCAGCGACGTCAACCAGCTGTGGGGTGACTTCTTCCTCGTCGACCCCGGACAGGACTCGGCCCAGGGGGAGGCCCTGGTCCACATTCAGGCGTTCCAGGGCACCTTCGCCGAAGGGGACTACACTTTCTACGGCTCTCTCCTCGGAGGCTCCGCCGCCGACGCCCGAGAGTCCCTGCCCAACTCCTTCTCGGCTCGCTACCTCAACGGCGGAGCGTTCACCGGCGGCACCGATCTGCTGATCTGGCGGGATCCGAAGACCGCGCAGCGGGACGCCTTCGACTGCGGGGACAGTCCCAGCTGGTTCCCCCTCAGCCAGGGCCTCGTGCTGGTGTTCGACGAGCAGGAATCTTGGACCAACGCCTGCAGCTACTTCTTCGACGCCCCAGCCGCGGGCCGGATCACTCCACCCCCGCCGCCGATAAATTGCTTTCCCTTGGCCAGTCAGCGGATCGGCGTCGACGGCCGCAGTGCCACCGGCGATGTCTTTTCGGCCCCCTTCGACTTCGGCTGGATCCACGTCCCCATGGATCACTTCCAGGGCGACGATACCTACGGCGGCGGCGCCGCCCAGGGCTGGGTCCTGGCGATCCACCAGGCGAACGGGCGCTTCAGCGTCGGCCTGCCGGCCCTACCCACCCACTCCAGCTGCGACGGTGAGGCCCCCTCGCTGTTCTGAGCGCCTCACTCGATCCGGCGGCATCAGCACGTGAAGCCGCCGTTTCGCCAGCCGGACCCGGATCGGCGGCTCGAGGGGAAGAACATCGCCGTCCACCTGCAAGCCGTGGGGAAGGGGCCCCAGGATCTCCACCTCCTTCACCCGGTGGACTTCGACGTCCCGCCGCCTCAGATGGCTCCCCAGGGCCACCGAGGTCGCGAGACCGAGGGTGGCGAGGCGGGTCCGGCCCCGGAAGAGCACCAGGTCCAGCTCGTCGTCGTGCCAGTCCGCGTCAGGGGCGAGGCGGAACGGCCCGCCGAAGAGTGGGATATTGCAGATCGAGAAGAAGCCCACGGTCTCCGTGCGACCCCCGAAGCGCAGGGTCATCTCGGGGAAGCGGTACGACCCGAGGTGACCGAGGCCGGAAAGGGCGATGCCGACTTTGCCGAGGTTCTTCTTCAGCCACGGGTTGGGCCGGGCCATGACCGCCGCGTCCACGCCGCCGGAGGCCATCATCAGGAAGGGCTGATCCTCCGCCATACCGACGTCGAAGGTCCCCACCTCACACGAGGCCATGGCGGTCGCCGCCTTCATCGACGTCCCCGGCAGCCCGAGGGCGATGGCGAGGACGTTGGCGGTGCCGGCGGGGAGGATGCCGAGGGGCACTTCGGTCCCCAAGAGCCCGGCGGCCACCTCCCGCAGGGTGCCGTCGCCGCCGAGCCCGAACACGGCGTCGACTCCGGTTCCGGCGACGAGCTCCCGGACCATGGCGGTCGCCGCCCCCGGGGCGGGGGTCGGACGCGGCTCGGTGTCGAAGCCCGCTGTTTCTAGGACCGAGAGTAGCTTCGGCAGCTGACCGGGGCCGCTGTGGCGGCCGGACTTCGGGTTGTAGATCAGGGCGGCTCGCTTCGTGGCCACGTCGAGATCTCCGTCGGCGGACTGGATGTGGGGGCGCGCGTTGCGGGGGAAGGCGGGGGCGACGGGGGTCAGAAGAGGGTGCCTGGGGTCCCAGGCGGCTGACGATACCCCAGGTGGTCGTAGGCCCGCCGGGTGGCCACCCGTCCCCGGGGGGTGCGCTGAACAAACCCTTCCTGGATCAGGTAAGGCTCGTAGAGATCCTCCAGGGTGCCCCGATCTTCCCCCACCGCGGCGGCGAGGGCGCGGATGCCGGCGGGGCCGCCGTCGTACTGCTCGATCAGGGTGATGAGGATCTTCCGGTCCACCTCGTCGAAGCCGAACTCGTCGACCTCCAGGAGCGCCAGGGCGCGGCCCGCCGTTTCACGGTCGATCCGTCCTTCGGCCTCCACCTGGGCGAAGTCCCGGACCCGGCGCAGCAGACGGTTGGCGATCCTCGGCGTGCCCCGACTGCGCCGCGCCAGCTCGCCGGCGCCGTCGGCGTCGATCTCGACGCCGAGCAGACCGGCGGAGCGACGCAGGATCAGGGACAGCTGCTCGGGGGCATAGAAGTCGAGGCGATGGACGATGCCGAACCTCGCGTGCAGGGGCTTGGTGATCAGCCCCGCGCGGGTCGTCGCCCCCACCAGGGTGAAGCGGGGGAGGGGGATCTCCATGGTTCGGGCCGCCGGCCCCTGGCCGATCACCAAGTCGAGCTTGAAGTCCTCCATCGCCGGATAGAGGATCTCCTCCACCGTCGGGCCGAGGCGATGGATCTCGTCGATGAAGAGAACCTCCCCCGCCTCCAGGTTGGTCAGGATCGCCGCCAGGTCGCCGGCCTTCTCCAATACGGGGCCGGAGGTGGTGCGAATGGAGGTCCCCATCTCGTGGGCGACGATGTGGGCGAGGGTGGTCTTGCCAAGCCCCGGGGGGCCGAACAGGAGCACGTGGTCGAGGCACTCACCCCGCGCCAGGGCGGCCCGGATAGCCACCCGAAGGTTCTGGAGGATCCGTTCCTGGCCGACATAGTCGTCGAGCCGCTGGGGGCGAAGGGAAGGCTCCAGACCCAGGTCGTCCACCTGAGGATCGGCGGAAAGCAATCGGCTGTCGTCGAAGTCGGACATCGATCAGCATTGTAGCGGCCGACGGGCGGAGAACGGACGGCGACCCGCCGTCAGGTCCGCGACAGCCGCTGCAGGCTCGCCTTGAGCCGCTCCGCGAAGGGGAGGTCGGCGGCTTCGGGGGGAAGTCGGGCCACGGCCCCTTCCGCCTGGGATCGCTTGTAGCCGAGGCTCACCAGCGCCAGCAGAAGGTCCTCGTCGCCGCCCCCGGGGACGGCGGACGGGGCGCGGGGAACCGCCGTCTCCAGGTCTCGGACCTTGTCCTTCAGCTCCAGGACCATGCGCTCGGCGGTCTTCTTGCCGACGCCGGGGATCCGCTGCAGAAGCCGTAGGTCCCCACGCCCGAGGGCGTCCACCAGATCCCCAGGGGAGACCCCGGAGAGGATGGTCTGGGCGAGGCGGGGGCCGATGCCGCTAACCCCGATGAGCAGCAGGAAGAGGGAGCGCTCCTGCTCGGTCCAAAAGCCGAAGAGCTGGAGCGCGTCCTCTCGGACGTGGGTGTGGACGATCAGTTCGGCGTCGGCGTCGTGCGGGACCTTCTCGACCTCGTAGTAGGTGGACGTCGGCACCGCCAGCTCATAGCCGACGCCGCCGACGTCGAGCAGAACGCGCTCGGGCTCCGCCCGGCGCACCCTGCCCCGCAGGTAGCCGATCACCTCAACCCGCCTCGGGGGGAGCGCTGAACTCTTCCACCAGGCTCTTCGCGTACTCGGGGGTCAGATCCCGGCGCCGCAGCTCGATGAGGGACTGCTTGAGCTGGTTGAGGCGCTCGCTGGCTTTCTGCTCCCGGGTCTCCGCCTTCTTCTCTTCGAATTCGGCGGCGTCGAAGGTCTTGCGCTCCGTCACTTCGAAGAGCACCGCCCCAATGGAGGTCTCGATGGGCTCGGAGAAGGCCCCGACGTCGAGTCCGAGGGCGGCGTCCACCACCTTGGTGGCGTTGCCCAGACCCGTGATGTTGCCGAAGCGGCCGAACTCGGCGCTTTCCTGGAGCTCGAGGCCGAGGCCCTCGGCGAGGGTCGAGAACTCGCCGCCGCCTTCGAGTTGGGATCGCATCTCCGCCAGGCGGTCGACCGCGGCTTCCTTCTGCTTGGCCGTCTCCACGGCCCCGCGCACCTGGTCTTCCACCTCGGCGAGCTCGGGGATTTCCGGCGGCAGCACCTCGTCGAGGTGGAGGATCGCCCAGCCCCGGGGGACCTTGACCGGCTCCGAGATGGCGTCGGCCTGGAGACCGAAGGCGGCGTTGTTGAAGTCCGCCACGCGGCCGATGCCGGTGACGGCGTCGGCCTGGCCGAAGGGGGAGGTGGTCTCGAACGCCAGCTCTTCACCCTGGGCCAGGGTCTCGAGGCCGTCGCGGCCGGCGATGGACTCGGCGGTGATCCGGCCGGCCAGCTCGTTGGCCTTGGTCTCGGCGATCTCCTGGACCCTCTCTCCGATCAGTCGGGAACGGATCAGCGCCTGGGCTTCTTCGAACTTCTGGAGACCGCCGGCGCGCTTCTCCTGGACGTCGATCAGGTGGAAGCCGAAATCGCTCTTGACGGGCCCCACCAGCGTGCCGGGCTCGGCGCCGAACGCCGCCTGTTCGAACGGCTGGACCATCGCCCCACGGCCGAACCAACCCAGGCTGCCCCCCCGCTGGGCGCTGCCCTCGTCGTCCGAAAGGTCGCGGGCGAGCTGGCCGAAGTCGGCGCCCCCCTCGACCCGGGTGCGCAACGCCGCCAGCTCCGCTTCGGTGGCGGCCTCGTCGCGGTCCGGGGTGACCCGCAGGAGGATGTGGCGGGCCCGGACCTGCTCTTCGCGGGTGAATTCGACGGGGTTCGCGTCGTAATAGGCCTTCAGCTCATCTTCGGGGATCTCGATCTCCCGCCGCAGCTTGGCCGAGTCCACCAGCAGGTAGCTGGCGATCCGCCGCTCCGGAAGCTCGTAATCGTTGGCGTTCTCGGCGAAGTACGCCTCCAGCTCGTCGGCCCCCACCGTGACCTGCCCGGCCTCGGACGCCGGCAGCTGGACAAAACGAATCTTGGCTTTCTCCGCCTGCTCGCGGAAGGCCTTCTCGACATCGGCGTCGGACACGTAGGAGGTGGCGGCCAGCACGCCGTCCAGCTTGGTCAGCAGCATCTGGCTGCGGATGTCCTCGGAGAACTGCTTCGGGCTGATGCGGTTGCTCTGCAGGAGCCGCTGCAGCCGCTCGCGGCCGATGAACTTGCCGTCTTCGTCGGTGTAGGTTTCGACGATGGTGTTCTGCACCTCGGTGTCGGTGGCCTGGAGCCCGACGGCCTTGGCCTCCATCAGCAGAATTCGCCGATCGATCAGCGTATCGAGGGCCTGCTTGCGAAGATTGAACTGACGCGCCAGCTCTTCGTTGAACTGGCCCCCCAAGACCTGGCGGTAGTAGGACTCCAGCTGCCGATATTGCTGCTGGAACTCGCCGTAGGTGATCTCCTCCGAACCCACCCACGCGGCGACGTCCTGGGCGCTGCCGATGGGGCCGCCGAAGTCGAGGGCCGGGATCAGGGTGACCACCAGGCCCACGGCGACGAATGCCAGGATCCACTTGAGGTGCTTGAGCTGTTCGCGAAACGCTTTGAGGGCCATGATTGCTGTCTCCTTTGTGGCCGCTTTCCCCGGTGGGGGAGCAGGGCCGCAAACTCTACATGCCAAGGGCCGACGCGGCAAGCGATGACGGCCTCGGAACGCTGACTAGACAAGGCTTTGTGGTAGTGTCGGAGGCTCTCGGCGGCACTTTTGGCCCCCACGGGCTACGGCTTCTCGGCAGCCCCGGACGGCGCGGGCCCAGGCCGCCCTACCTTTCACCTCGACCCGAGACCTGCGAGACCGCCTTGAGCCGGCAAGACACGCGAAGGCGCGCCAATAGGGACTGGTACAGCGTCTCCGTCGCATCCATGCGTCGGACGATCACCCTACTCATCGGCGTCGTCGCCCTTATCGCCGGCGCCCTGGCCTACCAGCAGTGGCAACTGGCGGCCCAGAGGACCCAGGCCGAGGGCCTGATCGCCCAGGCCGGCACCATGATCCGGGGGATCGAGGAACGCAGCGACTACCAGCAGCTGCGCCGCGAGTTCTTCGGCGCCTGGGAAGACCTGGACGCCGCCCGCAGGCTGTTCGACGACGGCTCCTTCGGCGAGTCCGTCACCCGGGCGGAGAGCTGTATCTCCGTGCTCCGGCAGGCCATCGGCGCCTCGGAGGAGGATTCCGGCGACCGCGGCCGATTCTTGAGCGTGACGGGGAATGTCGAGTATCGGCGCGGGGAGCGGGGGGCCTGGAAACGGGCCCGCCGGGGGGACAGCCTCAACCCCGGCGACTGGGTCAAGACCGCCGCCACCGGCTCCGCCCACATCCTGTCCCCCGACGGTACCGAGTACACCCTCCGCGCCAACACCATGCTCCACCTCAACGTCCAGACCAACCGATTCGGGCGCAGCGAGCAGGTGGCGGAGATGCAGTTCGGCTGGGTCGAGCTGAACACCGACCAGGCGCCGAGCCAGGTGCGGACCCCCAAGTCCCAGGCCAACATCCGCAAGTCCTCCGAAGCCATGGTGGCCTACGACCGCGAGCGCTCGACCTCGACCTTCGCCGCCTACCGCGGCGGCGTGGAGGTGGTGGCCGAGAACGGACAGACCCAGAACCTCAACGCCCTGGAGCAGGTGGTCCAGGTGGGGGACCTGCTGTCGAACCCGTCGTCCCTGCCCGGTCGGCCGCGGCTCCTCAGCCCCGGCAACGACTGGGATGTCGACCTCCAAGGGGGCGACCTGCGCCTGTCGTGGCGGCCGGTGGCCGGCGCCGCCAACTACGCCCTCCGGGTGTCCCGGAGCGAGCTGTTCGCTTCGAGCCTGATCGAGGACAACCGCCGCACCAAGACCTCCGCTCGGCTGGGCCTACGCTCCGAGGGGGTGTTCTTCTGGCAGGTGGCGGCCGTCGCCGAAGACGGCGTCCGCGGTCCGTGGAGCGATCCCCGCGGGTTTCGGGTGTCACAGCGCCGGGGCTCCTCCGCCGAAGACACGACGCCACCGGCGCTGCGGATCGAGGACGTCCAGACCTACGGCAGCCTGCTGATCGTCAACGGCCGAACCGAATCCGGCGCCACCGTGGCGATCAACGGAGAGGCCGCGTCGGTCAACGCCGACGGCTCCTTCAGCAAGACCCTCCAGATGCGTCAGGAGGGCTTCGCCTTTGTCGAGCTGACCGCCGAAGACGCCGCCGGCAACACCAGCCACGAGCAGCGTCGGGTGTTCATCGGCAGCACCTACTGAGCCGCAGCCCGCGGCCATGTCCAGAACGAGCCAGACCCAGACATCCATCGACCCCGACGCGCCGGAATCCCCAGGCTGGTATCCCGCACCGGGGCGGCGTATATTCGACCCTCCGCAGGCATCCGAAGCGGCGCCCCTCCGGCCGCCGCGCGGAACGCGACCAACACCCCGGCGCCTCGGCGCTCGCGAGAGAACCCATGCCCTTCCCCTCCTTCCTGCGATATTTCTCCGACGACCTGGCCATCGACCTAGGCACCGCAAACACCCTGGTGTTCACCCGCAACGGGGGTATCGTGGTCCGCGAGCCCTCCGTGGTCGTGATCAACAAGCTCAACAACAAGATCGAGGCGGTCGGCAACGAGGCCAAGGAGATGCTCGGCCGGACCCCCGGCAACATCGAATCGGTCCGGCCTATGAAGGACGGCGTCATCGCCGACTTCGACATCACCGAGCAGATGCTCAAGTACTTCATCGCCAAGGCCCACGGCGGCCGGCGGTGGGTGAGGCCCCGGATCGTCATCGGCGTGCCGTCCGAAATCACTCCGGTGGAGAAGCGGGCGGTCCGTGACTCCGCCGAGCAGGCGGGGGCCTCGGAGGTCTTCCTCGTGGAGCAGGCGATGATGGCCGCCATCGGCGCCGGGCTACCGATCACAGAGCCCTCCGGCAACATGATCGTCGACATCGGCGGCGGCACCTCCGACGTGGCGGTCATCTCCCTGGCGGGGGCCGTCTACAGCCGCTCCCTCAAGATCGCCGGTAACGAGCTCGACGAGGCGATCATCAACTACCTCAAGCGCCGCCACAACCTGCTGATCGGCGAGCGCACCGCCGAGACCATCAAGATCGAGCTCGGCTCCGCCTATCCGCTGAAGGAAGATCTCGGGATCGAGATCAAGGGCCGCGATCTGGTGGAGGGCGTCCCCAAGACCCTCACCATCACCGATGCCGAAGTCCGCGAAGCGCTGGCGGAGCCGATCTCCCACATCGTCGACGCGGTGCGGCAGGCCCTGGAGAGGACGCCGCCGGAGCTGTCGGCGGACATCATGGACAAGGGCATCGTCCTGTCCGGCGGCGGCGCGCTGATCCGCAGCCTCGACCAGCGCCTCCGGGAGGAGACGGGGTTGCCGGTGGTCCAGGCGGACGATCCCCTCTGCTCCGTGGTCCTCGGCACCGGCAAGGTTCTCGAGAACATGGACCTTCTGCGCAAGGTCTCCCTGCGCTGACCGCGAAGCCGTGAGCGACCGCTGGAGCCATGCTCTTCTCGCCCTGCTCCTGCTGGCGCACTTCGTCCTGCTGTCGAACCAGACCGAGTCCGAGGGAAGCCCCCTGGAGCGCTGGCTCCTGGCGGCCTTCGCCCCCGTCGGCCGCGTGACGGGGGCGACGGTGGACGGCGTCACCGGCCTCGGCGACGCCTTCGAGAGTGCCGGGGCCCTGCGGCGGGAAAACCGCCGTCTCGAGGATGAGCTGGCGGCGGCGCGCCACTCGCTGGTGCGTCTCCAGAGCCTCGAAGAGGAGCTGGCGAGCCTCCGCCGCCACGTGGAGTACACCCGGGCCGCCAGCGTCGACTCCTACGTCGCCGACGTGGTTTACGTGGACGGCGTCTCCTGGCTGCGGACCCTGGTGATCCACACCGGCCGGGAAGCCCCCGTCAGGAATCAGCCGGTGATGGCGGACCAGGGCCTGGTGGGTCGGATCGTCGTCACCGCCGGCTCCTACGCCAAGGTCCAGCTGATCACGGACCGGTCCGCATCCGCCAGTGCGATGGTCTGGCGGACCCGCCGCCAGGGCCTCCTCCAGGGGCGGGGGCGGGGGTCCCTGCGGCTGAGCGATGTCCCCAACCAGAGCGACGTACAGACCGGCGACCGCGTGGTCACCGCCGGTCTCGACGGCATCTATCCCCGGGGTCTCCAAATCGGCGTGGTGCGATCCGCCCTGACGACCCCCGAGCTCTTCCAGCGCATCGAGGTCAATCCGTCGGTGGACTTCGGCCTTCTAGACCGGGTCTACGTCCTCACCGACGACCCGCTTCCCGAGCGGGTCCGGGACGACCTCCTGGGGGATTCCCCACCCCGGCCCCGCCCCGTCGACGAAGGCGGGCCAGAGCCCCAGACGGATACCGCGGCCAGCGGGCCGCAGGATGCCGACGGACCGCAGGAAGGGGGCGCCGCGGCACCCGAGGAGGGGGAGGGCGATGGCGGCGGCGCTTAGATTCCTGCTGGGACTCGTGATCGCGGTGGTGATCCACATCTCCGGGCTTCGCCTGAGCCCCCATTTCGGACAGTGGATCGATCCGTTCCTGATCCTGGCGATCTACCACAGCCTCCGCTTCGGACCCGGCTGGAGCGCCCTCGGCGGCACCGTCGCCGGACTGGTCCAGGACGCGCTGTCCGGCGGGCTCTACGGTCTCCATGGCTTTGCAAACACCCTGGTGGCCTTCGTGGCGACCCGGGTCCGCCTACGCTTGGTGATCCAGCAGCCCCTACAGGTGGGAATGCTCTGCTTTCTCGCCGCCGCTCTTCAGCAAACGGTCCTCGCCTCGCTACAATTCTCCATGACGCAGGGCACGGAGCTGCCCTCGATTCTCGACATGGGCATCAAGATGGTCGCCACCGGCGCTCTCGGTGCGGGTCTGTACGTCCTCTCCGGCAAAGCCGGGGATTGGGAGCGGCGGCGGCAGGAGCAGCGGCGACAGCGCCCGAGGCTCCGGAACTAACCGGCGGGATCATGGAGACGAACCCTTGAAGCTGAGGCGACACCGCGCGGAGCTGGCGGCCCGGGTGCAGATGCTGGCGCGGGGGACCCAGGTACTGCTCTTGCTGATCGTCGCCGGCTACGGTGCGGTGCAGATCGCGGAGGGCAGCCACTACCGGCGACTCGCCGACGACAACCGCCTGCGCAAACTGTCGATCGAAGCGTCCCGGGGGCTGATCCTCGACCGGGAGTCCCGCCCGCTGGTGGAGAACGCCCCGAGCTACTCCCTGTGGATCGACCGCAGCCGCAGCGCCGGTCTGCAGGACAGCCTCCACTTCGCCGCCGACATCCTGGGCTCCACCACCGAGCGGCTGGAGGATCTCCTCGAAGCCCACCGAACCTCCCCGAAGTTCCGGGCGATTCGCCTTGCGGACGATCTGACCCTGGCCCAGGCATCCCGCTTCTTGGCCCAGAACTGGGAGCACCCCGAATTCGAGGTCCAGGTCGACCAGCTGCGGCTCTATCGCTACGCCCACCAGACCGCCCATCTGCTCGGCTACCTCGGGGAGATCGGCCCGGCGGAGCTGGAACAGCCCGACAGCCCGTACCGGCCGGGGGACCTGGCCGGACGCAAGGGGGCGGAGAAGCTCTACGAGAGGACCCTGCGGGGCTTTGACGGAGAGCAGGTGGTGGTGGTGGACAGCCGGGGCCAGAGGATCGAAGAGCTCGACACGGTGCCCGCCACCGCCGGTCGCGACATCGTTCTGAGTCTGGATCTCGACCTCCAGCAGGAGGCCGCCCGTCTCCTCGAGGACCGGGTGGGCACCATCGTCGCCCTCGACCCCAGGGACGGCAGCGTCCTCGCCATGGTGTCCTCGCCGTCCTTCGACCCCAACCTCTTCGCCCGTCGGCTGCGGCTCGAGGACTGGAACGCCCTGGTGGGAAACCCCGACGACCCGCTGCAGAACCGGGCGATCCAGAACACTTACCCCCCCGGCTCGGTGTTCAAGATCGTCATGGCGGTCGCCGGCCTGGAGGAAGGGCACGCGGATCACGACCACAAAGTTTTCTGCGGCGGATTCTCGAAGATCTACGGCCACCGCTACCGGTGCTGGAAACGTGGGGGCCACGGCTGGGTGAACCTCCGCGAGGCGATGAAGCAGTCGTGCAACGTTTACTTCCACCAGCTCGGCCAGAAGCTCGGCATCGACAAGATCGCCGACTACTCGCGACGCTTCGGCCTCGGCAGCCCGTCCGGCTTCGAGCTGGGGGGCGAGAACCGGGGGCTGGTGCCGGACAGCGGGTGGAGCACCCGGGCCCGGGGCCAGCCGTGGTACCCCGGGGAGACCATCTCCGTCGCCACCGGCCAGGGCCCGATCCTCACCTCGCCCCTCCAGCTGGCGGTCATGCTGTCGGCGGTGGCCAACGGCGGTCGCCTTCCGACTCCCAAGCTGCGCCTCGACGCCTCCCCCAAGAGCCGATCGGTGGAGGTCTCGGAGGCCAGCCTCGCGTGGACCCGGGAAGCGCTGTGGGCGGTGGTCAACGATCGCGGCACCGGCAAGGAGGCCCTCGTCCCCGGGCTCGACGTCGGCGGCAAGACCGGCACCGCCCAGGTGGTCCGGCAGGAGACCTGGACTTCCAACGAGGACCTGGCCGAAAAGAACCGTGATCACGCCTGGTTCGCTTCGTTCGCCCCCCTCGAGGACCCCCAGCTGGTGGTGGTGGTCTTCGTCGAGCACGGCGGCGGAGGTTCCACCGCCGCCGCCCCCCTGGCCAAGGCTATCTATGAGAAACATTTCGCGGAGCTTCTCGAGGCCGATACCACGCCTCGGGACGCTAGCTGACGAACCGTCGGCGCTGCGGCGCCTGGGCAACGTCCATTGGGGCCCCCTCGTGGCGGCGGTGGTCCTGTCCCTGATCGGCCTGGCGACGGTCAAGAGCGCCACCGCTGAGCTCGGCGGCGGCTACTTCAATCGGCAGCTGATGTGGCTCGGCCTGGGTCTGCTGGCGGCCGCCGTGATCTTCCAGGTGAGCTATCGGAAGCTGGTGGACCTGGCGCCGATTTTCTACGGCATCTGCATCGTGCTCCTGGTGCTGGTGCTCTTCGTGGGTGAGGTGCGGGGAGGGGCGAAGAGCTGGCTGTCGCTGGGACCCTTCGGCGGCCAGCCTTCTGAGCTGACGAAGCTGGCCACCGCCCTGATGCTGGCCCGCTACCTCGCCGGGCTCAGGCGACCCCGCCTCACCGTCGGAGACATCTTCGTGGCCGGCACGATCGTGGTGATCCCGGTGGTCCTCATCGTGCTCGAACGGGATCTGGGCAGCGCCGCCATGTTCCTACCCATGCTCGCCGGCATGCTGCTGGTGGCGGGCGTGGAGTGGCGCCACGTGATCGTGGCGGCGATGTTGGGGCTCCTGCTGGGGGCCGGAATGTGGACCTTCGGCATGCGGGACTACCAGCGCACCCGCATCATCAGCTTCCTCTCCCCCGACGAGGACCCCCTCGGCGCGGGCTACCAGGTCAGGCAGAGCAAGATCGCCGTGGGGTCAGGCCAGTGGACCGGCCGCGGCTACGGGCAGGGGACCCAGAGCCAGCTGCGTTTTCTCCCGGCCCTCCACACCGACTTCATCATGGCGGTGTTGGCAGAGGAGTGGGGCTTCATCGGCGTGCTGACGGTGCTGGGACTCTACGCCCTCTTCGTCACCTCGTCGGCGAGCATCGCCGTGCGTAGCCGAGACCGGGCGGGCATTCTGCTGGTGGTGGGATTGGTATCGGCGATCACCTTCCACGCCCTCTACAACTCGTCGATGGTGGTGGGGCTTCTGCCGATCACGGGAATCCCCCTCCCCTTCCTCTCCTACGGCGGCTCCTTCACCCTCATGACCTTCGCCGCGACGGGCCTGGTGCTCAACGTCGACTACCGGCGCTACGTCAATCGCTAGCGCTGGCATTCCCTCGAACACCGCTGTCGCGGTTAGAATCGAGCGGCGAAGGCGAGGCCCGACATGAGCAAGAAGATGCTGGTGGAGAGCGATCCCCACGAAACCCGGATCGCCGTGATGGAGCAAGACCGGCTGACGGAGCTGTTCATCGAGCGGCATCAGCAGCTCGGCGTGGTGGGCAACATCTACAAAGGCCGCGTCAACCGGGTCCTGCCGGGGATGCAGGCCGCCTTCGTCGACATCGGCCTCGATCGGGACGCCTTCCTCTACGTCAGTGAGGTCACCGACCCCCACCTCTCGCCCTTCGACGACCATGACGGGGGGGACGGCGGGGAAGGGGATGGCGAAGCCCTCGATCCCGCCGAGGTCGAGCGGCCCTCCATCGACCAGCTGCTCCGGCCGGGGCAGCAGGTGATGGTCCAGGTGCTGAAGGATGCGATGCCCAACAAGGGGGCGCGGGTCAGCACGCAGATCACCCTGCCGGGACGCTCCCTCGTGCTCCTGCCCAACGTCCCCCACCTCGGGATTTCCAGGCGGATCGAGGACGAAGACACGCGGGCCCGCCTGCGGGAGCTGCTCGAAGAGCTGCAGCCGCCGGGGATGGGGCTGATCGTCCGCACCGCGGGCCTCGCCGGGGACCGTGACGAGTTCGAAGCCGACCTCGAATACCTCACGAAGCTTTGGGCGCGGATCAGCGACCGGGGGGAGAAGGTGTCGGCGCCGACCCTCATCCACCGGGACCTGGACCTGGCCCTGCGGGTGGTCCGCGATTTCCTGTCCGAGGACTTCAGGGTCATCTGGGTCGACGGCGAGGAGACCTACGAGCGGCTGGTGGACTTCATCGACCAGGTCCAGCCCTCGATGCTCGGCCGCATCAAGCTCTCCCGCCACGACGACGGCCTCTTTGAGCGCTTCGACATCGACGACGAGATCGAGGCGGCCCTCAAGACCAAGGTCTGGCTCAAGTCCGGGGGTCATATCGTGATCCACCCGACCGAAGCGCTGGTGGCCATCGACGTCAACACCGGCCGGTACGTGGGGCGCCACAACCTCGAAGACACGGTGCTCACCACCAACCTCGAAGCGGTCCGTGAGATCGTCCGCCAGGTCCGCCTGCGCAACCTCGGCGGCATCATCGTCATCGACCTGATCGATATGGAAGAGGAGTCCCATCGGCAGGAGGTCTTCGCGGCGCTTGAGGAAGAGCTGGCCAAGGACCGGGCCAAGAACAAGGTGCTCAACATTTCCGAATTCGGCCTCGTCGAGCTGACCCGCAAGCGCAGCCGGCCGAGCCTGGAGCGCCTCCTGACCCAGCCGTGCCCGTACTGCCGCGGCACGGGTCGGATCAAGGCCCTGTCTTCGATCGCCCTGGGGCTGCGGCGCCAGATCCTCCGCCAGCGTGCCCGCTACCTGGAGGGGGAGTTGCTGCTGCGGGTCCACCCCGACGTCGCCACCGCCCTTCAACGGCAGGAGCAGTCGATCCTGCGGGAGCTGGAGGAAACCCTCGGTTCCCAGATCTTGATCCAGAGCGACCCGTCCCTGCACCACGAGCGCTTCGACATCCTCGACGTTTGACCGTCGCCGGTCCCGTCGATCTTTACGGAGTCCGTGTGGAATTCGAGCCCTTCGCCTTCGAGGACTGGTACGGCGAAGTCGCCGCCGGGTACCTCGGCCCCGACCTGGAAGCGACGGTCCGTCGCCTCACCGACCCCGCGAACGCGACGGAGACCGTTCACTGGGGTCGCAACTATCTCTACCGCACCCTCCTGCAACACCGCCCGGGGGAATCCGGGGTCACGGTCAAGCAGTTCCGCAACCAGGGGCTCAAGAAGCGGACCGAGCGGCGACTGCGGGGCAGCAAGGCCGCCCGCAGCTGGCGCATGGCCCGCGCCTTCGTCGAGGCCGGCATTCCCACCGCCCGCCCCGTCGCGTGGATCGAATCGACGGATCCGGAGGGGTCGTCGTTCTTCGTTACCGAGCACATCGACGGGGTGGTCGAAGCCCGGTTCGTCTTCCGCGCCGCGGGCGGCGACACCCTCGCCGACGACTTCCCCAAGCTCGACTACCCCAGCTTTCTCGAAGCCCTGGGCCAGCTGCTGCGGAGGATGCACGACGCCGGGCTATTTCATCGTGATCTGTCGATCGGCAACGTTTTAGTGCCGGCGGCGGCCACGTCCCCCGGGCCCGAAGACCTCTATCTCATCGACCTCAACCGCGCCCGGAGGCGCTCCCGGGTCGGTCTTCTGGAGCGCCAGCGGGACCTCTGCCGCCTGACCCTATTTCGAACCGGAGATCAGCGCCGATTCCTGCGGGCCTATTGGGGCGGTGCCCCGGGCCCCCTCCGCTGGGGCCTTTTCAAGCTCTACCACCACGGCTTCCGGGCCAAGCTCGGGGCCAAAAAGTACGTCCGGGCGCCCTTCAAGGCCCTCGCCGCCAAGCTTCTGCCCCGCAGCGTCCACGCACACATCCCCCGACCCGAAAAGGGGGCCGGGGCGCGGGAAAAGATCGTCTGGGATCCCCTCTCCGACCAGCCCTGGCAGCACGCCGGAAAGCTGGAGAAGCTCTGGGTACGGCTCCTCGACGCGCCATCCCACCTGCGCAACATCCTCCTGCTGCTGACCAGGGCACCGGGGATCTGGCGTGCCTTCCGCCGTCGGCGGGCCGGCCTCTACACCCGGCCCGTTACGTGGGCCGGCGTGGGGGTGTGCATTCGCCCCCATCCGCAGAACCCGGAGGCATTGCTGCAAGCGATCGACGACCTCGGCGTGGGTCACCTGCTGCTCCGACTCCACCCTTGGCAGGAGCGGCACGACCACGAGGAGGCCCTGGCGGCGGCCCTGCACGCGAAGGGCTACGAGCTCACCTTCGCCCTGCCCCAGGACCGGCGCCTCGTGCGGGATCCTGAGCTGTGGCGACGCCGTGTCGAGGATCTGGCCCGCAGGTTCGTGCCCTACGGACGCCATTTCCAGGTCGGCCAGGCCATCAACCGGAGCAAGTGGGGGGTGTGGCGCTATGGCGAATTCCTCCGCCTGGCCCGGATCGCCTGCGAGGTCCTGCGCGCCCACCCCGAGGTGGAGGTGATCGGCCCCGGGGTGATCGATTTCGAGTTCCACGCCACCGCCACGGTGGTCAACCTGCCGTCGTGCCCCCGTTTCGACGCCCTCGCCAGCCTCCTTTACGTCGACCGCCGGGGCGCGCCGGAGAATCGGCAGATGGGATACGACACGGTCGACAAGGCCCTTTGGCTCCAGGCCATCGCCGAGACCGCCAGGGCCTGCGGGCCCCGCTCGTGGATCACGGAGGTCAACTGGCCGCTGTGGGAGGGCCCCCATTCCCCTGCGGGGAAATCGGTCTCGGTGGACGAGGGGACCCAGGCCGACTACCTGACCCGCTACTACCTCCTGGCCCTCACCAGCGGCGCGGTGGAACGGGTCTACTGGTGGCAGCTGGTGGCCCGCGGCTATGGGCTGGCCACCGTAGAAGGTACGGAGGACGACGGCGCCCTCCGCCGCAGGCCCAGCTTCCTCGCCCTGGCGACCTTGAATCGCCGGCTGGCGGGCAGCACGTTCCTCCGCCACCTGCCGGCCCCGGCGGGCTGCCGGCTCCTGCTTTTCGACAAGAGCGGGGAGTCCTGGATCGTCGGCTGGAGCGAGCAAGGCGACCGGGCTGTCACGCTCCCGGCCCCCCCAGAAGAGATCGTCGAGCAGGACGGCAAAGCCTCCGGCGGTCGCAAATCCCCTGAAGCGCAGCTTGCACAATCGATCCGGTACTTTCGCATTTAATCCCCAAACCGGGTCTCAGACGCCAATTTTGTCGTTTTTCTCAGACAAATTGGGCGTCCGACCGCTCGTTCAGTAGGGTTCGACCATCGATTTCGTACCGTCGGGGGGCGGCCCAATCGCTTCGAACCCAATCGAGCTCCGGGACTCCGCCGACGGGGAGGGTCCACACCGTCGACCGTATCGGCAAAACTTTTTAGGAGAGGACCACCGGAGATGCTAGCGGGACACACCCACAGAATTTTGGAAGCTGCGGCCGCCGATTCCATCGAGCGGATCCGCCGCGATCACAGCAAGGCTCCTCAGCGACTCAAGCCGCTGCTCGCCTACATCGAAGAGCATCTTTTCGATCCCAGCCTCGACGTCAACCAGCTGAAGCGCAACTGTGGCGTTCGAGACAATTCGGTACCCATCCAGTTCCACTCCGCCGTCGGTCGCCCCCCCCACGGCTACATCGAAGATCGTCGCCTGGAGACCGCCTGCCGGCTCCTCGGCGATTCGAACCTCAAAATCTGGCAGATCTCCGAGCTGCTCGGCTATTCGAGCATCCAGGTCTTCAGCCGAGCCTTCTCCCGCTGGTCGGGACAGCGACCCACGTCGTACCGCAAGAAGGCCCGGCTGCGGAAGGACAACGGCGGCGAGTCGACGACCCTGCCGCTCGAAGAGAGTCTGGTCGCCCGGACGGAGATGCTGCGCAAGGCCCTCGCCGGTGAGCTCAGCTTCGAAGACGCCAAGGCGCTGATCGCCCGGCTCCGGCAGATGTATCCGGAACCCGACGCGCCGCCGGCGGGCCCCAACGGCGGCGTCGCCGTGGGTGCCCCCGCCGCCAGCGCCGGCTCGGCGATGTCGACGGCCTCCGCCGGACCCGCCGTCGACCTCTGGGACACCAAGACCCGCCTCGAGGTCCTCCTCAACGAGGACGAGGTGGACTCGAACCAGGCGAAGGAGATCTGGAACGAGCTGCAGAAGCACTCGTGGCAGGAGCAGAGCGTGCTGATCCGGGACCTCCGCCTCACCACGCCGGCCCTCTTCCACCTGCTGCGGACCCGTAGCCGGGTCGTCGGCCGCGACGATCCCCGGCGTGGCGTCCAGGTGGCGGACCTGGCGCTCCAGAGCTTGGACGCCCTCGACGCCACCAGCCTCGGAGACGGCGAGCTCGCCAACCTCAAGGCCCAGGGCTGGGCCTGGCTCGGCGGCGCGCGCTGCCTCGCCGGCGACCACCGCGGTGCGGAGCAGGGCTTCACCACCGCCGAACGCTTCCTCGCCCTCGGCTCCGACGACGCGCTGACCCAGGGGGACATCGCCCTCTTCCGCGCCTCCCTACGCCGCGACCAGCGACGGTTCCTCGAAGCCTGGGAGCTTCTGGACCAGGCCACCGGCTTCTTCAAGGAAGGCGGGCGGGACGAGCTGATCGGCACGGTGCTGATCGCCAAGGCGACGGTGCGCTACGAGGAGGGTGACGCCGCCGGCGCGATCCCGTTCCTCGAAGAGGCGATGGAGACCGTGGACGAGGCCACCGACGGCTTCGTGAAGCTGTCGCTCTACCACAACCTGGCCACCGCCTACGCCGAGACCGGACGCTACAGCCAGGCCCTCGACCTGCTGCCGCGGACCCGCCAGCTGTCGACGGAGTTCGGCAAGGGCTACCACCGGATCCGCCTACGCTGGCTCGAAGGGGTCATCCTCCGGGGCCGCGGCCAGTACGACCAGTCGGAGAGCGCCCTACTGGAGGCGCGGGACGCCTTCACCCGAATGGACGACACCGTGGCGGCCGCCCTGGTCTGCCTCGACATCGCCAGCCTCTACTACCGGCAGAACCGGCTCGAAGACCTCGAGCAGCTCACCTCTTCGATGGTGCCGCTGTTCAGCGCTCTACAGCAGCATCGCGAGGCGTACGTCGCCCTGCAGATCTTCCAGCGCGCGGTCCACGAGAAGAACATGACCCATCTGGTGGTGGAGAAGGCGCGGAAGGCCCTGCAGCGGTCCCAGCGCCATCTTCTCGGCTGACGCCGATCCCCGAACCGTGGGGACCCGACCGTGGGTTCCCACGCCATGCCTTGACGCACGAAGAGCGGCGATTTCTCGCCGCTCTTCGTCGTTTTGGGGGGCTGGGTGGCTCCGCGGCAGCGCCGCAGTGCCCGGTCGCCGTCAATAACGCCGACCTTCGTTTAGGCCATGGGCGGGAAACCGACGGGCCTTTCGGCCGTGGACCGGCTCCATCTACGACCTGGCAGGGACTCCCTCAACCGCCGTTGTTATCGGGGTCGGGTTCCCCTTCTCCCTCATTGCCGATCGGATCGATCATCAGGCCGATCTGCTCCACGATCACCAGAACCTGGTCCAGGATGCTCGGATCGTCGCCGCCCGCGGGCTCTTCCGCGAGGCAAAGCGGGGCTGACGCGAGCGAAACGAGGACGACGGTCAAAGTGACAGCGAAGAGACGACGACACTTCCTCATGTGGCAGCTCCTTACTACTTCTGCATTCTTCTCTACGCAAATGCACCCATTCACCCAGAGACGCTAAGGACAGACTCCCACCATTCTCTCAGAGTGAAGGCGCACAGGAAAAGCTCCCTCACCCTTGTTTCCGGCCGAGCCCCCCCGACCCGCCGGCGTCAATCGATGTAGCCGAGGGCGCGTAGGCGTTCGAGGGCTTCGCCGTCGAGGACCGGAGCAGCGAGGTCGTCGGATGCCGCCAGGCCCTGGCGAACCGTTTCGAGCCACGCCGCCAGCTCCGCCGACGGCTTGGACCGCTCGTCCACCAGGCTCTCGAGCTCGGTGGGGTCGGCCCCCAGGTCGAATCTCTGTCGGCGGTGCTGGCCCTTGATCCGCAGGATCTCTTTGCCGTCCGCCGATACGACCCCTACCTCGAGCAGTCCGCGGCGCCGGGACTGGGGTCCCGGGTTGCTGACGGCGCCGCGGTGGGCCTGATGGTAGGTGATCCGGCCTTCGGGGGCCTCCCCCCCGGACCGCAGGATCTCCGACCAGTCGAACCCCTGGAAGCTCTCCGGAACCCGCAGCCCCACCAAGCCGAGGACCGTGGGCGCCAGGTCCAGGATCGACGCCAGCCCGTCGACCTTTTGCGGGGCGAGGCGCCCTTGCCACGACATCGCCCACGGGATGTGCAGCGTCGCCTCGTAGAGATGGCGGCCGTGTCCCCAGTAGTCGTGCTCGCCGAGGCTCTCCCCGTGGTCCGCGGTGAAGATCACCAGCGGCGGCACGTCCGAGTTCATCCCCTGCTGGAACTCCGCGAGCAGGTAGCCCACCTGCTCGTCGACGAAGGCGATTTCGGTGTCGTACCGGTCCGACGCGTCGGCGGTCCGACGGTGGAGGCCGAGCCGTCCGGCGAACTGGCGGTGGAATCGATACGGTGCGTGGGGCTCTACATAGTGGACCCACAGGAAGACCGGGGTCGTGGGGGAGGTCTTCCGGTGCTCCCCAAGCCAGCCGAGGGCCTCCGAGTTCAGGTGCTCAGCGGTGGCCTCGCCGAACATCAACCCGAACCAGCGTTTTCGGCTGAAGACCTCGTTGTAGACGTCGAAGTGTTCCCCAAGGCCCGTCAGCTCGTCCCGCAGGGTCCAGTTACCGACGAAGGCGGCGGTGCGGTAGCCCCGCTTCCCGAGGGTCCGCGCCAGGGAGTCGAGGCCGGCGCGCATCGGGAGGCCGTTGCGGGTCGCCCCGTGGTCCTGGGGGTGGCGGGACGTCAGCATCGACGCCAGGGCCGGGGCGGTGAGCGGCTCGACGGTGCGGGCCTGGGTGAACTGGGCGCCGCGCCGCGTCAGGGCGTCGACGTAGGGGGACGTCGGCCGGGCGTATCCGTTGCCCGACATGCGATCGAATCGCAGGGTGTCCACCGTCACCAGGACGATGTCGGGGAAGCGCCGGGCCTGGGCTTGGGCAGCGAGGGCGACGAAAAGGACCCCGAAGACGAGAAACGCGGCCCACCTAACCCTTCCTAGGGGCACGGCCGGCGACGGCCTGGGGGCGATTCGCGTTTCGTCCATCGAGGGGGCCTGGTGGGTGCCGTAGGGGGAGCTCTCGGGGTGGCCGTGGATTCGGGTACGGGCTCGGGTTCAAATGACAAACCCCCGGAGCGCCGGGGGTCTTGATGCTGATCTATGGCTCCTCGGGAGGGACTTGAACCCCCAACCAATCGGTTAACAGCCGATTGCTCTACCATTGAGCTACCGAGGAACAAGCTTTTGCGAGGCGAGACTCCAGACGTCGTCCGGACGCCCTCGCGGGAGCAGGATTTTAGGCAGTCCCGACCCGAATGTCAATATAGGCTAGGCGCCCGGGGCACGCCCGGACCACTCAGAAAGGGGACCCTGATGGCGCCGACGTTCGAGCTGATCGTTTTCGATTGGGATGGCACGCTGATGGACTCCATCGGGACGATCGTCGCCTGCACCCAACGGGCCATGGCCGAGGTGGACCTCGAACCCGCCTCCGCCGAAGCGATCCGCGATACCGTGGGCCTGCGCCTCGACATGATCATGGAACAGCTGCTGCCGGAGGCGACGGACGCGCTGCGGAAGCGCTGCCTGGAACGCTACCGCCACCACTGGATCCATACCTTCCACCAGCACCTGACGCTGCTCCCGGAGGCCCGTGAGACGGTGACGACCCTCGCCGAGGCCGGTTTTCTCCTGGCGGTGGCCACCGGCAAGAGTCGCGTCGGGCTAGAGCGGGACTTCCGCGCCACGGGCCTTGGGGAGCACTTCGTCGCATCGCGGACCGTCGACGAGGCCAGCTCGAAGCCCCATCCCCAGATGCTGCTCGACTTGATGGAGGAATTGGGCACCCGCCCCGGGGAGACGCTCATGGTGGGGGATACGAGCCACGACCTGCTGATGGCCCGCAATGCGGGGACCCCGAGCATCGCGGTGTTGACCGGTTCCCACGGCCGTCCTCAGCTGGAGCCCCACGGCCCCCTCGCCTGTCTGGGAAGCGCGGCGGAGCTTCCGGGCTGGCTGTCGTCCAGGTAGCTTCGGTCGGGCCAGCGCGCCCTGGGGCTGGCGCCCCAGATAACAAGGGATGTCGCCGCTTCGCGGCTCGGAGGGTCAGTCCACCAGCTGGAAGATCTCGTCCACCTGTTCCCAGCCGACCCGGAGCAGGAAGTCGTTGCGCCGGCCGTAGGATTTGCTGCCGAGGATGAAGAATCCCGGCTCGGGGCTACGGAGGGTCTCGGGACCGAGGCTGGTTTGGGCGAGACAATCGCCCCCACCGCCGGAGGACGACAGGAGGGCCGCCGCCAGCTTCATTGGACCGCTGGTGGCGTAGCATTCGTGGACTTGGAGCTGGCGGTAGAGCAGGTGGTCGCCGACCCGGCCGGTCAGGGAGAGGATCCGGTCGACTTCGACGGTTTCGAGGGCGCCGTCGCCGGCGCGGAGGGTCACCTCCAGTCGATCCGTCGGGCTGGCGGAGAGCGTCTCCACCGCCCGACCCTGTCGGACATCGAGCACGTCGGGCCTCTCGGCCGCCGCCCGGTGGACCCCTTCCGTGAGCTGCCGGCGCTCGGGGAGAACATCACTCTCTTCGTAGTGGGGCAGGGCTCCCCGTAGCACCCAGATCACTCGGGTCCCCGGGTGGTTCGCAGCCAGGTCCATCAGGTCCCGAAGGGCGGTCTGGGCTGAATGGCCGCCCCCCACGAGGAGGGTAGTCTTTCCGGCCCATCCGTCGCCCTCCTTCCGGAGGTCCGGCACATCGCGGCGGATCCTCCCTTCGAAGGCCCGCTCCCCGGGGGCGGGGATTCCGGCGTCCCCCAGGGCATTGGGCACGGTGTTGCCCGTGCAGTCGAGGACGATGTCCGCCAACTCGGTGCGTTCTCGCCCCTCGGAGTCGGCCACCAGCAGCCGGAACGGACGCCCGGCCCGCGCCGAGCTGGAGATCTCTTCGTGCTTGAGTAGGCCGCGGCGGCCCACGCTCAGGACCCGGGACCCGAGGCGCAGGTTCCCCGCCAGCTGGGGCAGCGCCGCCAGGGGCTCGAACAGATGCTCCACCAGCTCGTCGCCGGTGGGACATCCGTCCTCCGGCAGCGACCGGCCGGCGGCGGCGAGGGCGGCCCGCATCCGCGGAGATGCGTTCATCGACCACGGCGTGAAGAGGCGCACGTGGCCCCAGCCGCGGACATGGCCGGCAACCTCGGGTGAGGCTTCGTAGAGGGAGAATCCGTAGCCATGCTCGGCGGCGGCGAGGGCCGCTTCGAGACCCGTGGGTCCGGCGCCGAGAATGGCGAAGTGGGCGCGGTGGGGGGCGGATTCAGCGGCGGTGTGGGACATGGTTTCGCTCCTCAATATCGGGATCCGGCGCGCTCCCGCGCCGGCAGGATCTCAAGGCAGGTGGTCCACCAGCCGGTCAGAATGGTCTCGACGAAGACATCGGGGAGCCCTTCGCTCCGCATGTCCCGGGCCAGGCCCTGGTGGTCGTAGCGCAGGGGCACCAGCTCGACCCCGAGGCGCTCGTTCCCCTCCTCGACCATCGCGTACCAGACGTGGGTTTCGCCGTCGTTGGCCGGGCGTCCGATTACCCCGACGTTGACGACGTCGCGGCCGGAGGCCAGCTGCCGATGCCACTGCAGACCTGTATGGGTGCAGAGGATGGCGTCGCTGCGCTCCTGATCCAGCAGAACTTCGAGATAGGGATTCGGGGCGCTGGAGTCGAAGAGGAACTCGTTGACCCGGCGGGGAGAACCGTGGACCAGCAGCAGCTCCCGCCCGCCGACCAGGACCCGCCGACGCTTGGGGTGGGTGCCCATCCACCGCTTGTACGCGGCGGAGCAGTTGTCCTCGGTGTAACCGTAGGAGATGGCGGCG
>JBCDIS010000004.1:0-85662 GCA_038748685.1 Acidobacteriota bacterium | reverse complement strand
CCCCTGCTGTCTCCGTTTCTTTTTCGGGGCGGGGGGGGGGCCCCCCCCCCGCCCCTACTCCGGAGTGGTCCGGGGGAGGTCGATCCCACGGAAAGGACTTGTTTGAACACGCCCTAGGTAAAGCTAGCCCGGTGCACCCGGCGCCGCGACCCGGGGTCGGGTCGCGGCCGGGGGCAAGATCAGTTCGAGGCGATGCGATCCAGCAGATCGACGACGCGGTTGGAGTAGCCCCACTCGTTGTCGTACCAGGACAGCACCTTCACGTAGCCGTCCCCCTCGGTGAGGGTGGAGAGGGAGTCGAAGATCGACGAATGGGGGTTGCCCACGATGTCGCTCGACACCAGGGGGTCCTCGCTGTACTGGAGGATCCGGCGCATGGGCTCGGATCCGGCGGCGGCGCGGACCGCCCCGTTGACCTCGTCGCGGGACGGCTGGCCCCGCAGTCGGGCCACGAGGTCGACGATGGAGCCGTCGGGCACCGGCACCCGCATGGCGCAGCCGTCGAGCTTGCCGTTCAGCTGCGGCAGCACCTTGCCCACCGCCCGGGCGGCGCCGGTGGTGGTGGGGATGATGTTCTCCGCCGCAGCACGGCTACGCCGAAAGTCCCGGTGGGGAACGTCCGCCAGGCGCTGATCGTTGGTGTAGGCGTGGACGGTCGTGATGAACCCCTCCTCAATCCCGAAGGCGTCGTCCAGCACCTTGGCCAGGGGCGCCAGGCAGTTGGTGGTGCAGGAGGCGTTGGAGACGATTCGGTGCTCCGGCCGCAGCTCGTCGTCGTTGACCCCGAGCACGATGGTGGCGTCGATCTCGTCCTTGGCGGGTACGGTGAGGATCACCTTGCGGGCGCCGGCGGCCATGTGCTTCTCGAGAGGCGCCCGGTGGCGGAACACCCCCGTCGACTCGATCACCACGTCGACCCCGAGGTTCCCCCAGGGGATCTCCGCCGGATCCCGATGGGCGGTCATCACGATGCGCTCCCCGGCGACGGTCATCGACTCCTCGTCGGTGGTGACCTCCTTGTCGAAGGCCCCCATGACCGTGTCGAAACGCAGCAGGTACGCCAGCTGGTCGTTCTCGTAGAGGTCGTTGATGGCGACCACCTGGAGATCGTCCCGGTCGCTCAAGATGCGGAAGACGCTGCGGCCGATGCGACCGAAGCCGTTGATGCCTACGCGGACGGTCATCACGCCGCCTCCTTCTGGTCGAGCTCGGCGAACCTGCGGATCAGGTCGACCACCCGATTGGTGTAGCCCCAGCTGTTGTCGAACCACGACAGGGTCTTGGAAACCCTCTCGCCCAGGACCATGGTGCCCTGGGAGTCGAAGGTGCTGGAAAAGGCGCTGCCGAGGATGTCACTCGAAACGATGGGGTCGTCTTCGTAGTCGAGGATACCCCTCCAGCTGCCGGCGGCGGCGGTGCGGACCACCTCATTGATGGCGGTCTCGGTCACCGGCTTGGTGTGCCAGCACACCATGTCCACCACCGAGCCGTTGGGCACCGGCACGTTCATCGCCATGCCCTGGACCCGCCCGGCGAGCTCCGGCAGGAGGCCCGTGACCACCTCGGCGGTATTGGTCTCCTGGGGAATGATGTTCTCCGCCGCCGCACGGCCCCGGCGCTTGTCCTCCGCCGGCACGTCCGCCAGCCGCTGCTGGTTGGTGTACGCGTGGACGGTCGAAAGAAAGGCACGCTCGATGCCGAATGCGTCGTGGAGGATCTTGATCACCGGCGCGACGCAGTGGGCGGTGCAGGAGGCGTTCGAAACGATGCGGTGCTCCGCCCGCAGCTGGTGGTCGTTGACCCCCATCACCACCGTCAAATCCGGCGGATCCTCCGGCGGCACGCAGAGGATCACCCGCCGGGCGCCGTTGTCCAGATGGCGCTCCACCTGGGCGCGGGGTACCGGCTTGCCGGTGGCCTCCACCACCACGTCGACGCCGAGGGCCCCCCAGGGGACGTCCTCCTCCCGGCGCTCCGACAGCAGCGGGATCTGCTGGCCGTCGACGTAGAGATGCTCGCCGTGGACGCTCACCTCGGTGGGGAAGCGCCCGAGGATGGTGTCGAAGCGCAGCAGGTATTCGAGGCCCTTGGGGTCGGCGATGTCGTTGATCGCCGCCACCTGGACGTCTTTCTGATCGTAGAGCAGACGGAAGAGATCTCGGCCAATCCGGCCGAATCCCATCAGGCCGACCCGTGTCGTCGTCATCGGTGTCTCCTGTCTCTTTGGCGTACCGTTTGGGGCTCGGGGGTCTGTATCGATCCGCGGTCCCGGCGCCCTCGCGCCGGATTCGAACCACGGACCCGATCGGTTGAAAATGGGGGTTTCGTGAAGACCAAACCTGTGGCGGCGGGACGCCTCAGTAACGCAGGCCCTCAAAGCGACCGTCCGCCAGGGTCTGGGCGTTGCTGGGATCTTTGACGTCGCAGACCTGGGCGGTGAACGAGCCGCCCAGGGTTCGGGCCTCCGGGTCGTGGACCTCGATCGTCAGGGTCCCCGACACGCTCGTGGGATCCCCCCGGGCGCAGGCGTTGGCGACGGGGTAGGGCTTCGGGCCGCCCCCGGGGTCGAGCCCCACCAGGGCACCGAAGACCCGCACCTCGTGGGTCCCCACGACGGTGTCACCATGGACCAAGAAGGTCAGGCGCTCCCGCCCCGGATCCCTGCGGGCGTCGATCGACAAAGTGAACGGGGCCGACTCCGAGTCGGCACGGCTCAGCTTGGCGGAGACCGTCGTCGCCACCCATCGTTCCCGTTCCAACAGGCAGGACAGGGACCCGACGTCACGGGGCAGCCGCTCGAAACAACCGACGACGGCAACGGCGACGAGGGCAAGGCCGGCGAAGGCGACGCGGGGGGATCTCCGTGCGGGGGCGGGTCGCGGGGGCATCATGGGTACGGGGCCTTTGGGCGCCGCTTCGATCAGCTACGCAGCTCCAGGTCGGCCACCACCACCAGGTGGTCCGAGAGGGGGGCGCTCAGGGTGTGGTGGCTCACGAAATCCAGCTCGGAGGAGACGAGGACCCAGTCGAGCCGGCGGCGGGGGCGATGGGACGGGAAGGTCGGCACCAGCCGATGGGGCTCGAAGGGCCGCAGGCCCAGGGTGTCCTCGAACAGCTCCAGGGACTCGGGCTCCTGGTGCCAGCAGCAGTTGAGATCCCCCAAAATCACCAGCGGCCGGCGGCGGTGGATCAGGGCGTGGACCATGTCCAGGATCTGGCGGCGCCGCACCTGCGGCCGCAGGAAATCCAGGTGGACCGAAACCACGTCGATCTCACGGCCGTCCCACTGGGGAACCCGCACCGCCGCGACGACGAAGCCCTTCGTGTCCCGCCAGTTGGCGGCGAAGCGGTGGGATTGGGTGGACTCGAGCCCCAGCCTCGACAGCAGCGCGGTGCCAGACTCCAGGTTGAAGCGGCCGAAACCGAAGGGATTGTGATCCCCACGGTAGTGGCTGCTCATCTCTGTGAAGTCCGCCAGAGCGGCGACGTGATCGAAGTTGCCGCTCCAGGCCGACGGCCCGTCGGCCTCCTGGAGGGCCACGACTTCGGGCCCCACGTCCTTGACGAGACGGCCGATGTCGGCCACGTTGCGTTCCGTTCTGTCCCGCGGGAGCAGCGCCTGGTGCGCCGCCGTGCTCCGCCCGTGGGCCGCGTTCAGCGACAACAGCCTGAGGCTGCCGGGGGTCTTGGTGGGGACCTGGGTCCGGCACGAGAGCTCGGGATGGACGGCCGCGGCGCCCCGTCGACGGCTGTCCCAGGAAAGCATGGGTTCCAGGCGTCGTCGCCAGGTTCTCGGAGCCACCGGTGCGCTCCGCGCGGCGGTTCGCCGCCTCGCGTCTCCGCTGGACGTTCTCAAGGCAGATTCCCCAAGATCTTTGCCCCCCAGGGTCCGTTTCATCGTCGGGCCGGTGGACTCAGACGACCGGCTTCGGCGTGTGACGCCCGCACTGTGAAGAAAAGCAGTGTGAACACCAGAATCAACCTTTGCGGACCGGCCTTTATTCCTGATCCGGCGCCGCCAGAGGGGGGAGGTTCGGGGAAACCCGACCGGAGGGTGCTGCCCTCCGGTCGACCCATCCGATCAGCCGTCGAGGGCCGGAATCCGCAGCACCTGACCCGGGTAGATCTTGTCAGGGTCGGTGAGCATCGGCTTGTTGGCTTCGAAGATCGCGTGATACTTCGACGCGTTGCCGTAGTGCTCCTTGGCAATCTTGGACAGGGTATCCCCGCGCTCCACGGTGTGGAACACCGCCTCCGGCTCGGGGTTGGTCACCTCGAGCTGGTTGTCCACCGAGGAGATGCCCTCGACGTTGCCCATGGTCAGGACGATCTTCTCGGCGACCTCCTGGGTCTCGACCTTGCCGGCCACGGTGACCACGCCGTCCTCGACCGTGATGGCGGCCTCTTCGATCCCCAGACCGAGGGCCTTGACCTTGTTCTCGAGGGCACGGGCGGCTTTCAGCTTCTCGAGCTTCTCCCGCTGGGCCTCGGCCTTCGCCTGCAGCTCGGCCTCGACCTGCTTCTCCTCTTCCTTGCTACCGAACAGCGCGGCACCGGCATCTTTGACAAAGCTGAGCAAACCCATGGTTCAACCTCCTTGGTTGGTTATCTTGACTATGGCTTGGCGGGTGAACGGAGCTGTGCCGGCTCGCCGTCTGTGTTGTGCGAGCTTGGGGTCCTTCCCGTAGCCAGGGAGCTTTTCCCTAGGCTGCGATTCTGCCCTGCTGCCCGCTCGGGCATTTCCGGCCGCGGCGAGGGATCTCACCGGGTTCGGGGCTATGGATCGGAGCAGGCGTTGTCCGTTCACCGATATCCTTGCACGAATCCTGCCGACCGCCGGCAAAGAGAGCATAAAATCTACCCCTCCGGCCCCCGAATCTTTCCAACAACTCCGCTACGGAGGATTCCGTGAGCTCGAAAGTCGACGCCTACGAAAAGCTCGGCGCCTTCTACCTCGGCCGTCCCGTGGACGCCGAGTCCGGCGAAGCGGCCGACGTCCCCCTGCTGTACGACTCCAAAGACCTGACCACCCACGCGGTTATCGTCGGCATGACCGGATCGGGGAAGACCGGCCTCGGCGTGACGATGCTGGAGGAAGCCGCCATCGACGGCATCCCCGCCCTGGTGATCGACCCTAAGGGCGACCTCGCCAACCTCGCCCTGACGTTCCCCGACCTGGCGGCCGCCGACTTCGCGCCCTGGGTCGACCCCGCCAAGGCCGCCCGCGACGGCCTGACGGAGCAAGAGCTGGCGGCCCGGGAAGCCAAGATGTGGCGCGACGGCCTCGGCTCGTGGAACCAGGACCCCGAGCGGGTCCGCAGGCTCAAGGAGGCGGCGGAGGTCGCGATCTACACCCCGGGGTCTACCGCGGGGCGGCCGATCTCGATCCTGTCGTCCTTCGCCGCGCCGTCGCCGGAGATCCTCGAAGACCGGGACCTGCTCCAGGAGCGGCTCACCACCACCACCGTCGGCCTGCTGGGTCTCCTCGGCATCGACGCCGACCCGATCCGCAGCCGCGAGTGCATTCTGCTGACGTCGATCCTCGACCACGCGTGGCGGCAGGGGGAGAGCCTCGATCTGCCAGGGCTGATCCAGCGGGTTCAGACGCCCCCCTTCAGCGAGGTCGGCGTCCTGCCCCTCGACAGCTTCTTCCCCGACAAGGATCGCTTCGCCCTGGCGATGGCCCTCAACAACCTGTTGGCGTCGCCGTCGTTCCAGAGCTGGCTCGACGGCGAGCCCCTGGACATCGACCGCCTGCTCTACACGGAGGCGGGCAAGCCCCGGGTGGCGGTGCTGTCGATCGCCCACCTGGGGGACGCCGAACGCATGTTCTTCGTCTCCCTCCTGCTGTCCCAGACCCTCGGCTGGATGCGGCGGCGGTCCGGAACCTCGTCCCTGCGGGCGATCCTCTACATGGACGAGGTCTTCGGCTACCTGCCGCCGGTGGGGGAGCCCCCCTCGAAGCGCCCCCTGCTCACCCTCCTCAAGCAGGCCCGCGCCTTCGGCCTGGGGCTGGTGCTGGCGACCCAGAACCCCGTCGACCTCGACTACAAGGCGCTGTCGAACATCGGCACGTGGTTCCTCGGCCGCCTGCAGACCGAGCGGGACAAGGCCCGGGTCATGGACGGCCTGCTGACCACCGGCTCAGAGTTCGACAAGGGGGAGCTGGAGGCCCTGATCTCCGGCCTCGGGAAGCGGGTCTTCCTCCTCCACAACGTGCACGAAGACGGCGCCGTGCTGATGGGGGTGCGGTGGGCGATGTCGTACCTACGGGGGCCCCTCACCCGCGACCAGATCAAGGCCCTCACCCCGGACCTCGAACCGGCGCCGGGGACTGAGGCAGCGGCCGCACCACCGGCTCCGGAGGCCTTACCCGAAGGACCGGACCCGGAGAGCCAGCGGCCGGTGCTGCCGAAGACCATCGTCGAGCGCTTCCTCCCCCTCCGGGGTCGCCCGGGGGACGACGTCCTCTACCGGCCGGGGCTGGTGGGGGCGGCGCGGGTCCACTACCTGGATCGCAAGCACGACCTCGAAGCCAGCGAAGAGCTCCTCCTGAGGGTCACCGCGGACGACGACGAGGTGGACTGGTACCAGGCCCGGGAGCTCCAGCTCACGGACGACGACCTCGAAAAGGAGCCCGCCGGCGACGGGGTTCGCTACGCCGAGCTGCCGGCGGTCCTGGGCGACCCCAAACGTCGCCGGGGACTCGAGAAGGACTTCGCCGACATGCTCTACCGGCAGCGGCGCTGGACCCTTTTCGAAAGCCCCGCCTTCGGCCTGGTGTCGGAGCCGGGCGAGGGCGAGCGGGATTTCCGCGTCCGGCTGGCGGAGAAGGCGCGGGAGGAGCGGGACCGAGAGGTGGCCAAGCTCCGTCAGGCCCACGGCAAGAAGGTGGATCGCCTGGAGGCCCGACGCCGCCGGGCGGCGGAGCGGGTGGAACGGGAGGCCAGCCAAAGCCGCGGCCAGTGGGTCAAGGCGGTGGCCTCCGGGGTCGAGCTCGGGCTCTCCCTGTTCGGCGTCGGACGCAAGCGCCTCACCGCCACCAAGCTGTCCCGGGCCGCGGGCAGCGTCAGCCGCGGGTTCCGGGAGCGGGGGGAGGTCGGCCGGGCGGAGGACGAGTTGGAGCGGGTCCAGGCGGACCTCCGCGAGCTCGAAGCGGAGATCCAGGAGGCGCTGGCGGAGGTGGAGGCCAGCTACGACGATCGCCGCCTCGAAACCCTGGGGGAATACACCCTGAAACCCCGCCGCACCGACGTGGATGTTCGCCTGGTGGCGGTGGGCTGGGCCCCCTACCGCGTGCGGGACGGCCTCGCCGAAGCCGCCTGGTAGGCAGGTCAGCCGGCCCCACCCAAAAAGGTGGGGCACGCCCCGTCCGGCAACGCCGGCGGGGCCACCTTCCGGCGTGTCGACGGCAGACGGGCACCGGGTCAGGATGGGGTGAGCCGAAAAGGAGACCCCATGACACAGCGCTTGCAGAACCTCGTCGTCGGAACCTCGCTCTCAGCCGAGAGCGATCCCGTGGTCCGCGCCGCCCTGACCCTGGCGGGCGCCTCCGGCGCCGCCGTCCACCTCGTCCACGGCTTTCCGTTGCCGGTGGTCTACGGTGGGGGCATCTACGGCGGGGCCGCCATCCACAGCCAGCTTCAGCACGACGAGGACCGGTACCAGGAGCTCCTCGGCGTCCAGCTGCGACGCCTCGGGACCGGGCCGGAGGCCCTCGCCAGCACCACCGTGGAGATGGAAGGGCCCGACCGGCTGATCGCCAGGGTCGCCGACGAGAAGAACGCTGATCTGATCGTGGTGGGGGCCAGCGAAGGTCCAGCCGCCCTGGGGCCGATCCTCGGCTCCACCGCCGACCGCCTGCTGCGCCGCACCCACCGGCCGGTCCTGGTGGTCCGCGGCGACGTGGACCCACCCCGGCGGGTCCTGGCGCCGGTGGACCTCTCGAAGCTCTCCGGGCAGGGGGTCGCCCGGGCCCTCGACCTGGTGGCGGACATGGGGCCGGACCCCAAGCTCGACCTCACCCTGCTCTTCGTACTCAGCCGGATCGACCGTGAAGGCAGCGCCCACTTCGAACCGGCCCAGGTGGACCGCTTCGCCCTGGAGGAGCTCCAGAGCTTCGCCGGCCGGTTGGACCACCCCGAAGAGCACACCCACTGCGCGCTGCGCAACGGCCAGCCCCGCCAGGAGATCCTCGACTACGCCGCGGAGCACCCGGCGGACCTCGTCGTCCTCGGCACCCACGGCCGCAGCGGCCTCGAAAGGTTCCTCCTAGGCAGCGTCGCCGCCGGTGTGCTGCGGCACCTCCCCGTCAGCGCTCTGGTGATCCCACCCGCCGAGGCCGACTCCGAAGACGACGAAGGTGGATGAACGCCAAGCAGGGGTCTTCAAAGCTTCGAGCACGTTCTGTACCCACAGCTCCTGGGAGGTCTCCGCCGTAGGGGCGGGCTTGCCCCCACCCGACGAGCCCAACGCTCCGGGCACCTTCTGTTCTCAAAACTCTCGGCGGTTCTCCGCTGTCCGGGCGGGGCTTGCCCCCGCCCGACGGGCCCAACGCCTAGAGCACCTTCTATCGCTACGACCCCTCGCGGGTTCCGCCTTAGGGGCGGGGCTTGCCCCCGCCCGTCTTGGCAGGACCGCTCAGTTCCTCTGATGGGACTCTGGATCTCGAAACTCGGTCGCGGCGACGTGTTCGCCGGGGGTACCCGGTCTGCCCACAGGTCCATGTCGCCGGCTTCTGGACAACCTCTGATACTTTCGAGAATTCCGCCGTAGGGGCGGGGCTTGCCCCCGCCCGCACCAGTGCGTTTGAGCCCCCAGGTCGACTGCCGATGCATCACGACGAAGGCCCCCCAAGACCCGTTCGGCGACCTATCCGGTTGGCTCGGTCCGCCTACTCGGAGCCCGGTGCCATTTTCGCGGTGACGTTAGGTACTTCGCCGAGGCAGCCTGTCTTCGCTGACCTCGACTTCGGCACTGCCTGCGTCGGACTCCTAGAGCGGGGTAGATCCCAAGGCGGGAACTCGGTCTTCGCGTATTGCCTCATGCCGGACCACGTACACCTACTCATCGGCGTGGGCCCGGAATCCCCACTCTCCGCCTTTGTTGGAGCCTGGAAATCCCGCTGTTATCGTGAGCGACGCCAGCGAGGCGAAAAGAAGCCGTTCTGGCAGCGAAGCTATTTTGATCGTGCGTTGAGACGAGACGCTGATGTTCCTACCGCGGCGATGTACATCCTCAACAATCCGGTACGAGCAGGCTTGGCCCAGACTTGGCAAGACTATCCGCTCAGTGGGAGTCTGGATCTTGAACTGAGGTAGCTGTGACGCGCTCGGCAAGCTGGCCATCCGCTCGGAAAGGGCTGTCTCGTTCGTCTCGCATCGATGCTCTGACACGGCGGGCGGGGGCAAGCCCCGCCCCTACTCCGGAGACGGTTCGACGGAAGGTCGGTCCGAGCGGAAGGGGCTCGGGTCGACCCCCAAAGCCCCCTGATCTCAGCCTCGTTGGGCCGCCGCCTCGATGGATCACAGCTTGGGAAGGCGGCCCCAGAGGTGGATGGGGACCCTAGCCCCGCAGTCCCGGCAGCGAGTCGGGGGGCTTCGGGATAGAGCATGGCCCCCACTATCGCCAGGCCGGTGCTGGTGACGGCGCGCAGCTGAGGGTTCAATCCCTCGCGACGACGAACGGACTCGTCAGACAAAGCTTTTCAATTGCCCAGCCAAACTGCCACCCTTCGTCACCATGGATTCCAATCCACTCAACGACCTTCCTACTCCTCCTTTGAGCCGAGGAGTTCTCGTCGGCCTGCTGCTCTTTGTGAGACTCGAGGCGGTCGGACCTCTTCAGTTGCTCCAGTTCCCAGCAGATTAGCTCTACTTCTAGGCGTATGCCTATCCTGCTGCTGAAGAAGGACGACCCACCCGGCACACCCTCCAGCCTCTTCAGGAAGTCCTCAACGTGTCCGCTTGAGACAACATCATAGAGGTCATGAGCCCATTCCCTGAGGAATATCGCACTCGCCAAAGAGGATCCGTAAATCTCTTCTGTTTGAGGGATCGTGCGGAGCACGACATGAAGCCGCCCCAATGCCTGGCTTTGCTCCCGAAGACTCATCCGCGTCAGGTCAAACAGTGCCTGGAGCATCCCTTCTAGCTCTCTGAGCCCCCTACCCCTATTGGTCCTACTCAACCAGTCGTAGATTCCGAGATCAATCAGCAGAGTCCGACAGAACCGGGAGCCTTTGGGTGGTCCTGGTAGGACGTATTCAAGGTCGATGAAACGACGCAGATAGGTTTCCGCGTCAAAACCGCCGCCGTAGAGCCCTCGGATGGAGTGGGACAGCTGCTCCTTGTCGACGCCCAGGACGAACACCAGACCCGGAACATTGAACAGGTGCTTGACGCGCTCCAGGAGCTCCACCGCATAGTTCGGGCGACACCGATCCAGCTCGTCGACAAAGACGACGACCGGCTGAGCGTCGCCGGCGGTCTCCTCGATGAGTTTGGCCAGTAGGGACCTGAACTCGGCGATCTCAGAGCGGCTTCGCTCGTACTCAGCTATCTGATCTTCGACCAAGCGCCCAGCCAGGGAACTCAGCTCCCGCTCTTGGATTGCATCCAGATCTAGGAGGCCGGATGTCGCTAGACGAGCAGCGGCCGGCAAAGCCCTCTTGGTGATGCTCGACGCCAGCTTCTTGACTCTCTCGATCCTCTTCGCCTTCGGACCATCGCTTTCCCCTCTCGCGACGCTCTCGATCTCACGGGAGAGCTCGGCCACCAAAGCCGCCAGCGGATCCAACGAGAAGTCTGTCTCCCAGGCGTTGAAATACAGCACTGGGCAACCGCGCTCGACTAGCTTGTGCCGCCACATCTGGATGAACGTCGTCTTCCCGGTTCCCCATCGGCCGTTCATCGCGAGCACGTAGGGACCTTGCGTCTGGCAGACGAGTTCCGTGAGGGGCGGTTCGAGATCCTGACGCCGCAGCTGATCATTGGTGAAAGGGTCGTCCTTCGGAATCTCCAACTCGCCTAGCTTGATCTTCATCCCCTCTTTTCCTCCCAATAGAGCGGCGGTCCATGACCTGCCCAGAATTCACTCCGGGCTCTTGAGCCCGTTCCAACACAAAGCTCAAAGCCTCGGCAGTCGGCCCCAGAGGTGGATCAAGACCCCTAGCCCCGCCGCACCGGCGGCGAGGCGGGGGTCTTCGGGGTAGAGCATGGCCCCCGCGATCACCAGGCCGGTGCTGGTGACGGCGCGGCCGAGGCGGTCGACGGAGCGCTCCACGCGCTGCATCTGCCGGCGCATGTCGGGGGCCATGGCGGAGCGCACCACGAGCCGGCCCCGCTGGGCCAGGGTGGCGGTGCGGCTGACCTCCCCCGGCAGCTTGGCGAGGAGGCGGAGCTGACGCGCCAGCTCCGTCGCCTGTACCCGCCAGTCCTTCGCCGCCTCCACCGCCAGGCGCTCGGCGAAGGGCACCGCCTCGGACCACGGGTTGAAGTCCTTGTCGAGGCCCTGGGAGATGCCCGAGAGGAGCTCCAGGGCGCGGGTGGTGAACATGAGGTCCACCTGCACCTGGATCGGCGTTTCCAGCAGCAGCTGGCCGAACTCTTTCCACAGGGCGGAGGCGTCCGACAACACCATGCGGTTCATGTCCGCCAGGTCCACCCCCCAGAAGCGGTCGAACAGCTGGTCCAGGGCCTCCTCCAGCTGCGGCAGGTCCGCCCCCGGCAGCAGGCTGCCGGCGTCCCGCAGGCTCTGGATCACCTGCCCCGCGTCGCGGGCGCCGATTCCGATGAGGAGCTTGCGCAGCGCCGCCCGCAGCCGCGGCGGGATCTCCGCCACCATGCCGAAGTCGACGAAGAGGATCTGGAAAGGCGGCGGCGGCGCTTCGTCCACCACCCCCACCGCCGCGGCGGCCTCCTCCGCCCGCGCCATCACCTCGTCCGCCAGGTTGGCCTGGCGCGACGTGGGGCGCACGAAGATGTTCCCCGGGTGGGGATCGGCGTGGACGAAGTGGTGGCTGAAGATCTGCTCCATGTAGACCCGATAGAGCTTCTTCGCCACCTCCCCCGGGTCGATGCCGGCGGCCCGCATGCCCTCCAGGTCGCCGACCTTGATGTAGCCGACGTTCTCTTCCGTCAGCACCTTCCTGGAGGAGTGCTGCCAGTAGATCTCCGGGACGTGGACCCCGTCGTCGCCGGCGAAGTTCTCTGCGAACCGTTCGGCGTGCCTTCCTTCCGAGAGCAGGTCCAGCTCCCGCCGGGTGGTGGTGGAGAACTCGTCCCGCAGCCAGCCGACGTCCACCCGGCGCCGCACCGCCGGCCACCACTCCAGCCAGCCGAAGGCGCGGCCGATGACCATGAGATCGGTCTCCACCACCTCTTCGATCCCCGGCCGCAGCACCTTGACCACCACCGGACGGCCGTCCGGCAGTTGGGCTTCGTGGACCTGGGCGAAGGACGCGGCGCCGAGGGGCCGGTCCATGAACGTGGTGAAGATCTCCTGCAAAGGCTCCCCGAGCTCCGCCTCCACCTGGGCGCGGATGTCGGCGAAGTCCTCCGGCGGAACCTCGTCCTGGAGCCCCGAGAGCTCCCGCGTGACCTCCACCGGCAGAACGTCCACCCGGGTCGACAGGTATTGCCCGAGCTTGATCAGCACGCCCCCCCAGCGCACCGCCAGGGCGCGGTACCGCCGGGCGACCCTCCGCCACCGCTGGATGGGGTCGGAGCGGAAGCTGCGCAGGATCGGGCGCGCCAGGACGACGTCGTGCCAGAAGAAGTGGGCGAAGGCACGGGCGAAGAACACCAGCACCCGGTAGTAGCGCCGTCGGTAGGCCCGGGGGGGCTTCTTGGGGGCCAGAATCTGCGGCTCTGGCGACCGCTCCGCGTTCACTTCGACTGTCTATCACACACCCCGGGTCGCCGATGGACCCCGCCCGAGGGGCACGCAGCCGAAAGGGTATACAATGGGTCGCCGGCCGTCGCCGCGGCCCTGCCCCCCGCATCCTACCCTTCCCTCGCGCCGACCCTGGAGCATCGGATGACCTGGCTCGACGATCCCGCGACGCTGGCCTTGGCGTTGCCGATCTTCGCTCTCCCGCTGATCGCCTTCGCCGCCACCTGGCTCAAATACGTTCTCCCCGTCTTCCCGGGGGACGGCGTCCTGCTGCTGGCGTTCTTCCTCTCCGGCCAGGGGGAGACGGATCCCTTCTACGTGTTCCTCGGCGCAGCCCTCGGCGGCCTCGCCGGCATCGCCCTGTCGTTCCAAATCGGCCGTCGCTACGGCACGGCGGCCCTCGAGAGGTTCAGCACCCGCCGGATGCGGCGTCTGCGGGTGGGGGAGCGGCTCCGGACCCTCCTCAACCAGCACGGGGAGCGGATCCTGCTGGTGAACCGATTCATGCCGGTGGTGCGCCACGTCATGATCTACGGCGCCGGCGCCTTCGGCCTGCGGCGCGCCCCGTCGCTGCTGTTCGCCAACGTCAGCCACCTGGCGTTCGTCGCCTTCCTCGGCGCCCTCGGCCTGCTGACGGCCGGCACCTGGCACGAGATCCGGCAGGGTTTCCAGGATCTCAACCGCACCGTCGGGCTGGCGGTGACCGCCGTGGTCATCGCCTGGCTGGTGTGGCGCTCCCAGGCGACGCGGTGGACCCAGGGCCCCTCCGCCGGCGCTCCAGACATCGACTGAACCTCGGTCCGCCGGGCCCCGGCGACCTCAACCCCGCCAGCGGCGCACCAGCTCCCAGCTGGCGCCGGCCTCGTCGGCGGCGGCGTGGAAAGGCTCGCTGGAGCGGCGAAGGGCGGCGGAGATCCTCCGCGGCTCTAGGAACCGGGGTCCGCGGACCCCGGTGGGCAACCCCTCGGCCCGGTAGGTGGTGAGCAGCAGCTCGTCCACCTCCGGCGGACTTCCGTAGAGTCCCGCGGCGGCACTGGGCCCAGCTTCGATGGCCACCGTGGCGGCCCCGAATTGACGCCGCAGGAGATCCACCGCCCCCTCCGGGGAAGGCCGGTCCACCGCCACGATCTCGACGCCGTAGTCGAGGGCACGGCTCTCCAGCTCCCAGGCGGCGGCGCGGCCGGTGTAGATCAGCGCCCGACCGGGACCCGAAAAGAGGGGATGATCGAAATCCACGTCGCCGCTACCGGTGAGCACCAGGCTCACCGGCGGCGCCGTTTTCCCCAAAGCCCCCCGCCGCCACTCCGCGAGGGCCGACGGCAGGGTCCCCGGCCCCTGCAGCGTGTGGCGAAGGGCCGACTCGGAGCGCAGGATCCGCCCGGTGGTGACGATGGCGTCCGCCCGGGCACGGGTCAGGTGGAGGGCGAAGGCGTCGTAGTCGCTGCGGGGGGTGTTCTCCTGGATCCTCAAGGTCAGGAGGGTCTCCGGGGACCGTCGCCACACCGCGGCGACGTGGATCACGCCGGTGGACCGCATCGAGTGGCCCCAAACGCGGTGGGCCAGGCGGTCGACGTCGGCGGCGCTTTCGAGATCTGCGGGGCCAATCGGGGGGGTCATCGTAGGTCTCCTCTCCGGGGACGAATTTTCCTCGCAATCCGGTGGGGTGTCAAAGCACCCACCAGAGCCCATGGGCAGACCCACGGTCCAGGAGCGGGACCAGGGAAGACGTGTAATGCCAAGCGTAACTTCGCCGCCCTAGGCTCTGAACATGGTCACAGCATCGTCGATCCCAACCGCGGAAGCGGCTCCAAGAAGCGGAGAAACGCCGCTTCCCGGGGGGAACCGACCAACGGTTCGAAAACCCATCGCATCGAGGTTTCAGCTCTCCAAGGCTGAAGAATTCCGGCTTCCCCAACCGCATTTGAACGACTGGTCGAAAACCTTGTTGACAAATCGCATGCTTCTGGTATTCTACCGACCGTTCGGTTGACGCTTCTTTTTGGCCCATTTGCCCTGAATACTTTGCCCTGACCGAGGACGACGATGCTCAAGCTGGCGGAACGACGACAGGCCCGACTCTCCCTCAAGCCCGCGGTCACTCCGGAGCCCTCCGGCGAGCCCCAAACCGCCGCCGCCCCAGCTAGCCAGCCCGCGACCTCCCCCCGTGAGGTCACTGCGGTCACCGCCCTCGTCCAGCACCTGGCGGAGCTCGGGGTCGAGCAGGCGTTCGGCGTCAGCGGCGGGGCCATCGCCCTGCTCTTTGACGCCATCGCCGACAGCTCCCTCGATCTATGCCACTTCCGCCACGAGACCGGCGCCGCCTTCGCCGCCACCGAGGCACACTTCGCCAGCGGTAAGCCCACCGCCGTCTTCGCCACCACCGGCCCCGGCCTGCTGAACGCCCTCACCGGCATCACCGCCGCCCGCTGGGACGGCGCCAAGGTCATCCTCCTCTCCGGCGCCACGTCGAGCCCGCAGCGGGGCCGCTGGGCGACCCAAGAAACCAGCGCCTACACCCTGCCCCAGGACGCCCTCTACGGCCAGGGACCGATCTTCGACTACGCCGTCCGCGTCGAGCACGCCTCGGAGCTGACGGTGGTGGCCCGCCGCCTGCGCCAGGGCATGAGCCGCGCCGGCGGCTTCGTCGCCCACGTCTGCCTGCCGATGTCGATCCAGGCCAGCCGCATCAGCGGCCTGCCGGCGGCCTGCACGTTCGGCGCCGCGGCCCCCACCGCCCCCAAGGACGAGGTGGCCCACATCGCCGACCGGCTCAAGAACGGCACCTTCGGTATCTGGGCCGGCTTCGGCGCCACGGCGGCGGCGCCCCTGGTGCGGGAGCTCGCCGAACGCGCCAGCGCCCACGTCTTCTGCTCCCCCCGGGGCAAGGGCATCATGCCGGAGAACCACCCCCTCTACCTCGGCGTGACCGGCCTCGGGGGCCACTCCGACGTCACCGACTTCATGTACCAGCACCGCCCGGATCGCCTCCTCGTGCTCGGCACGCGGCTCGGCGAGGCGACGTCGTTCTGGGATCGGGACATGGTCCCTGCCAAGGGCTTCGTCCACGTCGACATCGATCCGGAGGTCCCCGGCGCCGCCTACCCCGACGCCGAGACCCACGCCGTCCAGGCAGAGATCGAGGCGTTTCTCCGCGACCTCCTGGAGCACTTCCCGCGGCCCAACTCCCGCGCCGCCTCCCTCGGCGACGCCCGCGCCAGCGCCGAGCCGGTGCCCCTGCCGGTGGCCGGCCAGCGCCCGGTTCGTCCCCAGGTGCTGATGAGCGCCCTGCAGCGCCTGGTGGTACGGGACACCGACGCCCCGATCCTCGCCGAGTGCGGCAACTCCTTCGCCTGGTGCAACCACTACCTCCGCTTCCCCACCGCCGGTCGCTACCGGGTCAGCACCCTCTTCGGGTCCATGGGGCACGCCGCCGCCGGCGTCGTCGGCGCCGCCCTCGCCCGCGGCGGCAAGGCCGTCGCGGTGACCGGCGACGGCTCGATGCTGATGAACTCCGAGCTCAGCTCCGCCGCCCAATACGGCGCCCAGGCGGTGTGGGTGGTGCTCAACGACGCCGGCTACGGCATGTGCCGGGACGGCCACCGCGCCCTCGGCCTGACCTCCGAGGAAGTCGGCATTCCGCAGGTGGACTTCGCCACCTACGCCAAGTCCGTCGGCGCCGACGGCCTGGTGGTGGAGTCGGAGGACCAGTTGGACGATGCCCTGGCCCTGGCCCTCGCCGCCCCCGGCCCGTTCGTGGTGGACGTGCGCATCGACGCCAGCGAGGCCTCGCCGCTGCTCAAGCGGTTCGAGAGCCTGATCAAGCAGGGCAGCTCCAAGAACGTCGCCGGCTGGGAGGCCCGCGACTGATCCCAGGGCGCGACTGACCCGGAGGGCGCGACTGGTCCCGCAGCCCTGAGCCGAGCCGGCGCCGGCCGACCGAAGCTTTCCCGTTCGAGCCGTTCCCTTCACCCTCTTTCGAAGGAGGTCTGCGATGCTGTCTGCGGGTTTGTTGGCTTTGGCCGCCGCCGTTCCGAATCGGATCCTGACCAACGATCACTGGCGACGAAGGCAGCCGGACCTCGTAGCCCGCGCCCAGCAGCGCATCTGGATGTGGAAGCGGCCCGAGGGCTGGGGCGCCTCCATCTTCGACCAGGAGATGGAGCCCTACCTCTCCGACCCCTTCCGCGGCGCCAAGCAGCGGCGGGTACTGGAGGACGGCCAGACCGCACTCGACCTCGAAGCGGACGCCGCCCGACAATGCCTCGACGCCGCCGGCCTGGGGCCCGGGGACGTCGACCTCCTCATCTGCTCGTCGTTCCTCCCCGACTCCCACGGCGTTGGCGGCGCCGCCTTTCTGGCTCGAGAGCTGGGACTCCGCGGCGCCGCCTGGAACCTCGAATCCGCCTGCTCCAGCGCCCTCGTGGCGATGCGGACGGCCTGCGCCCTGGTGAGCTCCGGGCAGCACCGGCGGGTGCTGGTGGTCACCTCCTGCACCTACTCCCGGGCCACCGCCGACGACGACCCCGTGAGCTGGGGCGTCGGGGACGGCGCCACCGCCGCCCTCATCGGCGAAACGGCGGGGGACGCCGGCATCCTCGGCAGCCATTCGGTCCACTCGGTGGAAACCTGCGACGCCGTCGCCTACCGCTACGAAGTGGACGACCACGGACGGCCCCACCTGCGCATGCGCACCAGTCGCCACGCCGCCAAGCTGCTGCGGGAAACGTCGGAGAAGTATCTCCTCGAGTGCACCGCCCAAGCCCTGGTGGAGGCAGGCCTGGCGCCCACCGACATCGACCACTACGTCTTCAACACGCCCCTCGCCGGCTACGCCCGTTTCTGCGCCCGGACCCTGGGCGTCGACCCGACGAAGACCCTCAGTGTCTATCCCCTGTACGCCAACGTGGGACCCTCGCTCCTCGGCCTGAACCTCCTCCACGGAGCCCACTGGCGGCGGTTCGCGCCGGACGACACGGTGCTGCTCTACACGGTCGGCAGCGTGTCGAGCTGCAGCGCCGCGGTGGTCCGCTGGGGGGACGTGGCCCTGGGATCCTTGCCGGAAGGGTCCTCCCTCGACGATCTGCGCCGGCTGGAGAAAGACCCCACCGCCCCGATCACCCTATCCGCCGTCGCCTGACGGACCGCCGCCAGCCCCCCGGCCGCACCCAGCCGAGGGTCGCCGGTGCCCCGGCCATCCCACCCCACCCGGGGGGCCCCGCCAAGGGCCCCCCCCGGCATTCCTCCGCCCGCCCTTCGCATCCGAGGGCGAAAGGCGAAGACTTGACATTTTTCGGCATCAGGGCCATCATTCGACCGACTGGTTGGTAGGTCTTTCATGATCCAATGGCGTCCAAGGCGCCGTTTCTTCGAATCGGGTCGCCCGCCTAGCCCCACTGGCGACCCCGGATGCCCGGTGCCGAGGCTCGTTCCTCCGGGCAAGGAGCCGCCCCATGGCCAGCTTTGCCAAACCGCCGACGCTCAACGACGACCAGCGGGCCGTCGATATCTACCGCGCCGCCGCCAAGATCATCCGCACCAAGGGCTACGACGCCACCTCCATGGGCGACATCGCCGAGGCCGTCGACCTGACCAAGGGTGGGCTCTACTACTACATCAAGGGCAAGGAAGCCCTGCTCTTCGCCATCATGAGCTTCGCCGCCGGCTGCCTGGAGAGCCGGGTCCTGCAGCCCGCCGACGGGGTCGACGATCCGGAGGAGCGGCTCGCCACCCTGATCTCCAAGCTCGCCGAGCTGATGATCGACGAGCCCAGCGCGATGGTGGTGCTGGCGGATGAGGAGGAGCGCCTGAACGTCGAGCATCGGCCGCGGATCACCGAGCGCAAGGAGCGCTTCGCCCAAAGCCTGCGGGTGTGGGTCGGGGATGTGCTGGAGGCCCGCGGCGGAGATTCCCACCTCGATACCGCCGTCGCCGCCGCCAGCCTCCTGGCGCTGGTGGAGGGCGTCGTCCGCTGGTTCGATCCGGCGGGCGCCATCAGCCGCGCCGAGGCCGTAAACCAGGTCACCCGCATGGCTCTCCAGAGCCTCGAACCGCTGACGGATCGGGGGCGCCGGGCCGCCGTCGCCTAACCGCCGCCGGCACGATCTCGCCAATCCGCCGGACCACTCCGCCGGACTATCCGGACTGTTCCGCCGGACTATAATGCGCTGGCCGGCCGGTGCTCGGCCGGTGGCGCGATCCAGACCCGTGGGGCCAGGGCGCGTGTCACCTACCGCCTGGAGCCCGTCGGTGAGCCATCCCCTCCTGGAGCGGCAACTGCGCCTGCTGGGTCTCGACAGCGCGAGACCGCCGGCCGCCGATCAGTGGCAGGGGCTCCTGGACCGCATCAGCGAGGTCTACGCCGAGGCCTACCAGCACCGGTACCAGCTCGAGCAGTCCCTGCGGGCCGCTAAGCGGGAGCTTTCCGAGGCCGGGGCCCAGCCCCAGCGGCCGGCGCCCCAGGAGGGCCTGCTGGAATCGGCGCCGGCGGTGATCTTCTCCCTCGCCGCCGAAGACGGCTCCTTCCACTACCTGAACCCCGCCTTCGAGGAGCTCACCGGCTGGCCGCCGGAGCTGTGGTTGGGCAAGCCCTTCATCTCCCTGTCCCATCCCGACGATTCCGCCACGGCGGTGGCGTCGATCCATCGGGTCCTCCTCGGCGAGACCAGCCGTTCCTTCCGTCTGCGCATCCGCACCCGCTCCGGGGAGGTGCGCATCGCCGAGATCGTCTTGAAGCCCCAGACCGTCAACGGCGAGGTGATGCAGGTGGTGGGGATCGCCCGGGACAATACGGTCCACGACCGGGTCGAGCGGGATCTGCGGGCCGCCAAGGAAGCCGCCGAGGCCGCCAGCCGCGAGAAAAGCGAGTTTCTCGCCAACATGAGTCACGAGATCCGCACGCCGATGAACGGCATCATCGGCATGACGGGTCTGCTACTGGAAACCCAGCTCGACGACCTGCAGCTCGACTACGTGGAGACCATCCGCTCCAGCGGCGATACCCTCCTGACGCTGGTCAACGACATCCTGGATTTCTCCAAGATCGAGTCGGGCAAGTTGGAGCTGGAGAACCAACCCTTCAGCCTGGACGATTGCGTCACCAGCAGCATGGACCTGGTGGCCCCCCGGGCCAAGGAGAAGGGTCTCGCCCTCAGCCAGCGGGTGGAGGGGGACGACCCGGGACGGGTGATCGGCGATGTCACCCGAATGCGCCAGATCCTCGTCAACCTGCTCGGCAACTCCGTCAAGTTCACCGACCGGGGCGAGGTGGAGGTCATCCGCTCCGCCCGCCGCACCGCACCCGATCGCTTCGAGCTGGAATTCGCCGTGCGGGATACAGGCGTCGGCATCCCCGAGGATCGCATCGAGCGGATCTTCGAGTCCTTCAACCAGGCCGACGCCTCCACCACCCGGAAGTTCGGCGGCACCGGGCTCGGCCTGGCCATCAGCCGGCACCTCACCGAGCTGATGGGGGGACGGCTGTGGGTCGACAGCGTCCACGGGGAAGGGTCCACCTTCCGCTTCACGGTGCAGGTGGGGGCGGCGGAGTCCAGCAGCGCCCCCAATCCGCTGGAGCGGGCCGCCGTGGGCATCGATCGGGACCTCGCCCGCAGGCTTCCCCTGCGCATCCTGGTGGCGGACGACAGCGTCGTCAACCAGAAAGTGGCGCGCATGTTCCTCGAACGCATGGGCTACCGCGCCGACCTCGCCGCCAACGGCCTGGAGGTGCTGGAGGCCCTGGAACGCCAGCGCTACGACGTGGTGCTGATGGACGTGCAGATGCCGGAGCTCGACGGCCTGGAGGCGACCCGGCGGATCCGCAGGCGCTACGGGGACGATGAGCGTCCGCGCATCGTGGCGGTCACCGCCGGCGCCATGCGGGGGGACCGGGAACGATGTCTGGCGGCGGGCATGGACGACTACGTCAGCAAGCCGGTGCAGGTGGCGGAGCTGCAGATGGCGCTGATGCGCAGCGGCGGCCTCGCCGCACCGCCGGAACCGGCGACGGCCGACCCCATCCCCATCCCCCCGGCCCCCGCGGCGGAGAGCTCCGGCATCAACCTCAAAGTCCTCACCGACCTGCATCGCCTGAGACCGCAGGTGATGACCGACCTGGTGGGCAACTTTCTGAGCACCGCCTCCAAGCGGCTGGAGAGCGTCCGCGCCGCCATCGACGGCGACGACCACGACGCCCTGGAGCGGGCCGCCCACAGCCTCAAGGGCAGCTGCGGGACCCTCGGTGCGATGCGCATGGCGGAGCTGTGCGGACACCTCGTGGCCACCGCCCGCCTCGGAACGACGGTCGGCGCCGAAGCCCTCGCCCACCAGCTCGACCTGGAGCATCGGCGGGTCCGTGAAGCCTTCCTGCGCCAGCTCGAGCTCTGGTCCCAGGGGGCGCCCACCCCTTGACGTCCCACGCCGGCGAAGCGTCGACCCGCCGCAGCGGTCGCAGGGTTACATTTGCTCTGACCCTGGTATCCTAGTCTGCCTGGACACCGCCCCCTTGGAGCCTCGATCGAAGGACGACCCGGAGACCATGGACAGCACCGTTCTGCAGCGTATTCTTCTGGTTGAAGACGAGACCGACATCCAGATGGTGGCGCGGATCGCCTTGGAAGATTTGGGGGGCTTCCAGGTCGAGGTCTGTGCTTCGGGCAGCGAGGCGCTGCAGCGGGGTCCAACCTTCTCCCCCCAGCTGATCCTGCTGGACTTCATGATGCCGGGCATGGACGGCGGCAGCACCATGGGGGCCCTCGGGGAGCTGCCGAAGCTGGCGTCGGTGCCGGTGGTGTTCCTCACCGCCCGCGCCCAGCTCGAGGAGATGGCCGAGTACCGCCGCCTCGGCGCCTTCGACGTCATCGTCAAGCCCTTCGATCCCATGACCCTCTCTCAGAGGGTGCGGGAGATCTGGAACCGTTTTCTCGCCTCCGAGCGGAGCTGAGCCGGCCGAGGTCCCGACCGGAAGCCATGGCGACGACGAGCAGGCCTGTTTTTCATCGATGGCCGACACGGCGCGGCCGGCACGGCGTCTGGGACGAAGGACCTCACCATGCACGCTGACGAAGCGGTGACGGTGACTTCCACAGGACCCCACATCTCCACCGGCCACGGGGGGGCGGCGGTGAGCACCCCGCCCCGCTGGCTGGCGGCGAGCGTCGTCGCGGCGTCCCTCGGATCGGCCCTGGTGGCCGCTTGGCTGCGCTACCGGGGAACCGACTGGATTCCCCATTCGGAGGCCGTGTCGGCTCTTGCCCACACCCTGTCGGGCTGGACCGCCGCCGGTCTGGCGCTGGCGGTGGGGCTCATGGCCATCGTGCGGTGGCGGTTCGCCCCCACCCTCGAAACCCTCACCCTCGCCCTCGTGCTTCCGGTGGTGGGCCTGCTGGACGGTTTCCACGCCCTGATCCCCTGGCTCATCGAACCCGACCAGGTGGACTCCCTGGTTTCGTTCACCTGGTCCACCTCGCGGTGGTTCTTCGCCCTCTCCCTCACCGCCGGGCTCGGCATCACCTGGTTCGCGGAGACCCGACCCCGCCCTCCCCTGCCCCGGCATCTGCCGGCAATGGGGTTGGCCACCCTGGCGGTTTTCGTCGGCCTCGCCGGCTGGAGCTCGTGGTACGGGTCCCTCTCGAGCCCGGCCCCCCACCGGCTTCTCGAGCGCCCCTTCGAGCTGGGGCCCCTCCTCTTCTTCGTCATCGGCGGGCTCTTCTTGCTCCCCAAGATCCTCAAGCGGCGTCCCAGCGGGCTGATCTACGGCCTCGCCCTCGGGATGATTCCGCAGGTCCTGTGTCAGGTGGAGATCCTGTTCGGCGACACCGGCTCCGCCCACTGGCAGAAGCTGCTGGCCTATGGGGCGCTCCTCGGCGGCGCCCTCCACGACTACTCCGGCGCCCTGCGCCTCGATCCGATGAGCCCCGAAGAGCGCAATACGGTGGAGCAGGAGCTGCTGGCCAAGACCGAGGCCCTCGAACGGCTCGACATGCAGCGCCTGTGGCACGAGGAGAAACGCCGCCGGGCGGAGATGTCCCTACGCATGCTGGGCAAGGCGGTGGAGACCATGAGCCTCGGCGTCACCATCACCGACATGGGGGGCAAGATCCTCTACGTCAACCCGGCCGACGCCCGCATGCACGGCTATCCCCGCGAGGAGCTCCTGGGGCAAGACTCCAGAATCTACGCCGCGGGGGTTTCACCGCGGCTGGTGGAGGCGGGCCCCGAACCCTGGTCCAGGGAGCGGCTCAACCGCACCCGCGGCGGCGACACGTTCCCCGTTCGCCTGGTGTCGGACCGGGTGCTCGACACCGGCGGCTCCGCCGTGGCGACGGTGACGATCTGCGAAGACATCCGGGAGCGCATCCGCATCCGGGAGGCCCTGGAACGGCGCGACCACATCCTCGAAGCCGTGGCCTTCGCGGCTGAGCGGTTCCTCGCCGAAACCGCTTGGAACGAAAGCCTGGACGAGGTCCTGGCGCGGCTGGGGGAAGCCACCGAGGTGGGCCGCGTCTCCCTCGACCTGGTGGCCGACGCCGGTCCCTTCGGGCCGGAGGACGTCACCTACGCCTGGACCACCAAGGAGGAAGGCGCCGCGCTGCCGGCGACCTTCGAGCTCGTGGAGCGCTGGGAGGACGAGCTGCGGCAGGGTCGCGCCCTCCACGGCCGTGGGGCCGACCTGCCGATCGTCGAACGCCGGGCGGTGGAGGCCCGCGGGGTGGGCTCCTTCGCGCTGGTCCCCCTCTTCGTCCAGAGCACCTGGCGCGGCTTCCTGCTGCTGGAAACCCGGGATCCGGCGCGGGAATGGCCCCACGTGGAGCTCGAGGCTCTGAAGATCGCCGCCCGCACCTTCGGCGCGTCGATCCTGCGGAGCGAGTACCAAGGCGCCCTCCAGGCCAGCGAGGCCAAGTACCGGGACCTACTGGAGGGCGCCAACGACCTCGTGCAGAGCGTGTCGCCGGACGGCCGCTTCCAATTCGTCAACCGGGCCTGGAAGGAGACCCTCGGCTACGGCGACGAGGAGGTGGGGCGACTGACGGTCTGGGACGTCGTGCGGCCGGTGTCGAGCGACGGGCGGCGGGACGTGCTCCAGAGCATGCTGATCGAAGACGGCCTGGGGCGCATCGAGGCCATTTTCCTCGCCAAGGACGGCACGGAGATCTCGGTGGAAGGAGTGGTCAGCGCCCGCTACCAGGACGGCCTGCCGGTGGCCGCCCAAGGCATCTTCCGCGACATCACCGAACGCCACCACCTCGACCGGATGAAGCAGGACTTCCTCTCCACCGTCAGCCACGAGCTGCGCACCCCCCTGACCTCCATCATCGCCTCCCTCGGGCTCCTGGAGAGCGGCCGCCTGGCGGACCATCCGCAACGGTTGAACGAGCTGATCACCGTCGCCCATCGCAACAGCAACCGGCTGCTCAAGCTGATCAACAACCTCCTCGACGTCCAGAAGATCGCCGCCCGCAAGATGACCTTCCGGTCCGAACCGGTTTCCGTCAAATCCTTGCTGGAGGAGGCGATCCGGGGTATCCAGGCGTTCGCCGACTCCTGTCAGGTGAGCCTCCGGCTGGACGGCGACCCCGGATCCCTGCGGGTGCTCGGCGACCGGGATCGCCTGATCCAGGTGCTGAGCAACCTGCTGTCGAACGCCATCAAGTTCTCGCCGCCGGGGGAACGGGTCCGGCTTGGGGCGAGCCTGAGCCGCGGGCGGGTCGTGATCGCGGTGGCGGATCACGGACCCGGGATCCCTGAGGAGTTCCGCCATCGGCTATTCGATCAGTTCACCCAGGCGGACCCCTCGAAGACCCGGGCCTCCGGCGGCTCGGGTCTCGGGCTGTCGATCGTGAAGGGCCTGGTGGAAGGGATGCAGGGGCAGATCAACCTCGATACCGAGGTGGGCAGCGGCACGACGTTCTACGTCTCCCTGCCCCCCGCCGACGGCGCCGCGGCGGGCAGGTCCTCCGACGGGCCGCGGCTGTAGACGGGGCGCCCCGGCCTCGGGGACGGCACGGCCGGGCCGAAGGTGGGGCACCTTCTCTCGACAGCCGTAATGGCCGCCGTAACTTCACGCCCCTAAAGTCAAGACAGTCAAACAAATGCACCCCGGGCGGGTGTCTTTACTCTGACCGGCGCAGACTTGCCGATGAGCTCCGACGCAGCGCGGATCGATCCAGCAGCCGCGGATTCGAACCGCAACCCGCCCGCTCTCCCAGGGCCTCGACGTCCAGCGACGTCGAGCTTCCGCTCCCTTCTTCTTTCGACTGCACGGAGTCCGGTGCCATGCGAAATCTCGCCGAAAAACGAGCCCAGTCCCTCAAGACCTCGGTCCCCGACGTCGGACTGGCCCCTTCCGCCCCTCCGGAGGCCGACACTAGCCTCGCCCGCTCGATCGTCACCGCCTTCCACGAGCTCGGGGTCCGCGAATCCTTCGGCGTCAGCGGCGGTGCCATCGCCCTCCTCTTCGACGCCCTCGCCGACAGCCCCATCGACCTGCGGCACTTCCGGCACGAGACAGGCGCGGCCTTCGCCGCCACCGAGGCGTACTTCGCCACCGGCCGGCCGACCCTGGTCTACGCCACCACCGGCCCCGGCGCCCTGAACGCCCTCACCGGCGTCACGGCGGCAAAGTGGGACGGCGCCAAGGTCATCTTGGTGACCGGCGCCACCTCCAGCCCCCAGCGGGGCCGCTGGGCGACCCAAGAAACCAGCTCCTATACCCTGCCCCAGGACGCCCTCTACTCGAAGGGCGCGATCTTCGACTTCGCCGTGCGGATGGAGAACGCCTCCGAGCTGCCGGAGGTGCTGCGCCGCCTCGCCACCGGCCTCGCCCGGCCCGGCGGATTCGTCGCCCATGTGTGCCTGCCGATGGGCGCCCAGGCCAGCCGCGTCGAACGCCGTGCCTGCCCCCCGGTGCGTCCCCTCGCCCCCACCGCGCCGGCGGGGGAGATCGCCGAGATCGCCCGCCTGCTCAAGAGCGACACCTTCGCTATCTGGGTGGGCTTCGGGGCCACCGGAAGCGCACCGCTGGTCCGCGACCTGGTGGAGCGGACCGGCGCCAAGGTCTTCTGCTCGCCGCGGGCGAAGGGTGTGGTGCCGGAGGACCACCACCAATTCCTCGGGGTCACCGGGCTCGGCGGCCACTCGGCGGTCAACGAGTACATGATCCAGAGCAAGCCGGCGAGGGTCCTGGTCCTTGGCAGCCGCCTCGGCGAGGCCACCTCCTTCTGGGATCGGGACCTGGTGCCGGCGGTGCAGTTCATCCAGGTCGACATCGATCCGGAGGTGCCCGGGACCTCCTACCCCGACGCCGACACCTTCGCGGTCCACGCCGATATCGGCGCCTTTCTCGAATCCCTGTTGGAGCACTTCCAGGTGCGGCCCCTCCGGCGGGGGCCGCGGACTCCGCGGCATTGGGAGGAACCGGTGACCATGCGGCTCACGGGCCGCAGCCCGGTCCGGCCCCAGGTGCTGATGGACGTTCTACAACGCAGGGTGGTGAACGACTCCGACGCCCTGGTGCTGGCGGAGTGCGGCAACTCCTTCGCATGGTGCAACCACCATCTCCGCTTCCGCCAGCCCGGCCGCTACCGGGTGAGCACCCTGTTCGGCTCCATGGGCCACGCCGCCACCGGCGTCGTCGGCGCCGCCCTCGCCCGCCAGGGCAAGGCCGTCGCCGTGGTGGGGGACGGCTCCATGATGATGAACTCCGAGCTCAGCTCCGCTGCCCAATACGGCGCCCAGGCGGTGTGGGTGGTGCTCAACGACGCCGGCTACGGCATGTGCCGGGACGGCCACCAGGCCCTGTCCCTCACCGGCGAGCAGCTGGACATCCCGCGGGTGGACTTCGCCGCCATGGCCAGGTCGATGGGGGCCGCCGGGATCCGGGTGGACACCGAGGACATGCTGGAGGTCGCCCTGGACGAAGCGATGGCCGCCGACGGTCCCTTCGTCATCGACGTGACCATCGACCCCAACGAGACCTCCCCCCTGCTGGCCCGCTTCGAGAGCCTGATCAAACAGGGCAGCTCGAAGAATCAGAAGGTCGCCGGCTGGGAGACCTGAGGTCCCCCAACCGCGCCCGACGCCCATAGGGGGCGCCCAACGGGGGGGCCTAATAGAGGGGTCGGGGCGGCCTCAGCCCTTGGCGGGCAGGAAGCTGTAGCCCGTTCCCCGCTGGGTGATCAGGTAGCGGGGGGACGCGGGGTCTGGCTCGATCTTCTGCCGCAGCCGGTGGACGTGGACCCGCAGGGTGTCCTCGAACACCTCGTCGAGGGGCCAGATCCGCCGCAGCAGGTAGTCGGTGGTCACCGTCCGCCGGGCGTTGCTGATCAGGATGTGGAGGAGCTTGGTCTCGGTGGGGGTCAGGGACACCACCTTGCCACCCACCGTCGCCTTCTTGTCGGCGAAGTTGAGGGAGAGGTGATCGTCGATCCGGGTCTCGGGATCGAGGCGGAACGCGAAGTCGCCGATCCGGCGCAGCACGCGCTTGACCCGGGCCGCCAGCACCGGCGGGTGGAAGGGCTTGGTGACGTAGTCCTCCGCCACCTCATTGATCACCGTAACCGTGGTCTCTTCGTCGTCGACGGCGGTGAGCATGATCACGGGCAGATCACAGTACTTGTGCACCCCGCGGCAGAATTCGATGCCGTCGACCCCGGGCATCATGATGTCCACCACCGCCAGATGGGGTAGCCCAAGACGCTGGATGCGTTCCTCCGCCTCGTTGGCGGAATTGGCGGTGATGACCTCGAAGCCCTCCAGCTCCAGGGTCACCTGGACCGTGGTGACAATGTCGGGGTCGTCGTCGACGACGAGGATGCGTTGGGCTGCTCCCGGGGCGTCCAAAACCATGGGCGGATACCTCGATTGGCGATTTAGCCCCGACGCGGGGGCTCAGGTCCAAAGGACGGGGGAGGCGAGGAGGTAAGACAAAGACAACAGAAAATCGGACACTACGACGTCGATCAGCGCGGGGAACCCGCATATCGACCAAAAAGACGATTCGTAATCATAACCGATTTCACTCGCCCACGCGCCTTCGAAGCGGGGCGCAGGGCCCAGCCGTCCCAGCCCGGGCCAAGGGCGCCCCTCAGTCCAGCGGCAGGGCCGCGAACACCTGGCGGAACTGCTCGCTAACCGGGTGCCGGGGCAGCATCTCCACCAGGGGCTGGTGGCGCTCGTGGGACTCCCGGACCTTGACGGTGCTCGACAGGTACGGCTCGAGGACCGGAAGATCCTCTTCCATCAGCTCCGCCACCAGGCGCTTCGGCAGGCTGGCCCGCTTCTGGAACTGGTTCACCACCACTCCGCCGACCCGGAGCTCGGGGTTGTGGTCCTCGCGGATCTCGGCGACGGTCTCCAGCAGCTGGTAGAGGGCCCGCCGCGAGAACTCGTCGCAGTCGAAGGGGATCAGGCAGCTGTCGGCGGCGATCAGCGCCGAGGTGGTGTAGAAACCCAGGGCCGGCGGCGTGTCGAGGAACACCCGGTCGTAGCCGTCCAGGGACTTCAGGAGATCCCGCAACTTGTAGATCTTGTGGCGGGACTCCAGCTTCGGCTGGAGCTCGATCAGCTCGGGATCCGACGCCAGGAGATCGAGGTTCGGCACCGGTGTCTTGTGGACGAAGGTCTCGGGGGTGGACCGCAGCAGCCGGAAACCCAGGGTGCCCTCGAAGAAATCGTGGAGGGTCGGCTTCAGGTCGCCGGGTTCTCGGCCGGTGAGGTACTGGCTGGCGTTGCCCTGGGGATCGAGGTCCACCACCAGGGTCCGCAGGCCCGAGGCGGCGCTCACCGCCGCGAGGTTGCAGACAATCGTCGACTTGCCGACGCCGCCCTTTCGATTGAAGACCACATAGCGCATCGCCGCTCCCCCGAGCTTCGTTTCAATTGAGCGTCGCGGCGGGCACGGCCAGCCTGTGGGACGACGCCTCCCGAGACGATGCCACAGCGGAACGGCGACGTCAAGGTGCGGCAATTTTTCCGCGCCGCGGCAAGAGGTCCGAGGACGTTCAACGCGTCGCCCCTCCTTCTCGCTCCGTGTGAACCGCTCGCCCGAGCCAGGACCCCGAGGTGGCGAAAAGCAAGGCGGATTCCGCGCGCACCGGAGCCCTGGCCAAGAAGCTCCGCCAAGAGGAATCCGCGGAGCTGATGAGCGAGATCAATCGCGACCGGCTCCAACCCCTTCGGCAGTAGGCTCCTCAGCGGTGAAGGCACGTCTCTGAAGCCATAGGAACCGAGCTTCGAGCTCCGATTCCGTGTGGGCCAGCCATCGTCGCAACTGGCCCGGACTGCCGCCCCCTCGCCGGCAATCACACTCGGAGACAGCAATGCGCAGACCCGCGGCGACCCTCGCCGTCCTCACCGTGCTCGCCTTCAGCAGCCCCTCGGAGGCCGACGATTCGGTTGCCCAAGGCAGCCGGTCGGACCGATTCCGGATCCACGGCTTCATCTCCCAAGCGTGGGCCGACGCTTCGATCGAGGGCCCGAAGCCGTCCCTCCTGTTCACGAACCAGCCCGATCTCGTCTTCGGAATCCCGGAGGACGGTACCTTCAAATACCACACCCTGGCGCTGCAACTCCGCTACGCCTTCCAAGAACAAACCACCTTCGTCCTCCAGGTGGACTACGAGAACGCGGGCGACGATCTGATCGCCAGTGACAAGGGGGTGGAGCTCGACTGGGCTTTCCTTGCCCACCGATTCAAGAACGGCCTGGACGTCAAGCTGGGCCGAATTCCGACCCCGATCGGCCTCTTCAACGAGATCCGCGACGTCGGAGTTTTGCTTCCCTTCTACCGACCGGCGGGCGCCTTCTACGGCGAAGGCAACCTCCACAGCGCCACGATCGACGGCCTGCTGATCTCGCAATCCTTCTTTCGGGACAAGGCCTGGATCCTGGCGTGCGACGCCTACTTCGGTACCTGGGACATTCCCGAAGTCTTTAGCGAACCCACGGGGGGTCTCCAGGTTCGGGAAGCCCGCGCTCGAGATGTGGTGGGGGCCCAGCTGTGGTTGGAGAACCGCCAGGGTGACATCCGCCTCGGGCTCGGCGGCAACCTTCACGATGGAACCGGCGGCGTGCTCCGCGAAGCGCTCGGCGAGACGGACCACGAAAGCTGGCACGCATCTGTCGAAGCCACCGTCGGCTCGTTTACCGGTCGCGCTGAGTACCGCTATCGCTCCTTCGGCCCGCTGACCAGTCCCCGCGCGGCTTTCGACTCCGAGTTCGAAAACTACTACTTCCAAGTCGGGTATCGGTTCGACGAGCACCTGAGCGTGTGGCTACAGTGGGATTCCGCGGTGCTGGAGACCTTCGTGCTGCCGCCTCAGCAGCTCGACCAGCCCTCGGTCCAGGATCCCTATGAAGCCGCCGGCCCCGCGATCGCGGTCAACTACGCCTTCACTCCGAAGCTCGTTCTGAAGGCCGAGTACCACCACGCGGAGCGGGACCTGACGACGACGATTGTCCCGGTCGCGCCACCGCTGGTCTTCAGGCTGCAGTCGGAAAGCCAGGAGACGCGCTACAGCATCCTCAGCTTGTCCTACGCCTTCTGAGGCCAGCTCCCAGCGGCACCCCCTAGCCCCCCTGCGGCAAGGGCGGACGAGCCGAAGTTCTCCGGCTCGCAGCCCGCGAACGCAAAGGCTTCTCGCGCTCGTCGCCGACTTGCCAACTAGCGCCCCAGTGGGCCCTAGTCCCGATGCACCTCGATGGAGCCGTTCACCGTCTCGAGACTGACGCTGGCGGCGCCGGAACCCACCTGTCCGCGCATCGACGCACCCACCCATTCGCCCTTCTTCACCTCGATTCCAAAATCGTTGCGGATGCGGCCGTGGACCGTCGAGGCGTCGAGGTCGGCGTCGGCGGAGGACGGCAGGTAGAGGTCGATGGAGCCGTTGACCGAATCCAGCTCCAGGTCCTGGCCGCCGCCGAGGCGATCGACGTAGACCTCCAGCGCCCCGTTCACCGTCGACAGCTCGGCGTTGCCGGCGAGGCCGCGGGCGGTGAGGCTGCCGTTCACCAGGGACGCTTCCACCTCGCCGGTGATCCCTTCGAGCTCGAGGGAACCGTTGACCAGGGAGATCTCGTCCAGCTCCACGCCACGGGGCACCTGCAGGCGGTATTCGACGGATCCGCCCCCCTTCCGCCCCCAGGATCCGCGGCGGGTCCGCGGGTAGACGGTCTCGATGCTCACCCGATCCGCCGACGCGTCGACTGCGATCTCGATGGCGTCGACGGTCTCGGCGTCGCCGGTCAGGGTGGCGTCCACCACCACCTCCGCGCCGTCCGTTCCTTCGATGACGACGTTGCCGTTGATGTTGCTCAGGCTCACCCGTCCCCCATCGCCGAGGGGGTAGCTCTGGGACCACTGGCGCTCGGCGGCCGTCGCCAGTGCCGGCATCGCGGCCACCAGGACTAGGGCGACGAGGACGCCCAAGGGGCCGGATCGGTTCGGATTGGGGTTCGGGGTCATGGTGAAGTCTCCTTGGGTATGGGATCGAGCGGATCGCAGTGTCGAGTTTGGGGACGGGGCCGGCCCCGTCTCGCTACCTTGGATGCCGGTCGCCCATCCCGGGTTCGAATCCCGGCCGCGATCGGATCAGTGGACCCCGCCTTCAGCGCCTCCGGCCGGCCCCTCCTCGAGCCCGATCGCCAGCCCGTCGGCCCTGGGGTCGGCGCCACCCAGGAAGGCCGCGGGGCGGCCGTCGTCCCCGTACTCGATCGCCAGGGCATGGGCGTTGCCGATGCGGCGCATCGGCTGCACGGAATGCCCCATCGCTTCGAGCCGCTCCCGCACCTCCGGGGCCACCGCCCGCTCCACGAGGAGGCGGTCCGGCTCCGCGAAGGCGATGCGGGGGGCGCTCACCGCCTGCTGGGGATCCATGCCCCAATCGATCAGGTTCATCACCATCTGGGGGACAGTCTGGCCGATGGTGTGCCCCCCCGGCGTACCGAGGGCCACCCACGGGCGGCCGTCCCGGAGGATCAGGGTCGGGCAGTCCCCCGACAGCTTGCGGCGCCCCGGGTGGGCGTCCATCGGATTCCCGGGGGGCTCGAAGGTGCAGTAGGCGAGGGAGTTGTTGAGCCAGATTCCGGTCCCCGGCACCATGACCCGGCTACCGAAGAGATTGCCCAGGGTCTGGGTGGAGCTGACCACGTTGCCGGCCTCGTCCGCCACCACGAAGTGGGTGGTGTGCTCCCCCGCCGCCGCCACCGGCCCGGGGGGCTCGAAGGGGGTCGCCCGCTGGAGGTCGATCCGCGCCGCCTGCTCCCGCCAGTACGGCGGCAACAGCAGGCGGTCCAGCGGCGGCGGGGAGACCTCGGGGTCCCCGGCCCACCGCAGGCGGACCCAGAACGCCTGCTTCGAGACTTCGGCAAAGCGGTGCAGATAGTCCGCCGAGTTGTGGGCCAGCCCCGCGGTGTCGACCTCGGAGAAGATGCCGAGGCGCACGAGGGAAGGGAAGGCCGTCGACGGCGGAGACGCCGTGAGCACCCGGTGCCCCCGATAGTCGATCCCCACCGGATCCCACCACTCCGCCTCGTTCCCCCGCAGATCCTCCAAGGCGAGGAAGCCCCCCACCGCCTTCATTTCGAGGGCGATGGCCTTGCCGAGGGCGCCGCCGTGCAGAGCCTGCGCCCCCCGGTCCGCCACCTGACGCAGGGAGGCTGCGAGATCCGTCTGCACCAGGCGGCTGCCCTCCTGGAGCGGGCCGCCGTCCCCGTCGCCGTAGAAGGCCCGCGCATGGGGGGGAAATTCGTCGTAGGCCCCTTCGATGGCGTAGGCCAGATCGCCGGTGACCTCGAAGCCGTCCTCCGCGGCGCGGATGGCGGCGCTGAAGAGGCGGGGCCAGGGGACGCTGCCCCAGCGGTCCGCCAGGGCCCACCAGGCGTTCACGTTGCCCGGCGTCGAGATGGCCTTCGGTCCCTTCCGATTCTTCTCCCAATTCGCCGCCGGCTGGCGAAAGACGTCGGCGTCCACGGCGGCGGGGATCCTGCCGCTGGAATTGAGGAAATAGGCCCGCTGCGACTCGGCGTGCCACACCAGGGTCGTGCCGTAGCCCCCCATGCCGGAATTCATCGGCTCCACCACCGACAGGGTGGTGGCGACGGCGACGGCGGCGTCGAACGCGTTGCCGCCGCTCTCCAGGATCTCGACGCCGGCCCGCGTCGCCAGGGGATGGGCGGAACTCACCATGCCGCGGACCCCCTGGGCCGGCGGCTCGGCGGTCCACCCCTCGAAGGCGGAGGGGGCCGGGGGCTCGGGCTCCGGCGGGTCCGCCGCCGGGGGCTGGGCGCAGGCCCAGGACCCGAGGGTCAACAGCAGGGCCCAGCGGGCCACGGATCTCGAAGGCCAACGGTCCCGGGGCAAGGCGCGTCGCCGGAGGTTGCGGCCCGGGGGAAGGACGGTCCCTTCGACGCTCGGTCGTACGGGGCGGGGAACGGGGAGGGGGGCGGGCTGGGGTTGGGTCGTCGTCACCATGCCCGCATCTTAGCTCGGGGGGCCGCGGGGACTTCGTGACGGAGCCGCTGAGCCGGTTTCCCCGCCCCCTTCGCCTGGGAAGGGCGAGGTCCGAGGGAGAGCCACTCCCGGGAGAAACACCAGCGGACCGTCCATTCGGGGGACCCGTAGATCCCCCCAATCCACGCTCCGGGGCCCAGGCCCCCACCCAGGAAGGAACACCCATGAACCTACGTATCCCCCTCTTCGCCCTCGTCCTCGCCCTCGCGCTCTCCCCCCCTTCGGCCCCGGCGGAGCAGTTCACCCAGGGGCTCGGCAACCTGACCTACGCCGGCAACAACCCCGTCACCGGCCAGATCGAGGGCGCCTCGCCGCAGATCTACCAGCGCACCGACGGCAGCTGGATGATGATCCTCCAGCAGAACGGATTCTTCTGGGGCTGCAACGCCGGGGATGACAAGCTCGGGGTGCTCACCACCAACGCCAATCCGCCGGTGGGGGGTTGGCGGTTCGCCGAGGGCACCGCCGCGGCGTCCCGCATCGGCAACTGCGACAACAACTCCACCTGGGGCGCCGGCGGCGTCGTCTCGCGGACCCTCAGCTCCGGCGCCACCGGCCCCTACTACCTGCTGGTGGACCGGGGCATCGTCCCGGATCCGAACGCCAACCCGGACGCCGAGAAGCACTACATCTATGTCTGGGAGTCCGACGACGGTCGGAACTGGCGGGACGAGAAGCTGCTGATCGACGCCTCCGCCGCGGGGGTCTTCGGCAACGGGCAGCTGGTCCTCTACAGCGCCCCCTTCGTCATCTCCCAATCCTTCAACAAGGCCCTCCCCCAGGCGATGCGGGTGGGCTTCTTCTTCTCCACCGCGCCGGACGGTAACCAGAACCCGATCTCCAACATCGGCTACGGGTACATCGACATCCTCAACTGGGGAAACGGCGGCCCGTCGACCTACAACGTCAAGCTCCTCGCCAGCGACGGGACCTACAAGACCGTTCCGGCGAACGGCCAGGTGGGCTTCGACATCGGCATGGTGCTTCCCCTCGGAGCCAACAACCGGATGGTCTCGTACTCCGAGATCGTCGACCGCTCCACCCGGGAGGGTCGCCTGTGGGTCCGCAGGCAGTACCAGACCCCCGGCACCTTCTGCTGCCTCACCGCCGATCCGGGGAATTGGGTCAGCCGCGTCGACGTCTACGACTTCACCTGGAAGACGAACGGTGAGCTCGACGTGCTCGGGTCTTCGTCCCCCGTCACCGAAAACCTCCCCGGTTTCTGCAATCCGAGGGAGGAGCGCTATGGAGTCAACTTTCCGGCGGTGTGGCCACCGGAACGGACCATGAACGGCCAGCGTCTGGCGTTTGTCAACTTCGACTACTCCTGCAACCACCAGAATTGGGGGCCCTTCAGGATCCGCGCCCTGAAGGTGCAGTAGGCCGTCGTCCCGTAGGACGGCGCCGGCGACCCGCGGAAGGGTCGCCGGCGCCTTCTGTCGCTAGCCTTGGATTCCGCCTTCGGTCATCCCCCGGGGATCGAGGGCCTCTTCGAGCTGGTCCGCCGGCAGCACCCGGCGCTCCTCGGCGATCTCCCGCACCGTGCGTCCTGTGGCGAAGGCCTCCTTGGCGATGGAGGCCGCCTGGTCGTAGCCGATGAGGGGGGCCAGGGACGTGCACATCGCCAGGCTCTTCTCCACCATCTCCCGGTTCCGCTCGACGTTGGCCACCAGGCCGTCGACGCAGCGGTCCGCCAGGAGCGTGCTGGCGTTGCCCACGATCTCGATGGACTGCAGCAGGTTGTAGGCGATCACCGGCATCATCACGTTGAGCTCGAAATTGCCCGACATGCCGCCGATGGCGATGGTGGTGTCGTTGCCGGCCACCTGGGCCGCCACCATCAGCACCATCTCGGGGATCACCGGATTGACCTTGCCGGGCATGATGGAGCTCCCCGGCTGCAGGCTCGGCAGCTCGATCTCACCGATGCCGCAGCGGGGGCCGGAGCCGAGCCAGCGGACGTCGTTGGCGATCTTGGTGAGGGAGACGGCGAGGGTCTTGAGGGCGCCGGATGTCTCCACGGCGGCGTCCTTGGCCCCCAGGGCCTCGAAGAAGTTCGGCGCCTGGACGAAGGGATGTCCGGTGGACTCCGCGATCCCCTTCACCACCCCCTCGGAGAAGCCGGGGGGGGCGTTGAGACCCGTGCCCACCGCCGTGCCGCCGAGGGCCAGCTCGGCGAGGCGGGGCTTCACCGCCTCTAGGCGGGCGAGGCCGTTGCGAATCTGCTGGGCGTAGCCCGCGAACCCCTGACCGAGGCGAACCGGCACGGCGTCCTGCAGGTGGGTGCGGCCGATCTTCACCACGTCGTCGAAGGCCTGGGCCTTGGCTTCGAGGGCCACCGCCAGGCGCTCCAGGGCTGGTTCGAGGTCCTCCACCAGGGCGCCGTAGGCGGCGATATGGATGCTGGTGGGGATCGAATCGTTCGACGACTGACCGGCGTTTACGTGGTCGTTGGGGTGGACCGGACTCTTGGAGCCCACCTCGCCGCCGAGGATCTCGATGGCCCGGTTGGCCAGCACCTCGTTGACGTTCATGTTGGTGGAGGTGCCGGACCCGGTCTGGAAGATGTCGAGGGGGAAGTCGTCCCCGTGCTTGCCGGCGATGACCTCGTCCGCCGCCTCCACAATGGCGCCGGCGATCTCCGGGGAGACCAGCCCCAGGGTCTGGTTCATCTTCGCCGCCTCCCGCTTGATCATCGCGTGGGCGGCCACGAAGCGGTGCGGAAAGCGCAGGCCGCTGACCGGGAAGTTGCGCCGCGCCCGCTCGGTCTGCGCACCGTAGTAGAAGCGGGAGGGGACGTCGATCTCGCCGAGGCTGTCGGTTTCGATACGGGTATCGGTCATGGGAATCCTCGAAGCGCTCCGGGGGGAGCATCGGCTTGGGTTTTAGAGGTTTGGGGGTCGGTCCCTGTCGATCCTAGCAGGGGCCCCAGGCGCCCGCCAGCCGACGGAAAGTCCACGCCGGGGACGCTTTGGCAGCCCTGTGGTAGCGTCCCGGCGGAGCCCACCGACGATGGAAAACCGTCCCAAGCCGTCCCACGGAAACCCTGCCCGCTCCGGCACACGCCGGGCCCCGGTTTCCGCCGTCGCCCTCGCCGCCGGCACCGTCGCCCTGGTGACGCTGGTGGGCCTGGTCTTCTTCGCATCCAGGGTCAGCCTCAGCGCGGCTTTGGACCGCGGCCTCGGCGGAGCGCCGGACCCCCTCGCCGAGGAACGGGGGGCCGACCCCTTGGGTGACGGACCGGCGACGGCCGTCGCCGCCGAGCCCCCGCCGGCCCCCAAGGTCGCCGAGCCCGAGGCCCCCGCCTGGACCCTGCTCGACGTGGAAGCGGCGGTGAAGCAGGTCGGCGGCGATCTCGAAATCCTGGTGGCCGACGGACGCTCCGAAGTCCCCGAGTTCCGCGACATGGACTCGGGGAAGGGCACCCGCGCCGAGGTCATGCGCAACCGCTGGACCAGTTGGGGCACCATCTGGCGCAACCGCGTTGGCGTCGCCCGGGGACAGATGCCCCCCATGGACGACTGCGCCATCCACGCCGCCATGGAGCCCGCCTGCGCCACCCTCTTCGGCATCCTCGATTCCCTGGAAGAGGTTCCGGCGGCCGAGACCACCGAAGGCGCCTCCGAGCAGCTCGACGCCGTCGCCGAACGGGTCGAGCTCTTCCTACGCCCGCCCCCGGAGCCGGAGGAGGAAGAGGGCGAAGGGGACGACGGGGCCGAGGGAGCCCCCGACGGGGAGACCGAAGAGACTCCAGATCCCTAGGCGACGGGCCGGACCGCGACCCCTCGGCGCCGATCGGTGAAACGGATCTCGGTCCACGGCCATCCCGGTTGTAACTGGAGCCGCGCGCTCCAAACCCGCCCTCCGGCGGGTCCAAACCACTACAACTGGGAGATTCACCGATGCGCCCCCTCGTACCGATCCTATTGACGACATGGCTCGCGCTCACGCTGTCCGCCTGCCAGTCCACCGGGCCGTCCAAGGACGACACCGAACCCTGTTTCGCCTCCGACCGCCTTTGGGTCGAGGACCACCGCGACCGGCTGCCCCAAGACCTGGACGCTTTGAATCAGCTCGCCCCCGAGCACCAGTGGGCGGTGGCCGCCTTCGGCCCTCCGGAGCTTCGCTCTCGACTCTGGCGGGAGCACCTCCAACGGCAGCTTCAGGTCGAAGGCCAGACCGCCGATCAGATCGCCGCCCTGGAAGATCTCCGGGATCAGCTCAGTCCCGAGCTCTTCGCCGCCGTCGATCAAGGGGAGGCTTCGGAGGACCTTGCCGCCCTCCGGGGCCTGGACCTGGATACCCTCTTCGGAGCGGAGCGGGCCCGCGAGATCCCACTGACCCTAGGGGACGCCAGCACCGCAGCCGTCCTGGGGGAGCGGAACGCACAAGGGGATCGGCGCATCGAGGAGTGTGAGTGCAGCGTCGGCAGCGCGAAAGACGAATGCTTCAGCGTCCTCGATTGCAGAAACATCGAGAAGTGCGAGGAAAGTTTCACCGGCTGTGGGAACTTCTTCCTCTTCGCCTGCGACGGCCTCTGCAAGCCGTTCAAAGTTCATGACGATGAAGAAAAACCGTAGGCGCCGTCCCTAAAGCTGGCCGGGGCGGGGGATCCCCGTCGATCCCCCGTCCTCGGCCACTCCGCCCCGGCGGCGCCCAACGGAGATCCTCAGGCGTAGGCCTCCGCCAGGGCCAGGCGTCGACCGCGGACCGCTGCTCCGATCCAATGGGGCAGCGCGAGCAAAGCGTAGGCCTCCAGTAGGGCTTCGAACGGCGCACCCATCCACGGGATGAAGGGGAGGAAGACGAAGCGCAGCCACACCGCCGCCGCCACCGTGAGGAAAGCCAGGCCGGCGACGAAGACCCCGGTCGACCCGGCGAGCCGCAGGGCCGCGGGGTGTCGCCACAGCCGCCAGGCGTAGCGCCCGCCGAAGGCGATGCCGACCCCGACGGCCACCGTGCCGAGGGCGCAGGCGAGCCAGAGGGAGACGGCGAGCAGCCACCACCCCAGGGGCCAGCCTTGGGCGGCGAGCAGCGGATGCCAGGGGCGCGCCGCCACCAGTAGCCAGACCGGCGCGCCGCACAGCAGGATCACCCCCAGCACCACCATGGCGCCGCCGTCGAAACCCAAGGGGGCGCGGGGCGGAACGTTCTCGCCGGCGAGGGTCGAGCGCAGGACCGAAGGGACGACGACGCAGGCCAGGAGCCAGGGCGTCAGCAGGCGCAGGGCGCCGGCGAAGCCAGCCACTGGACCCGCCAGGGTCCCCAGGTCGAGCAGCAGCAGCAACGCGACGACGACGCCGAGGGTCGGCAGCCCGGCGCCGCGGAACGGATAGAGAAACGCCTGGCGCCACGTGTAGGCAGACGCCAGCAGGCCTTCCCGCCCGACGATCGCCGACTTCGCCGCCAGGCCGATCTGCGGCAGGGTCTCCGGGGTGGGTAGGATGCCGGCGCTCTGCTCGGCCTCCCGCTGGCGGGCCAGCCGCGCCTCCAGGGCGGCGAAACGGCGGTCGTCCCCGAAGCGCTCCCGGGCGCGGCGAAGGGCCTCGGCGGCGGCCGGGAGCCGTAGACCTTCGAGATGCTGACGAACCTCGGTGAGGGCCCCCCGCAGGGCCTCCTCCTGCCGACGCTCCCCTTCGTGGCGGGCGAAGGCTGCCCGGGCGGTGGCCAGCCGTTCTTCGAGCTCGGGGTGGCTCGGGTCCAGCTTCTGGGCCTGCTCCAGGTTGGCGACGGCGGCCCCGAAGTCGCCCCCCAGGGCCACCCGGGCGCTCTCGCGGACCAGGGCTTCGGCTTCGTTGGCCCGCCGCTCCGCCCACTCGATTCGTTTGCGCAGGTCGAGGTCCTTCTTCGCGGCGTCGAGCTGGCCGCCGAGCTCGGTGAAGACGGCGAGGGCGCCGAAGCGATCCACCGCCGCCCCCAGGCGCTGGGCCGCCCGACGCAGCTCGCCGGCGCCGATCAGTCGCTCGACGTCGACCCGCGCGTCTTCGATCGCCGCTGCGTGTTGGCGTTCCCCCTCGAGGCGGTCGAGCTCCCGGCGGGCGTTTGCTTCGACGGCCGCCGCGGCCTCCAGGTCACCGTCCAGGGCCAGGGCCTGCTGCGCCTGGTGGAGGGCCCCCCGCCAGTCCCTCCGCTCGAAAAGCTCCGTCGCCAATCCGGCGTGGCGCGATGCCTCCGCGCGGCGGTCCTGCCGAAGCTTCGACTCCAGCTCCCCCTGCACCGCATCCAGCTCCGGATGCCTACCGTGCTCCGAGGACGAGGCCAGCAGGGTTTGCCTCGCCAGCTGCAGATTCCCCTCCGCCATGGCGGCGCGGGCGGCGCGGGCGGCGTCCGCCACCGCCTGTTCCCGGCGCTGGGCCAGGGCGAGGCGGGACGCCGCCTTCTCCGTGCGGTCCAGCAGCTCCGCCGCCTCGGTGTGGCGGGGGTCGATCTGCAACGCCCAGCGGAGCCGGGACACGGCCTCCTCGTAGGAGGCGCTCTGGATGTATCCCCGGGCCTCGTTCACCAGCGGGTCGGCGGGGGACTCCCGGAGGATTCGGTCGAGCTCCCCCACCCTCTCCCGCAGCTCCAGGAGCCGGGGATGCTCCCCCAGAAGCGCCTCCGCACGGGCCGAAAGCCGCCGCGCGGCTTCTAGGTCGCCCCGTTCGAGGGCGTCCTCCAGGTCGGTGAGAATCGGTTCCGGTCGTGGCTCGGACACGGTGCGCTCCCTGTGGGTCCGGCGGTGATGCACCAAGCTACGGGATGGCCACGGGGGTGTCAACCGGCCGGCTTTCGTCCCCGGAACCGGCGCCGCCGACCCCGGTGGGTGTCTGCTAGGCTCGACCGGAACAGCGCGAAAGGAACGAGATGGGACTTCGTGGTTGGCTCGGATCCAAGCCCGAGGAGAACGCCGAACCGGACGGCGCCGACGCGGTGGCCGAGGCCCGGCACCGCCGCCAGAGGGGCGACATGGACACCGCCTGGGGGCTGCTGATGCGGGAGGTCGAGCGACACCCCGACAACCCCGAGGCGGTACAGGAGCTGTGGGACCTGGCGCAGCAAATCGACCGTCTGGGGGACGCGGCCGTTCCCTTCCTGCGGCGGATCTCCAAAGAGCTCCGGGGGGACGACGCCTCCCTCGCGGTCTTCCACTGGTTCGAGCTGGTGGACCGCCTCGGAGAGGCGCCTGAGATCGACCTCGAAGCGCGGGTCCGCCTCGCCGAAGAGATGGTGCGGGCGGACCACGGGGAAAGCGCCTCCGAGCTGCTGGAACCCACCCCCGAGCAGCTGGACCCGCACCAGCCCCTCGCCCTCCGGCTTCGCCTAGCGATGGCGGCGGCCGCCAGCCGGAGCCCGGCGGTGGAGGCCGTCGCCGCCCACGTCCTCGGCCAGCCGGGGCTGCCGGAGGGACACCGGCAGCAGCTCCAGGGGGCCCTCCAGGGGGCCCGTGCCGCGGGCCTGCGGCCACCGGCCACCGGCACCGACGACGGCCCCATCGAGCTCTCCACCACCAGCGTCTCCGCCCGGCGGTTGAAGGTGATCCCGGCGGTGCCCCGGGCGGTCGACGCCGCCGCCCTGGCGATCGAGATCCAGGGCCAAGGCAGGCGCCGCCTGGCGGTCGCCAACGTCCAGACCCTGGCGGCGGGGATGATCGACGACGGCTCCGGAGCCCCCTACGTGGTGATCGACCTGCTGGTGGACTCCCTGTGGGCGGAGCGGGAGGAGATCCGAACCGTGCGCTTTCGCACCTGCGACTTCGATCCCGGGGCCCTGGTCCCCGAAGCGGCGGACCCCCAGATCGCCCTCGGCACCTTCCTGGAAACCCTCCTGGCCACCAGCCAGGCCCAGCCCCTGCCGGTGCCCGAGGCCGTCGTCGGCCGGCCGTTCCAGGGCTTCGCCTCGGTGGCGGAGTACGAAAGCCGGGTGCTGGAGCTCCGATCCTGAGGACCCTACTCGCTCGGCTGGGACCCGGCACTCGCCTCTCCGCCCACCAGCGCCGGTCCGCCCGGGAGCGGCTGGCGGCGGCCCTCCCCGAGCTAAGCGACGCTGAAGCGCGGGAGCTGGTGGAGGCGAGCTGGCGCCAGGCCCGGGACCTGCCGCGGCGTGGCGCCGGGGCGGCGCGGCGGCCTCGACGCCTGTGTCGCCACCTCACCCTCGAAGGCTTCGGGGACCTGGCCCTCGCCGATGGGGCCGGTGAGAAGGGCGGCCTCGTCCTCCCGATCCTGCCCTTCGGAAGCTGGCCCCTGGCCCTGGCCCTGGTGGGCCTCTACCGCGGCGGGGTGACCATTGCGGGGGAGCCGCCGCGGTGGCGCGGGGCGCAGCGGGCCCTCGCCGAGCTCCCGGCGGAGGTCCGTCCGGGCGATGGATCCAACGGCGGGGAAAGGCGGTGGGCGATCTCCGGCTGGCCCACGGACGGCCGCGCGGGCGCCGACGACCCGGACTCGGTGGACGTCCCCTTCCTCGCCACCCGCCTGCGGGTATCCACCGCGCCGGCCCGCTTTGCCCTCGACCGGTCGGCGGATCTATGCCCCGTCGGCGCCCTGGCGGAGGACGGCGGCGGATGGACCTTCTGGGCAGCCCAAGCGGACCCGTCCCCCGACGTCACCGCCCTTTCCCGCGCCTGGGTGGAGCCCTACGCAGGGGCGGTCCGCCGACGGCCGGACCTCTGGCCGTGGTTCCTGCCCCAAGCCGACCTCGCCGGATAGGGACTCGGAAGCCGTCTCCGGGCGGGTGGAAAAGCTCTAGAAAGGACACCGCGGACCCGCGACGGCACATCGGATCGGGCCCCGACGACGAAACACCGACATGGATACCCACGGACGCTAGCAAGGAGTGCTGCGATGGATACTGGAATGTACACCCTGATCTTGGCCAAGGAAGATTTCAAGTTCTCCGCCGGCCACTTCACCCTCTTCGGCCCCGAAGAGGCCGAGCTGATGCACGGCCACAACTACCAGGTGGGGGTGGAGCTCGTGGGCCCCAACCTCGACGACGACGGTCTACTGGCGAGCTTCGTCGAGGTCAAGGGGGTCATCCGCGAGCTGTGCGAACGTCTCGACACCCAGACCCTAGTCCCCGACCGCAGTCCTTACCTGGACATTCGCCGAGACGGCGGGCAGATCGAGATCCGCTACCGGGACAAGGTTTACCAGCTTCCCGAGGAAGACGTTCTGCTGCTGCCGGCGGTCAACACGTCGATCGAGGTCCTGGCCCACCTCCTGTGGAAGGACATGGTGGAGCGACTGGACCTTTCTCACCTGCAATCCCTGGGGGTCGAAGTTTCGGAAACCGCGGGCCAGAGCTGCTGGTTCAGGGCCCCCATCCCACGTCCATGATCGGGGTCGGCGCTCGGCCCCCGGGGCCCGGGGGCGGGGATGCCTTGTCTTTTCGTCTTCGGGGCTATACTTATCGGTAAAAGCTCTGGCGCAGCGATCTCGCCCCCCAGCGTTGCCTGATTTTCGATCCTCCTGCTGAGGTTTGCTGCGCGATCGCCAACCGTCCGAGGCCCAAGTTGCAGACCCCTTCAGCGCGAGCCCGCCGCCAAGCCCTTTGGCTCACCATGCTCCACGGCGCCGCGGCTTTCCTCGCCCTCTGGCTGACGGGCGCCCCCAACCCCGGCATCGGCGGCGCGGTCATCGTCCTTTCCTCAGCCCTCCTGTTCTCCTTCGTGCTTCGCGCCCTCGGCGGTCCCAAGGAGCGGTCCATCGACCACCGGGAACCGCCGTCGTCCGCGGATCCACGCGCGGAGGCCGAGGAGACCCAAGGGGAGGAGCGGCTCACCATGCTCGCCGGCGCCGAGCGCCTCAGCGGCGTCGGCGGCTGGACCTACGATCCCACCTCGGGGGACCTCCTCTGGTCGCCGAATCTGTTCAGGATCTGTGGCCTGGACCCGGAGCGATTCGAGCCCTCCCTCGACCTCGTTCGCTCCGCCATCCATCGCGACGACCTGGACCGATTCCTGAGGGCCCTGCGCCGGGTCACCCTCAAGGGGGGGAGCCTCGAACAGCAAATTCGCGTCTTCCTGCCCGACGGTGAGATGCGCTATCACCTCGTGAAAGCAGAAGCCGCGGCGGGCGACGACGGTCGCGTGTCCAAGGTTCTCGGGGCGAGCCGCGACATCACCCGCCGCGAGCGGGGGGAAGTTCACCGACGCACGCTGGAGGTCCAGGTTCAGCAGCTGCAGCGCCTGGAGGCGATCGGCACCCTGGCCGGCGGCATCGCCCACGATTTCAACAACATCCTCGGCGCCTCCATGGGGTTCACCGACATGGCCCTCGACGCCCTGCCCCAGGACCACCCAGTCGTGCCCTGCCTCGAAGAGATCGAGCGGGCGAACCGACGGGCGCGGGACCTGGTGGGCCAGATCCTCACCTTCAGCCGCCGGGTGGAGCGACCGCGGGAACCGGTGAACCTCTGCGCCGTGGTCCGGGAGGCCCTCGGGCTCCTGCGGGCCTCCTTGCCGGCGGATGTCGCCGTTCAGCACGACGTACCCCTCCAGCCAACCCGGGTGTCCGCCGACAGCTCCCAGCTCCACCAGGTGCTGATCAACCTGTGCACCAACGCCTTCCAGGCCATGCCCCGGGGGGGCACCCTCAGGATCGTCGTCGACACCGTCGAGCAGCCCGAGGCCTTCGATACGACGACCTTCCACCTCCCCTCCGGCAACTACGCGCGACTCTCGATCCGCGACACCGGCCATGGAATCGACGCCGACACCCTGGAGCGGATCTTCGATCCGTTCTTCACCACCAAGCCGGAGGGGGAGGGTACCGGCCTGGGGCTATCGACCGTCAACGGCATCGTGCTCGACCACCTCGGCGGCATCGACGTCTCCAGCGAGATCGGCGAGGGCACCCGATTCGACGTTTTCCTTCCGCTGTGCGACTCCGAGTCCGGCACCGACCCCGAAGGCATTCCGCTCCTCACCCTCGGCGAGCGGCAAACGGTGATGATGATCGACGACGAGTCGGCGTTGGTGGAGCTCGGAGAGAGGATGCTCGAACGTCTGGGCTACCGGCCCGTGGTCTTCGACAACGCTCGCCTCGCCCTGGAGGCCTTCCGGGACGACCCGGAGCCGTTCGACCTCGTGCTCACCGACCTCCGGATGCCGGAGATCTCCGGCATCGACCTCGCCCTGGAGATCCGCCGCCTGGCGCCGGACCTTCCGATCGTCGTCACCACGGGATACGGGGACCCCAGGCTGGAGCAGGAGCTCGCCGCCGGGACGATCCAGGAAGTGTTACCCAAACCCTTCAAGCTCGCGGCCGTCGGCGAATGCGTCGCCCGGGTGCTGGCGGCGAAACGGCCGACGGCGGATTAGCCCCCCGCCCGGCCAGGGGGGCCACTACGATCAGGCTGGGCTGCGGTCAGACAGGGCCGCGGTCAAACAGGGCCGCGGTCAAACAGGGCCGCGATCAAACCGGGCCGCGATCAGCCGTGGACCAGCCCCAGGGGGGCATAGCCTTCGAAGCCCGGGAACACCCGACCGAGGTTGGGGTTGCCCCCGCGGCGGATCAGCACTTCTGAAAGCACCTGCCGATAGTCGGTGGTGACCGCCAGGCCGCCGCCGGATCGCCGGTCCGGAGCGAGGCCGGGCCAGACCCCGTGGACACCGCCGTGGACCGCGTCCCCGAGCACCAGCATCGCGGTGCCGTGCCCCGGATCGGTGCCGCGGGAGGCGTTTTCTTCTATCGTCCGGCCCATCTCGCTCATCACCACCACCGTCACCCGACCCGAAGCGCCGCAGCCTTCGAGGTCGCGGTGCAGGGCGCCGAGACCTTCGGACAGGAGGGCCACACGGTCGGCGAATCGCGGACCCTGATCGCTCCGCAGGTCGAAGCCGTCCAGCTCGATCGCCGCGGCTTCGAGGCCGAGGTCCAGCCGGATCATCTGCGCCGTCCGCTGTAGGGCGTCGCCGAAGTCGCCGGTGGGGTAGCGGGCGCCGGCGGCGGGCCGATAGGCGGCTTCCCCTTCGAGCCAGGCGCCGATCTCGATTGCCGAAAGGGTCTGACGGCCGGTCGCGTGCAGCCCGTCGTCCCCCTGGTGCAGGGCCGCCAGGGCCGTCATCCCGTCGGGGCCCAGGGCCTCCACCAGGCCCAGGTCGAGGTCGTCCCCCGCCGGCAAGGGCAGATGCTCCAAGCTTCCCAGGAGGGCCGACGTTTCGGCCCCCCGGGTCAGGGCGGGGACGTACGTCTCCTCGGCCCGTCCCGGCGCCGAAGCCAGGTGACGGGTGAGCCAGCCGGTGTCGAGGCCGTCGCCGCCGCGCTGGATCGACGCCAGGGCGGCGCCGGGGGCGGCGTAGCGGTCGACGGTGCCGGCGGCGGGGATGATCGCCAGCCGGCCGCGGCTGTAGAGCCCATGGAGGGCCTCCGCGGTCGGGTGCAGACCGAAGCGCCCGTCGAGGGGCAGCAGCCGATCTGTGCCCAAACCGAGGGTCGGGCGGGCGGAACGGTAGAAGCGATGGTCGTCCCCCGAGATCGGCGCCACCAGGCCAAGGCCGTCGAAGCCGCCCCGCAGGACGATCAGGATCAGGGCGTCGCCGGAGCCGGCTCCGGCGAGACCTTCGGAAGGCTGGGCCAGGGCGACGCCCTGGAGTCGGGGACCGGCGAGGGCGACGAGGGCGGCGGAGCAGCCGGCGAGGAATCCACGGCGGGTGGTGGTGGGCATGGTCTCTCCTCCGTCGACTTTCATCGGGCCAAGAACTCGGGCGACATCAGCACTAGGGACACCATCGACCGGACCCGGTCCCCCACGCCGACCTCCGAAAGGTCGAGGCGGCGGCCCTCGGCCCGGCCGGCGGAGAGGACCTCCACCAGGGCCTGGCGGCGAAGGGGCTCCAGGGACTTGCCCAGGAGCTCTCCGATCCAGTGATCGGTGAACGCGGCGGAGGTCCGGTGAGCCGAAGGGGTCAGCGAAACCGGGTCGAAGGGGCGCCGACCGTTCTGGGAGGCGAAGCGCGTCAGCCGGACGAGGAAGCTCCAGACCCGGGCGCGGGACATCGGGCCGGCGGCGGCAAGGGCCGAGGGAACGGTCCCGCCGAGGGTCTCGATCCCATCGAGCAGAAACTCGGCCACCTGGGGATTCGAGAAGTGTTCCGGTCCGCAGCCGAGGGCCCGCAGGGCGGCGACGGCGACGTGGGCCGCCGGGCGCGGGGTGGGTCCCGCCTCGGAGAAGAATCCGGGGGATGTCGCCATGGCGCGAATCGTCGCCGCGATCTGGTCCCCCGAGCCGGCGGCGGCGGCAAAGGCCCCGAGACCCGCGGCGATGGCGGAGTCTGGAACCGAGCCCGCCAGCGCGGCGGCGAGGCGAGGTACGAGGTCCTCACCGACGTCGAGATCCTCCGAAGGGCCGACGGCGCCGACCGCCCGCAGCAGGTCCCCCGCGTTGCCGAGGGCGTGCTCGCGGATGGCGGCATCCCGTGCCCGCATCCGGCGGGTGTTCTCGGCGCCGCCAAAGTAGCCGTGCCAGAAGGCCACCACCGCCTCGAACAGCGGCCGCCGGCCGTAGACGCGGCGGGCCAAGGTCTCTAAGGCGAACCGGCGGCCGTCGTCCGCCGTGGCGGCGAGGCGACCGAGGTCCACCGCGGACGGCGCCCGCAGGTCGAGCTCCCGGTCCAGGTAGCGGGCCAGACGTGCCGCGTCGTCGCCGCCGAGGGCGTCGAAGGCGGCGAGGTCACCGGGGCGATGTCCGAGCCCCAACCGGCGATGGACGAGCACCGCGAAGGGGGTCGGCACCAGGGAGCCTATCGCCAGGCCGCGTTTCTTCTTGGCCCGTAGCTTGGCCTTCGGACGGGCGGCGCGCCGTTGGGGGGTGCGTCGGAGCGGCGGTTCGACCTCTTCGCTCGGCGGCGGCCCCCAGCTCGTCGGTGTCCAGGCGGCCCCTGCGACCGCAGCGACCCCCAGGCCGAGCAGCTCGCGGCGACGGGGTCCGGTGGTTCCTTCTGGCGGGACTGCGGTCATGGAGACTCTCCTCACGCTAGGGGCGTCCAGTCGCCGTAGTCGGCGGCGATTCGGCGCCCGCGTCCAACGTTGCCGTGGGCTAGGTGCTCTCCAGGAGACGAGAAAAAAATCTTCGGGTAGGCGTCGCCGCGGTGGGAACGGATCTGCGTACCGTCGTGGGGTTACCTTGTATATACCGTTCCGCGTCAACTAGCAAATAACACCGCAATGTCTTGATGATTTACGGCGTCAAAGGCGGGGCGGCTTGGTCCCACGCCTCGAAAGTGGGTCAAAATCCCCCCACCAGGCTCGACAGCCGCGCCCGGGCCAGTTGCCGGTAGAGGGATTCCTGGTCCGATCCGGTACCCGTCGGCGCCAGGCGCGTGTAAAGATCCCGCGCGAGCTCCCGGAACCCCGTGGCCTCGGCGATCCGCCCCAACACGTAGCCGTCTTCGTCCCGTGGCATGGGGGGCGCCCGAAGGTCGGCGGCGCGGTGCAGGAGCTCCAGCGCGGCGGCGGGCCGCCCCGAGTCGGCCTCGTGGGCCGCCAGCGCCCCCACCGCGGAAGGATCGTTGCCAAAGGCCAGGGCCCGCGCCACGGCCCGGTCCCGGTCATCCGACCCGCCTTCGCCGGAGGCCGCGGCCACCAGGGTCGCCAAGAGCCAGCGGGACGCATCCTCTCCGGCGTCGCTGACCTCGGCCAGCCGGCCCAAGGCCGACAGCGCCGCCGCCCGGTCTTCCTGCTCTAGAGCCTCCCGAGCCACGACCCGAAGGGAAGCGACGTTGTCCGGGGCCACCGCCAGCAGGGTCCGCGCCTGATCGACCCGCCGGGGATCCCCCAGTCGTTCCAGGGCCCAGAGCCGGTGCTCGAGGAGGACCGGGGAGTCGTCGTACCGCCCCTCCAAGACATCACAGTGACGCAGGAGCTCGGCGCTCTCCCCGACCGTCCTGTACGCGGTCAGCAGCGCGCGGTTCCGGGCCAAGGCCCGCACCTCCGGGTCGCCGCGGACCCGTCGTTCCCCCACCGAAGGCGCCGGCGCCAGCAGATGCGCCAGGGCGGTTCCGCTGCGGTCCCGCCGCGCCGCCAGGGCCGACGCGGCGATCCGGAGCTCCGCCGTGTCGGGGGCCTCCTTGGCGCTGCGCTCCGCCGGCCACAGCAGGGCGAAGGGCTCGACGTCCAGGGGGTCGTCGCCCCGGGCCCGGCCGGTGTCGTTCGGGGCCAGCTCGTCCCGCGCCCAGTCCAGCCACTGCTTGGCGCCGGGCAGGTCCCCCCGCTCCAGGCGCTCCAGGGCCTCTTCACCGAGGACGCCGAGCTCCCCCCCCGTCGCCACCACCCGCAGGCCGGCGGCCGAGGCGGAGAGGAAGAATCGATCCGCCGCACCGCCCCCCTCCGCCGGCAGGGTCAGCCGGTACCCCAGGTGGGGGGCGCCGTTGGCCACGGCGTCGAAGGCGGCGAGGGCCAGGTCGGCGCGGGCGGCGGCGGGAAGCTCCGCGGCGACGGCGGGGAAGAAGCGACGCAGGGGTCGGCGGAAGGGGGCGAGGCCGTCGTCCGCCAGGGTCGCCAGCCGCCGACTGTGGAGCCACGGGGCCACCTCGTCGCGGTCCGCCCGCTCCCGGGACAGGGCCACCAGCAGCCCCATCACAGGCGTCCGCGGGTCTTCGGGGTGGGGATCGAGCTCCTCGTAGGTGCGGACGCTGGCCAGCTGGGACGCCGGCAACCCCGGCAGGGACGCGCCGGTACGCGCCAGCAGCTCGGCGGCGGCAGGGTAGCGACGCCACGCCAGCAGCTCCACCGCCGCCCGCTGCGCCTCCGCCGGCGGGAGGCCGGCGGAGGCGACCTCGACACCGTCCACGAGGGTCGACGCCGCGACCTCCAGGGCTCTGGCCTCGACCCCGTCGCCGCCGGCGCCGCGGCGCAGGGCGCCCAACAAATTGCGCACGCGGCCGGCCCGCACCAGCAGTGCGGCCCCCCGCCGATCGACGGAGCCGGTGCCGAGGATCGCATCGGCGGCGGCGGCCAGGTCCCCTTCTCCGGCCCCGTCCGCAGCGCCGGCGGACGCTTCGGCACCGGAGGTCGAAGCGGCGGCCCCCACGTAGTCCGCCAGGCGGGTCTGGTCGACCCGGATCCGCGGGTCGTCGGGGGCGAGCCGGCGGGCCTCTTCGAAGGCGGCCAGGGCCCCCTCCAGATCGGCGCCCGGGGCCAGCGGTCGACCCAGGTCGTCGTGCTGCAGCACCAGACCCAGATTCCAGTGGGCGAGTCCCCAGCGCGGCGCCAGGGCTACCGCCTGGTGGGCTTGGCGCAGGGCCTCCGCCCCCAGGCCGACGCCGAGCAGCGCCCGGGACAGCCGGAGGCGATGGCTGGCCCGACCGGGCTCCTGCTGCAGGGCCCGGCGCAGGTCGGCGAAGGCGGAGGAGCCCGACTCGGCGCCGACGTCGAGCCGGAAGGTCACCTCGAGGGGCGGGCGGGCGAGGAAGGCACGCACCGCACCGTGCATCTCCACCAGCTGCGTCGGCGCCAGGAGGCGCTGGCCGACGTCGAGCTCCAGCTCTCCGTGGACGACGCCGTCGTCGAGCCAGAAACGGTGGCGGTAGCGACCTGGGCCGAGGGGAATCTCGGTCTCCGGGGGAAGGCCCGTGACGCGGAAGCCCGGGGGCGCGTGGAGGACGTACCGCCACCGATTAACGAAGGGATCGGCGAAGACGAACTCTTCCCGCCGCGGCAGGGTCAGCTCCCGCTGGAACACCGGGGGCAGCCGCCGAGCCAGCTCGCCGGTGGGGATCTCCACCACCGCTTCCTCCAGGTCTGTCCGCACCCGGGCGCTGCCCAGCGCCTCGAGTCGCAGCTGAAAGGCCCCCGAGAACTCCCCCGGGGGACTCTCCACCAGGGCACCGAGGTCCGAAGCGCTGTGGAAGGTCTTGGCGTAGGCGAGGTAGCCCCGACGGCGGGAGGCGTCGTCGAGGCCGCCGGTGAGCCGGCGCTGGCTATGCTCCGCCGAGCCGAAGAACTCGCAGGTCTCCACCACCCGGCCGCGGCCGAAGTCGGCGAAGAAGACCTCCCGGCGCTCGAAGGCCAGGTTGTCCTCCGGCTCCGACGCGGGGGTGCGACGAAGGGCGTCGGTGACGCCGTCCACCGGCAGGGCGTACCGACCCTGGGCCGCGGTGGGCAGCTGCCCGGGGGCGAGGAAGGGGTCGGCGACGTCCAGCCAGAGCTCCCCCTCATCGCCTGGGACCCACACCAGGGCGTGGTCGAAGAGCCCGAGGCCCGGCATGCGGGGCTCGACGTCGGCGTCGAAGCCGGTGTCCACCAGCGCGACCTTCGCCGCCACCCCCACCCGGCGCAGGGCCGCGACGGTCACCAGGGCGAGGTCGAGGGCGTCGCCGGTCCCCTCCGCCAGCACGTCGTCGGGGGACCGGGTCAGCGCCGGGGTGGCGACGAGGGGCAGGCCGTCGAAGGTCAAGGCCCGGCGCACCTCCGCCAGGACCCGGGCCACCCGCTCCCGCAGCGGCGCGGACGCGGGGGGCAGGTCCAGGCCGCCGAGTCGGGCGGTGGCCGCGGTGCGGTCGACGGCGCGGGCCAGGGGGGCGGTGACACGGGGCCAGCCCCAGCCGGTGGATAGGGCGACGTGGGGGTACCGCGGCCGGTGGGACGGCGTACCCGCCTCCGCCGGTCCGGCGGCGGGCAGGTCGCGGTAGGCGAACTCCAGCCGCACCCGGTCGTCCGCGAGGGTTTTCTCAGGGGACAGCCCCGGCATGGCGCGGACCCCGAAGCGCAGGGGCAGGGTCTTCGGGGCGTCGAGCACCAGGCGCCCCCGGAGCACGGGGATGAACAGGGCCGTGTAGTGCCGAAGGGCCCCACCGCCGGGATGGGCGGCGGCGGTGTCGTGGATCTCCACCAGCTCCTCCACCACCGAACCCACGGCCACCGCCGGCAGCCGTGCCTGGAGCACGCGGCGCTGGCCGGCGAGGCCCCCGGGCCCTTCGGCGGAGGGGGCTTCGCCGACCGAGGACGGCGCCAGGAGATGCTCGGATCCACCGGTCCCTATGACCCTGGCCCGCAGGGTCGGCCGCCGCTGGTACCAGGGGGACCACCGAACCTGGCTCACGGACCAGTCCTCCAGGGCCCCGTCGGAGAGGATCCGGTAGACCCAATGCCGGCGGTAGACCGCCCTTCCCTGGGGGTCGAAACGGAAGGAGACGTCCTGGTAGAGCATCACCGCCGGCGGGGTCGGCTCGGCGGAGGAGGCCGGCTCCGTCGCCGCGACGGCGGCCTCCATCAGGGAGGCGGGGTCAGCGGCGAACGGACCCGCGAGCCACGGTTCCCCGGGGTCCAGCCCGTCGGCGGGGGAGGCCCCCGCCGCCCCGTCGGAGGACCAGACCGGCGGCGAGAGCATCGGGATCAGGACCCCCAGGAGGGCCACCGAGAAAGCTCCGAGGGTGGAGCTGGACGACGGGCGCGGGCGTCGTGGGCGGAGGATAGGCAGTCCTTTCTGGCTTATTCGCGGTCGATCACCAGCATCCGATCGAGGTCGAGCCCGGCGGTATCCACCCCCTGGGTGGCGCCGTCCGGCCACTGGATCTCCAGGGAGTCGACCCCGTCGGCGTCGCCGAGGCCGAAGGTGAGGGTGATCTCCGACTGGGACTGGTAGCCGCGGGTCGGCATGACCTGGCGGCTCTGGGTGACGCCCCCCGAGGTCAGGCGGACCCAGGCGCCGATGCCGTCGTGGTTCGCCCCCGCGGGGTCCCGCAGGCGGACCCGCAGCCAGCGGTGGCGGAGGTCCTGGTCGTTGCGCAGGACCAGGGGCGGCCCCGCCACCTGGGTTAGCACCAGATCCAGGTCGCCGTCGCCGTCCAGGTCGGCTGCGGCGCTGGAACGGCCGACGATGGGCTCCGCCAGGTCGCCGACGGTGGCCAGGTCCACCTCGACGAAGCTCGCCCGCTGATCCGGCCCGGCGTTCCAGAATAGCTGCGACGCCTGGGTGAAGCTCTGGCTTGGGTCGACGGAGGCGATCTCGTTTTCGAGGTGACCGTTGGTCTGCAGGAGGTCGAGGCGACCGTCGAGGTCGAGGTCCAGCAGCAGGACGCCGAAGGTCAAGAGCCGGCGGCTGGGGGCCCCCACCCCCTCGCTGATGGCCTCGTCGGCGAAGAGGGACGCGTCCCCCTGGGACATGTAGACGGAGGTCATCTCGTTGGCGAAGTTGCCGATGGCGAAGCCCAGGTCGCCGTCGTTGCGGTAGCGGCCGGCGTCGATGCCCATGGCGCCGGTGGCCTCACCGGCGCGGCCGTAGGCCAGGCCGTAGAGCTCCCCCACCTCCTCGAAGGTGCCGTCCCCGCGATTCAGAAAAAGGAAGTTGCCCACCGTGTCGTTGGCCACCAGGAGATCGAGGTCGCCGTCCCCCTCGACGTCCACCGGCGCCACCCCGAGGGCCTTGGCCACCGGCACGTCGGTGGCGGGGTTGCGAACCTGCACGCCGGACTCGGCGGAGACGTCGGTGAAGCGGATCTGGTCGCCGTCGCTGTCGTTGCGGTAGTAGTAGGGAAACGTGCCCCGGTAGTTCACCGGCGGACCGTAGGCGCGGCCGACGCCGGTGAGGCGGTAGTCCACCTCGGCGTCGATCTGCCGCGACCAGCGGACGTAATTGCAGACGAAGAGATCGAGGTCGCCGTCGCCGTCGCCGTCGAAGAAGGCGGCGCAGGTGGACCACTCCGCGGCGTCCCCGGCGACGCCGGAGGAGGCCGTCACGTCGACGAACCGTCCGCCGTCGTTGCGCAGCAAGCGGTTCTTGCCGACGACCGCGAGGAAGACGTCGAGGTCGCCGTCGGCGTCCACGTCCCCCACCGCCATGCCGGTGCCGTAGTGGTCCGTCACCAGTCCGGCCTCGGCGGTGATGTCCACCAGCTCGATGGTGCCGCCGCCCTCGCGGTAGCCGTCGTTGCGGTAGAGGGCGCTCGACCCTTTGGGGGTCGACGCCGCGCCGTGGGGCCAGGCGGTGCCGTTGGCCAGCAGCAGGTCGGGGTCGCCGTCGCCGTCGGCGTCGAAGAGGGCGACGCCGCTGCCCATGGTCTCCGGCAGCAGCTTCTCCCCCTCCGCGCCGTTGCGGTGGACGAAGTCGACGCCGGCTTCGGCGGTAACGTTGGTGAACGGCAGGGCCGGCACCACCGCTTCTGCGACCTCCACGGCCTCCGGGGCCGCGGCTTCGAGGGTCCGCTCCGCCTCCGGAGCCTCCTCCCGCTGGAGCCACAGGAAGACGATCCCCCCGATCAGGGCGAGGGCGACGATCACCCCAAGGGAGCGGCGGAAGGCGACGGCGATAACGGCGTCGTCGCCGTCATCGCCGTCGATGTAGCCGTCTTCGGGGTCGTGGGGCTTCGGGTTCTCGTCGGGCTGGGTGGGTTGACGGGTCATCGTATTCGAACGGGCCTCTACTCGCCGAGCGCGCCGTGGACGGCGCGGAACAGCTGCTGGCTGAGACGGTCCCACTCCTCGCCGGTGAAACGGTTCGGGGGAGCGCTCAGACTGACGACGCCCGTGCCGTTCTCCTGGTTGGTGATCTTGAGCCGCAGCTGGCCGTCCTCACTCCAGATGAGGGCCCACCGCGCGGTGGCTTCGATCTCCGGATCGTAGCGGATCTGCTGCTCTTTCAAGGCGTCCGTGACGGCGTAGAGCAGCTGATTGTCGCCGGAGTAGGGCTGGCGGAAGGCCGCCGCCACCTGGTGGTACCCCTCCGGCGCCTCGTAGGCGTCGGTGTGTAGGAGGACCCGGTACTCCAGGCTTTCGAGGACGAGGAAACGATCGTCCCGACGGGCCCGCATACGGAGCCGCTCGTCGAGCCGAATGGCCTCCCCGAGGGCCTCGATGGCGAGGTGCTCGACCCCGCCGAGGGCGTAGTTGCTGGCCACGAGGTAGTGCGCTTCGCCGTTGCCCTTTTCGAGCTCCAGATAGCGGTCGAAGCTCGTCCTAGCGTCGGGGCGGCGGCCCATCAGGATCAGCACCGCCCCGAGGTTAAGGTGGGCGTCGGACGCCCGGGGATCGAGGTCCCGGGCCTTCACCAGCGCGTCGTGGGCCTCCGGGTAGTTGCCCTCGGCGATCTCCAGACCCGCCAAATTGAGCCAGCCCTGGCGAAGGGTGGGGTCGTCGTCCAGGGCCTTCTCGAGGTCCGCGGCGCCGGCCTTGAGCTCCCCAAGCATGATCCGCGCGGTCCCCCGCAGCATGCGCTCTTCGGGGGAAGGCTTGCCCTGGGTGAGGGTTTCGAGCAGCTCCAGCGCCTTGCCCGGCTGCTCCCGGTCGATGAGCTGCTGAATCAGGAACAGCCGATCCTTCTCGGCACCGGCGGCGGGGCCGGCGAGGACGACGAGGATCCCCAGGGCCGCCGCGAGGGCGACGAAGGCTCGGCTCGAAACACGGGTCGAAGTCTGCTCGGGCATGGCGCTTTCCTGCTGGGCTGGTCGCTTCTGCGGCGGCGGTGGACGCCGCCCTCGACGGCGTTCAAGACTATTACAAACCCGCGGACGAAGACCCCGGGGCGGCCGGGGTAGACTAGCCGCGATGTCCAGCCACGACCCGCCTCACCCGGGGCCAGCGCCCGCCACCGCCCCGCCCGCCACTGCCCCAGTAGCGCCGGCGGACGGAACCGCCGCCGGCGACGACGTCCCCACCCCCCACGACATCGCCACCGGCCTCAGCAAGCGGGTCATCGGCCAGCGGGAGGCGATCCGGGAGATGGCCATCTCGCTGTCGAAGAAGCTCGCGGGGCTGTCGGTGGGGAACCTGCTGATGATCGGCTCCTCCGGCACCGGCAAGACGACCCTCATGCGGGCCGTGGAGCGCTACCTGGAGTCGCGGCCGGATCTGGCGGTCCGCTCGACGGTGGTCCGCATGCACGCCAACGTCCTCGGCGAGGAGGCCCAGAAGGGGCGCCCGGGGGAGGCCATCCTCCACCGCATGATGGCCCGGGCCCGCGAGCAGCTCGGGGACGACGCCCCCCTCGACCGCCTTCTGCACCAGGCCACCCACGGCATCGTCTTCGTCGACGAGGTGGACAAGATCCGCACCCGCATCGGCGATCAGCCCAACACCTCCGGCATCCGTGCCCAGGAAGCCCTCCTCACCGTGATGGAGAACGAGGCGGTTCCCCTGACCCTCCCCCACTGGGCCGGCGGCGAGACGGTGACCGTCGACTCCAGCGGCCTCCTCTTCGTCTGCGGCGGCGCCTTCGAAGGACTCTACGACTCGGTCTTCGATCGGGTCACCATCGGCCGCGACCGCGGCGCCCTGAAGCCGGTCACCGTGGTGGAGGACGGCGAGGTGGTGGAGAAGCTGCAGTTCCACCTGGTGGACTGGCTGCGCAACGAAGATCTCTTCGACTACGGCATGAGCCCCCAGTTCCTCGCCCGCTTCGACGCCGTCGTCCTGCTGGCGGACCTGGCCATCGAAGACCTCGAACGGATCTTCCTCCACACCCCCGATTCCGGCTACCACCAGGCCCGCGCCTACTTCAAAAGCCGGGGTCTCAAGCTGGTGCTGTCGAAGAAGGCCGTCCGCCGGGTCGCCCAGGAGGCGGCGAAGGAGCCCCGCCTCGGCGCCCGCGCCTTGAAAGAGGTCTTCCGGCGGGTCATCCGCGACCACGAATACGACCCCACCGCCGCGGTCAACGGTCCCGATGGAGCGGTGCTCCTCGATCTCCCCCACATCGAAGCGGGACTCGGCCAGCGCAAACGGGGCTGAGGCCCACTGCCGAGGGGCGGTGGTCGCGGGACGGGCGTCCAAGCACGGTGGGGATCCGTGGCCCCTTCAGCGCCTGGGTGCGCCTTAGGGGGTAGCGACGTCTTCATCGCTGCGACCTGATTCCAAAACGCCGGGCCCGACGATCGGGCCCGGCGTTTCTATTCGCCGGTTCGGTAACGGCCCCTACGGGCTCCCCCGGCTCAGGGGAAGACCGACGACCAGGCCCGCAGGTCGCCGCTCTCGAAGCCGTCGCCGAAGATCACGGTGTCCCCCTCGAACAGGAGGTAGAGCACCAGACCGTCGTGGTCCGAAGAGCGCAGGGGCAGGGTCAGCGGATCCCCGGCGTCGCAGACGTCCAGCAGCGGACGGGGGGAGTCGGCGTTGCCGCGGCCGTATTCGAGGCCGCGGACGAAGGGCCACGCCGACAGGCTGGTGAGGGCGTGGTCCAGCACCTGGGAGGTGCCGTCGAAGATGAACGAGTAGCGCTCGTTCGCCGGCACCCGGGTCACCTCGTTGACCAGCGGCGGGTCGGTGATGGTGGCTTCGGAGAGCAGGTTCTGGGCCGGGTCGACGTTGCCGGCGATCTGGCCGACGAGGTCGACGTAGCCGTCGGTGAACTCGAAGGCGTTCAGATCGCCGGTCACCACCAGCGGTACCGTCGGATTGGCGACCTGGAAGTCCTGGACCTTCTGGGCGATGCTCTGGGCCTGGGCCAGGCGCTTGCCGCGGACGAAATCCGCCGAGTCGGGGTCGTCGATGCCGATGAACGAGCGGGTGTGCTGCGCCATCACCGCGAACGGGAAGCTCGCGCCGCCGGCGGTGTAGGTGGCCTCCAGGAGCAGCGGCGGACGGTCGTGGACCGGGCTGCCGCTGGGCAGGTCTTCACCGGCCCCCAGCTGGGTCACCATGCCGACGGTGACGGTGTCCTTCACCAGGAAGCCGACGTCGATGCCGCCGGGGTCGTTGCCGTCCACCAGGTGGGCAGAGTAGACCGCGCCGGTCGTCGCCAGGAGATCCGCCGCCATGTCCTGGAGCACCCCGAGGTTCTCGCACTCCTGCACCGCCAGCACGTCCGGAAGCCGCAGGACCTCCTCGATGTAGGCGGCGAACTTGTCGCGGCGGCAGGTGTACTCCATCGGCGTCAGCACGGTGTCGCTCACCGTCGGATCGTCGACGGTGTCGAATAGCCGCAGCAGGTTGAGGGAGCCGATGGTCATCTCGTCGGCGGCGGCGGGGCGCACCGGCGTCGCCGCCAGGGGCTGGGCCATGGGGGTGACGTTGAAGACGGTGGGCCAGATCTCGTAGTCGCCGAACTCGAAGCCGAGCACGCCGGTGGCGGAGAAGGTGGTGCCGGAGGAGATGAGGTCGGGCATCAGGCCGAGCCGATCCGTGTCGAGCTCGAAGACCTCGGGGTTGCCGTCCCACACCGGGATCGCGCCGCCGATGCCCGGGAACTCCACCCCGGGTTCGCGGAAGGGTCGCTGGCTGCCGGCCACCACCTGGACCTCGGCGATGGGGTCGGTGCCGAAGGATAGGTTCGGTCCCACCACGAGGCCGCTGGCCACCTGGACCCGCATGCCCTCGTAGCACTCGTATTCAATGGAGCAGCTCGGCGCGGTGGGGTCCGGCGACGGCACCGTCGGCCCGAACATCACCGGAGCCGGCACGGCGTCGGTGCCCACCACGTTCAAGGTGGTGACGTTGATCAGGCGGGTGAGGCCGAAGAACTCCTCGACGTCGGCGACGATGTCCACCAGGTCGCCGACGGACACGGTGGGCACGGCGTCGAGCTGGATCCAGACGCCGTTGGAGGTGTCGGGATCGAGGTCGTCCCGCGCCGACGGGGTTTGGATGGCGAAGCCGTCGGTCCCCACGGCGGTGACCACGTTGCCGTTGGTCTGCACCGGGAAGCCGGCGAAGGTGGAGGCGTCGCCGCTGCCCTGGATCTGGAAGATCTCCACCGGGTCGTCGTTGACGATGATGCCCTCACCGACGCCGTCCCCCACCACCACCGAGGTGCCGACGACGTTGGTGACGTTCACCAGGAAGCGCTCGTTCTCCTCGGGATCCGTGTCGCCGAGCACCGTCACGTCGAAGGCGGCGATGGTGAAGCCCTCGACGATGTTTGCCCCCGTGAAGGCGCGACCGATGTAGTCGGCGCCGGAGACGGTGGCGGTGTCGTCCTGGGTGGCGATGTCGAATTGGACGCCGCCGACGGGGGCCGGCTTGGACAGGGAGACCGTGAAGCCGGCGATCACCGTGCCGGAGTCCCCCTCGAGGACGGCGACGTCGTCGACGGTCAGCACGATCTGCCCCAGGAAGCCGGCGTTGGGGCTCGGGGTGTCGACGGTCCAGGTCACCGAAACGTTCTCGGAGGTCTCGTCGTTACCGTCGACCCCGTTGCCGCCGACCTGGGTCTCGGTGCCTTCGTCGATGTCGTCGCGGACGAACGCCTCGCCGGGGGCGTGGCCCGTCGCCGCCAGGATGTCCTGGCTGGCGATGGCGGTGTCCGGCTGGAAGGTGGTGGCGTCGCCGTCGGCGTCGGGGCCGTCGATGGAGACGCCGGTCTTGTCCACCGCCTCGTTCTGGTCGCCCCAGACGGCGTAGTCGAGGTCACCCACCAGGTCCGAGGAGCCGTCCCAGTGGTAGAGGATCACCACCTCGCCGCTGTTGGAGAGGCTGCTAGGGCTGGTGGTGTCGATGCTGCCGGCGGTGGCCTCCCGCATGTCGGGCACGGCGTCGGCGACCGCGCCGTCCTCGTACAGCTCGTAGGTGGGGTCCTCGCCGTAGGTGGCGAAGAAGTCGTCGGAACCGGCGATGGACACGGTCTGGTAGGCGCCGGGGCCGATGGTGGCGCCGCTGGGGAAGCGGGCGTGGAAATCGCCGAAGCCGCCGCCGCCGGCGTTGGTGCCGGTGGGGAGGTTGTAGTAGAAGGTCCCGTTCGGGGCGAAGACCGCGTCGGTGAGGTAGACGTCGGAGAGGTCGACGGAGAAGGCGTTGGGGTTGTAGATCTCGACGTACTCCGCAGCCGAGGGGGTCAACACGATCTCCGACATCAGCAGCGGCGGGGGGGTCACCCCGGCGAAGGTGGGGGCAGCGACCAGCAGGGCCAACGCAACGAGGTGGAGCACGGCGAGGGCTGGGGCGGCGAAGGGCCGCGCCGCCCAGGGGCCGCGGAGGGTTCGGGACATCATCGACATGCGGGGTCTCCTGGAGTTGGCGGGTGGGGTTGGGGGGAGGGGGGCGCCCGGAGGTAGGCGGGCGACGGAGCATGACATCAGGCCCCCGCCCCAGTCTGAAGATCGGATGAAGATCCTCGAAGCGCGTCGAGACGATGGAACCGGATCCGGCGGAAAGCCGCCCGGAGCGGCTCGATCACGACGATGGGATCGGCGGGTTGGGGAGATACTGTCCAGACCAGAGATCGTCATAGTATCAACGGGCCCGGACGCGCGGAGGGCCCCCCGATCGACAACTCCTCTGGACGCCCGACCCCAAAACCATGACCGAAGCTGGAAAGCTCCCTCCCCGCGACCGCCCGACGCCCCTGGACTCGGCCTCCGATCGGCCGCAGCGGGGGAGTAGCTCCGGGCGCCGGTGGGTCGCCGCGCTGCTTCTCATCCTCGCCGCCGCCGTGGCCACCTGGGCCGTGGTCGGCCTGCGGCGACCGGCGGGGGGCCAACCCGGCGCCGGAGGGCTCGGGAAGGACCTTCCCCGCGGCGACCGCTCCATCCTGCTGATAACCGTCGACACCACCCGCGCCGATCGGCTGGAACCCTATGGCGCCACCGACATCGAAACGCCTGTGATGGCGCGCCTGGCGAGCGAAGGGGTCGTCTTCGAACGGGCCTACGCCGTCGCCCCGATCACCCTGGTGGCCCACACCAGCATCCTCACCGGCCTCTACCCGCCCCAGCACGGCGTCCGCAACAACGGCACCCACTACGTGCCGGCGGAGCTCGACACCCTGGCGGAGAAGCTGGACCGCCGCGGCTACCGCACCGCCGCCTTCGTCTCCGCCTCGGTGCTCGAAAAGCGCTACGGCCTGACCCAGGGCTTCGAGGTCTACGACGATGACCTCTCCACCGGCCGCGAGCGGCACCCCCGCATGGTCCCCGACCGCCCGGCGGAGGCGACGGTGGCGTCGACCAGGGCGTGGCTCGACGGGGTCGGCGACGACGAGCCCTTCTTCGCCTGGGTCCACTTCTACGACCCCCACGCCGCCTACTCGCCGCCGCCGCCGTGGCGGGACACCTACCGAAACCGCCCCTACGACGGCGAGATCGCCTACATGGACGCCCAGATCGGCGAGCTCCTGACCCACCCCCGCCTGCGCCAGGACGACGACCTGGCGGTGGTAGTCCTCGGCGACCACGGCGAAAGCTTGGGGGAGCACGGCGAACAGACCCACGCCATCCTCGCCTACGACGCCACCCTCCACGTGCCCTTCGTGATGCAGGTCCGGGGCGGCCCCAAAGGCGTGCGGGTGGCGGAGCCCGTCAGCCAGGTGGACCTCGTGCCCACCCTCCTCGACCTGGTGGGGGAGACGCCCCCCGGGGATCTGCCGGGGCGCAGCCTCCTGGCCCCCAGGAACCCCCGGGCGGCGGCGCCGAGGCCCCTCTACTCCGAGACCTACCTGCCGTATTACACCTATGGCTGGTCGAAGCTGAAGGTGTTGCGCCGCGGCGCCTGGAAGTTCATCGACGCCCCCGAACCCGAGCTCTACGACCTCGGCCGCGACCCGCGGGAGCTGACCAACCAGCACGGCCAGCGGCCCAGCCTGGCCCACGACTTCGCCCGCGACCTGGGGGACCTTCTCGACGCCTTCGGTGACGCCGAACGGGAGACCGCCCTGGAGCTGGACCTCGAAGCGGTGGCCAAGCTGCGCAGCCTCGGCTACGTGTCGGTGGGGTCCACGGGGGCCGAGGACCGGGAGCGCATCGACCCCAAGGACGCCATCGGCCTCCATGTGGGCCTCGAACGGGCCCGGGTGCTGCTGCGGGACCGCCTCCACCGCCAGGCCGCCGAGCAGCTGCGGGGGGTGCTGCGGCGGGACCCCGAGAACCAGGCGGCGCTGGTGGACCTGGCGTCGGCCCTGGAGATGGGGGGCGAGGTGGAGGAGGCCCTGGCGATCCTAGAGCGGGCCCTCACGGCGGCGCCGGACGACCCCTCCCTGATCCTGCAGGTGGCGGGCCTCGAATCCCGCCGCGGCCAGCTGGCCCAGGCCGTCGAGCTGACGAATCTGGCCCTGGAGCTCGAGCCCCGCCTGCTCGAAGCCCGCCTCCAGAAGGCGGCCTTCCTCGCCCAGCAGCGGCGCTTCGACGAGGTCCGCGGGGTACTCGACGTGGCCCTCGAAAGCCACCCCGACCACCCCCGCCTCGGCGCCCTCTACGCCCAGTGGGTCGACCTGCGGGAAGGGGATAGGGACGGCGCCGAGGCGCGACTGCGGCGGGCCCTCGAACGGGATCCGTTCCTCGTCCTCGCCTGGCGCCTCCTCGGCGAGATGGAGGAGGACCGCCGCGCCCCCGAAGCCGCCGCCAAGGCCTATCGCTCGGGCCTCGAACGCCAGCCCGACGACCCCCTCCTGCACCGTCGCCTGGGCCTGCTGCTGGCCCGCACCGGCGGTGACACCGCCGCCGAAATGCACCTCCGGGAGGCCATCCGGCTCTCCCCCCAGCTCCACCCCGAGCTCCACGTCGCCCTCGGCGGCTGGCTCGCCGAGCACGGCCGCTCGGCGGAGGCCCAGCGGGAGTACGACCGGGTCCTCGAACAGGACCCGAAGCACCCCGGAGCCCGCAACAACCGCGCCATCGCCCTCTATCGGAGCGGCCAGGTGGAGGACGCCATGGCGGAGCTCGCGGCCCTGGTGCAGGAGTTCCCCCGCCACGCCGACGGCCACAACAACCTGTCGGCCATCGCCGTCGAGCGGGGGGACTGGAGGCGAGCCGAGCGCCACGCCCGCCGCGCCCTGGAGTTGGACCCAAAGCAGACCGAGGGCTGGAACAACCTCGGCGTGGCGGTGGAGGAGCAGGGACGCACCGCCGAGGCGGAACGGGCCTACCGGCGGGCCCTGGACATCGACGACGGCTACTGGCAGGCCCGCTTCAACCTCGGCGTCGTGATGGCGCGGGACGGCCGCCACCAAGGCGCCGCCGAAGCCCTCGAAGCGGTGGTCTCCCGGGTCCCCGGCTTCCCCGACGGCCACCTGGAGCTGGGGCGCCTCTACGCCGGACCGCTGGGGGACCCGCAACTCGCCCGGAGCCACTGGAACGCCTTCCTGCGCACGGCGCCCCCGCAGCATCCGGAGGTAGCCGAGGTCAAGGCCCAGCTGGCGATGCTGCCCCGCCGCGCCGGCGGCGCCGCCGAGCCGTGACCCCCGACCGGCCAAAGGCAGGCGGGTCCAAGATCGGCGGATCGGTGGAGATCACCCCCGTCGAGATCGGCAAGGTCCTCACCCGAACCGGCGGCTACCTCTCCACGGTCACCTCCCACTCCCTCCAACCCTATCGGGGCTGCACCCTCGGGCGCTCCCTCTGCGGCGCCGGCTGCTACGTCCAACACGCGGGCCTCTTGACCCGCGGACGGCCCTGGGGAGGGTTCCTGGAGGTGCGCACCAACGCCGCGGAGTCGTACCTGCGCTATGTTGGTGCAGAGCGCCGCTGGGGCCGCCGGGCGCGGGGGGAGTTTTCGATCTTCCTCTCCAGCGCCACCGAACCCTTCCTGCCCCAGGAGCGCCGGTACGGAATCACCCGTGGGGTCCTCGAAGCCATGCTGGAGGAGCCCCCGGACCTGCTGGTGGTCCAAACCCACAGCCATCGGATCACCGCCGCGGCGGACCTCCTGGTGGCCCTGGCGAAGCGATGCCGGGTGCGGTGCCACCTGTCGATCGAAACCGACCGGGACCGCCTGCCGGGTTTGCCGCCCCACGCCAGCCCCGTGGGTCGGCGGTTCGAAGCCGCCGCGGCGCTGCGCCGGATGGGTCTGGAAACCGTCGTCACGGTGTCGCCCCTCCTGCCCATCGCCGATCCGGAGGCTTTCTTCGCCCGGATCGCCGCCTGCGCCGACGCCGTGGTGCTGGATCATTTCATCGGCGGCGACGGCAGCCCCGAAGGTCGCCGCACCCGGCGCACCTCCCTGCCGCAGGCGATGGAGGCCGTCGAAGCGGGGTCCACCGACCTCGCCTACCGCGACGCCATGGTGGCCGTCGCCCACCGTCATCTACCCGGGCGGGTCGGCGTCTCCGTCGACGGCTTCGCGGGTCGCTGGTCGACTCCCTGAGCGGATTCCTGGGCACCCGCCTGGAAATCCAAAAAAAAGAGGGGGTCATTTTACTGACCCCCCTCGCGTTTGGTTGGAGACGCTCGACTAATTCTTGGTCGGGGTTCAGCCCGGCAGCAGCACCGTGTCGATGACGTGGATGACGCCGTTGGAGGTCACGATGTCGGTGGTGACGACGTTGGCGCCGCCCACCTTGACGCCGTCGGTGGTGTCGATGTCGAGGGTACCGCCCTGGACGGTGGTGACGGAATCGACCTTGACCACGTCACCGGCCATCGTCTTGCCGGCCACCACGTGGTAAGTGAGGATCTTTGCGAGCTTTTCCTTGTCGGCGAGGAGGGCCTCGACGGTGCCGGCGGGCAGCTTGGCGAAAGCCTCATCGGTGGGGGCGAAGACGGTGAAGGGGCCGTCGCCTTTGAGGGTGTCCACCAGGCCCGCGGCCTTCACGGCGGTGACGAGGGTCTCGAAGGAACCGGCGGCGACGGCGGTGTCGACGATGTCTTTCTCACCGGCGGCGGCGGGGGTCGCGATCAGGAGCAGGGAGGCCAGGGTCGCCATCAGAAGCTTGACGGTATGGGTCATGGGGATCTCTCCAAAAGTCTTGAGTTTGGGGATGTCGATACCCGGCCGGGGTAGGTGTGGGTGGCGGCCCGCGGCCGCCGTTGCGTTGTCGAGGGTAGGTTTCGGGATGCGCCGCAAATTGGATGCGGCGAGCGCGAAAACAGGACGGCCGGGGTCCCCAAAAGGGCCTAGAGGAAGGCGGGAAAAAGCCTATGCCGCGGGGGCTTCGGTGCGACGCGCGGCCTCGGCGAAACGGCGGATGATATCCCCAGCCGGCTCGACGGCGTGGACGCCGGCGACGCTCTTGCCCGCCTGCAGGAAGTCCTTGGAGGAGTAGCTCCGGCGGACCGATTTCTTGAGCTTCCACAGGGATTGCAGGGAGTAGAGCATCCGCATCCAATGCTTGGTCCGCCGACCCCGCAGCATCCGCCGGGCGATGGGCCCCGCCTTGGTGCCGATCCGTTCGAGGTGCGGGGTCTTGATCACCGCCACCGGCACCCCCGTCAGGCGCTCGGTGAGGACGATGTCGTCCTCCTTGGCCTCCACCACCGCCCGCTTGTAGTCGTCGTGGGAATTGCATTCGACGGTGGCGATGAAGCGGGTCCCCATCTGTACACCGGCGTATCCCATCCCGAGGGCGCGGACGAAGGCCCCCTCGTCGCCGACGCCGCCGGCGCACAGCACCGGCACCCCCAGGTCCCCCATCTCCTCCAGCAGGCGCTCGGCGCCGGCGTCACCGGCGTGGCCGCCGGCCCGGTTGTTGACGGCGATCAGGCCGTCGCAGCCGGCGTCGATCCCCTTCTTTCCCCATTTGCGACTGGTGACGTCGTGGTAGACCAGCACGCCGACGGCGTGGGCCTTCTCCACCACCCAGCTCGGGTTGCCGAGGGAGGTGACGAAGAAACGAACCCCCTCCTCGATGGCTTCGTCCACGTAGCGCTTCATGCGGTCCAGGTAGACCTTGGAGGATTTTTCGACGATCACATTGAGGCCGAAGGGCTTGTCGGTCAGCTCCTTGATCCGATGAAGGCCGGCGCGGTACTCATAGCCGTGGACATACACCAGGGACAGGGGCTGGACGATCCCCATGCCCCCCGCCTCCGACGCCGCCGCCACCAGCTCCGGGTTGGAGCACGGGTACATCGCGCCGCAGATCAGCGGAATATCGACGCCGGCGGCGCGTGTGAAGTCAGTATCCAACATGCTGGAGAAACCCGGGTCCAGCAAGCTGGAGTCCATGGGGCCGGCGGCGGGATTGGAGATGGCTACTTCTCGGGTCATCGTTCGCGTCCTCCTCGTCCGCCGATTCTAAGGCCTGAATCCGCCCTTCCGGGCGTCGCGAAATCAACATGTGACAATCCGCCTCCGCCGTCGCCGCCGTAGCCTGCACGAGATCGCTTGTTTTTCTTCCCCCATTCCCCCGACCATGCCCTCCCCTAGAACTTTGCGCCCAACCCGAATCCCCCACCCCGCCCAGCCTCCAGATCCCCCCGCGGACCCGCACCCCTCCCTTCGACCCCGCCAGGGGTTACTCCTCCTACTGGGGATGGGCCTGCTGGGGGCTTTCGTCCCAGCCATCGCCCTCGCCCAGCCACCCTTCCAGCTACACGGCTGGGTGGCGGCCCGCGGCCTCGCGGTGGAGGGTCGCCCGTCCTGGCGGGACGGCGATTTCGGCCGGCTCGATGTCGGCGCCGACGACCCGGAGGACGACGCCACCTACGGCGCAGGCAAGCTCCAGCTGGCACTGGACGCGCGGCTCGGGCAGCACCTGGACGCCCACCTCCACTTCGCCGCCCGGGCCGAGCCGGAGGGGACCGGTGGACGGGCCTTCGGCCTGGTGGAGGGCTACCTGGAGGCCCACACCCGCTTGCGGGATTCGGACCGCGTGAGCCTGCGGGCCGGCCACTTGATCCTGCCGACGTCCAAGGAAAACCTCGACTGGGCCTGGTCGTCCCCCTACACCCTCACGTTCTCCGCCCTCAACACCTGGATCGGAGAGGAGGTCCGTGCGACGGGCCTCCTGGGGGCCTACCAGCTGGCCTTCGGCGAGGCGGACGAGCTGCGCTTCTGGGGGTCGGCCTTCGGCGGTAACGACTCCGGCGGAACCCTGCTGGCGTGGCGGGGCTGGGCCCTGGGGGACCGGCTCGGGGTGTGGAACGAAACCGTGCCCCTGCCGCCGCTGCCGGGGCTCGAAACCGGCGCCCCCTTCGGCGAGCAGCTCGACTCCGGCACCCGTCCCTTCGGCTCCGACCTCGACGACCGCGCCGGCTGGGCGGCGTCCCTCGGCTGGCGGCGGGCCGGGCGCGCCAGCCTACAGGCCACACACTACGACAACCGCGGCGACCGTGAGCTGTACAACGGCGAGTACGCTTGGCGGACCGACTTCTACCTCGTCGGTGGGGACCTCCACCTTCCGGCCCTGGGGGGGGAGCTGTCCCTGGTGGCGGAATGGATGGACGGCTCGACGGGCATGGGGGAGCTCGACTCCACCCACGTGCAGCTCGATTTCGAGACCACCTACTACCTCGTGTCCTGGTCCCGTGGCCTGTGGCGGCTGACCACCCGATACGACCACTTCGAGACCCGGGACACCGACGGCTCCGTGCCCCTGGACCCGAACGACGGCGACGGCTCCGCCTGGACCGTCGCGGCCTTCTGGGAGCACGGAACCTGGCCCCTGCGGCTGGGGGCCGAATGGGTCGACGTCGACGCCGTCCGACCCGCGGCGGGGCTGGTGGGGACCGGGGCCCTGCCGTCTGGATCGGACGCCTTCGGCCCGGACACCGGGGGCCAAAGCCTGATTCTCGAAGCCCGAGTCTTCCTCGATCGTTGACGCTGAGACCGCGGGAGTCTTCGGGGTCCGGCTGGCGCCGTTCACAGGCCGGCGGCTCCGCGCCGGTGGTAGGCTCGCGGCGATGAAAATCAACGCAAGCACCCACGAGATCCAACCCCGCCGATGGTCCCTCAGGGTCGGCCCCCCCGGCTTCGGCGCCGCGCTCATCCTCGCCGCGGTCGTCTCCAGCATGATCTCCCCCGCCCCCGCCCTGGCCGGCGACCTGATTTTCGCCGACGGCTTCGAAAGCGGCGGCGTCGACGCCTGGTCCCAGCAGCTCGGCTACGTGCCCACCACCGCCTTCCGCATCAGCGACCTCGACCTGCGGGATCCCCATCTCTTCGTCGACACTCAGATCTTCGGCTGCGTCGACTTCACCGACCAGGACCTTCCCCTCGGCTTCGGCCCGTCCTTCAACGGCGCCCTGGAAACCGCCCTCACCACCGACGGCGACGGCGACGGTTTCTTGGACGAAAGCTCCATGTTCCTCTTCAAGCCGCTGCTGGAGCTGGCCCAGGGGGAGACCGTGGAGCAGCGGGACGGTCAGTGCACCGCGCCGATCGCCTCCACCGTCTGCGTCCCCGAGCCGGGCTCGTCGCCCGCCCCCTCCGCCTACGACGGCGTCGCCGCTGGCACCTGTCTGGGCCCGGTGGCGGGCACCACCTCCGGCTATTCGCCGGCGGTGGGGGACACCGTTGGTCCCTGCTTCGTCACCGAAGAGCGGGACATCACCTTCATGCTGCAGGGGGTCGAGCTCGTGCTGCGGGACGCCCGCTCCGCCGCGGGGTGGATCGGCGCGCCGCCGAACCGGCTCGAGAACGGCCTGCTGCGGGGCTTCTTGCCCGAAACCGTCGCCGACAGTCTCCTGTTGCCGGCGGACCTCCCCCTGGTGGGGGGACAGCCCTTTTCGATCCTGCTACCCGGCGGCACCGGCAACTGCGCCCCCGGGGACGACCGGGATCAACACGAAGGCGAGAGCGGCTGGTGGTTCTATCTGGAGCTCGTCGCCGACGAGGTGCCCTACAGCGAATGACACCATCGGAGGGAAACATGCATCCCCGTCGCACCCCGAAGCGTCCCAATCATCCCTGGACCCGCGCTCTCTTCGCGGCCGCCGGCGCCGCCCTCCTCGCGGGCTCCCTCACCGGCTGCTCCACCAACCCCGCCACCGGCAAGAGCCAGCTCAGCTTCTACAGCGAGGCCCAGGAGGTCCAGCTCGGCCAGCAGGCGGATCAGGACCTGGTCCAGCAGTACGGCGTCTACGACGACCCGGAGCTGGCCCGCTACGTGGATGAGCTGGGGCAGGGCCTCGCCGCCGCCTCGGAGCGGCCGAACCTGCCCTGGACCTTCCGCGTCCTCGACGACCCGGTGGTCAACGCCTTCGCCCTGCCCGGCGGCTACGTCTATGTCACCCGGGGCATCCTGAGCCACATGTCGTCGGAGGCGGAGCTGGCGGCGGTCCTGGGCCACGAGATCGGCCACGTCACCGCCCGCCACGGCGTCAACCGCATGAGCAAGGCGCAGCTGGCCAACATCGGCCTCGGCATCGGTTCGGTGCTCGACCCGGAGCTGGCCCGATCCGTAGGGAACCTTGCCCAGTCGTCGCTGCAGCTGCTCTTCCTGCAGTACAGCCGCGACGACGAGCGCCAGGCCGACGACCTCGGCTTCCGCTACGCCAACCGGCTAGGCTATCCTCCGGGGGCCTTCGTGGAGGTCTTCGAGATGCTCCAAGCCACCGGCCCCAAGGGCGGCGGCCGCCTCCCCAACTACCTCCTAACCCACCCCGATCCCCTGGAGCGCAAGCAGACGGCCCAGGCCCGGGTTCGGTCCTCGTCGCCGGATGCGATCAACCGCTCCTGGCGGCGGGATCCGTTCTTCGACCGCATCGACGGCATGACGTACGGACCCGACCCCGAGGACGGCTACTTCCGCGACGGCACCTTCGTCCACCCCGGCCTCCGGCTTCGACTCGATCTGCCCAGCGGCTGGACGGCCCACAACCAGACCCAAGCCTTGGTGGTGATGAGCCCCACCGAGGACGCCATTGTCCAGCTGACCCTGGCGGGTGGACGCTCCGCCAGCGACGCCGCCCGTCAGTTCTTCAACCAGCAGGGTTTGACCGTCGGTAACAGCTGGCGGGACAACGACGGTATCCCCCTCCAGGAAGGCCGTCTCTTCTCCGCCGGAGAGCTGCGGGGGGCCGCCGCCTTCGCCGAGTACGACAACCGCATCTACCGCCTGATGGCGATCTCGAAGACCAACGCCTGGAGGCGCTACGAGGACGATATGGAGGCCTCCCTGCGCAGCTTCGACGAGCTGCGGGACCGCCGGCTGATCGACGTCGAGCCCATGCGCATTTCCCTCGTGAGGCTGGACCGGGATCTCTCCTTGGAAGAGTTCCAGCGCCGCTATCCGTCGGACATCGACCTCGAGACCCTGGCCGTGATCAACCACGTCCAGCCCGGCGACATCCTGCCCGCCGGTACCCGGGCCAAGCGCGTCCGCGGCTTCGATCCCGGTCCCCAGACCAACGTCAAGATCGAGTGACCCCACCGGCGGGCCCGCCCCCGGGCCGGCCCGCCCTTCCCGACCCACGTGGGCAGAAGACCGGACTCCGTGGCTCAGACCTTCCATTGGAAAGACTGCCGAGAGACACTCCGCCGTCTCGACGCCGAGTCGCCGCTGGCCCCCGATCCCAAGGGGCGATTCTTCGAGTCCGCGGGCGTCCGCGTCAGGCCTCCCCTCGTCTTTCCGCTCACCCCGGGATGCCGATCCCTCGCCGACTACCTGGCCGCCCTACCTAAGGAGCCGGGCCACCACAGCGTGATCCTGATGCAGGCCGGCGCCGTGACCCTGGGCCGCTTCCGGGGCGCCGAGCCCTTCGCCAAGAAGAGCCTGAGGCGCTACGTCGTCCGCGGCAAGGGACGCGCGCAGCCCCTACACCTCAAGACCAAGGGCAAATCCCGCTACGGCTCACGCCTACGCCTCGCCAACGCCCGCCGGCTGCTGGTGGAGACCAACGAGAAGCTCATCGAATGGGAGAAGGAGTTCGGGCGGCCGGACCGGATCTACTACAGCTGCCCCGTTCGCCTATGGCCGAGCCTGTTCGAGACGTCACCGCCTCCGCCCTTCGAGAAGTCGGGACCCCTGGTTCGCATCCCCCTCGACCTGCCGCGGCCGACCGTCGATGTTCTGCTGCGGACCTATCGGTCGTTCGAGTACGGTCGAATCGAAGCGGATAAATAGAAGGGCTGAGTGCAAGGGCCTTTAGCTTTGGCTGGTCCGGCGCGATTCATGAACGGGACGTGGGCTTAGGCCTGGATGGAGCCTCCCGTCGAGTCACCCACTCGGTGAGTCGGCGGTGGATCTCTTCCGCGGACTCCTGGGGATACTCACGGAGCAGGAGTCTCTTCTGCATCGCGATGGTCGTTTCGCGAAGCTCGATAGCGGCTCTGAACCTTGCCTCGACCTGCTTCATTAGACAAGTCTAACCCTTGCCCGCTCTGGGAATCCCGTGTTCGGAGGACAGGGACCGTTCCACACCGTGACAGCTCTGGTTCCGTGCTCACCCGGAGGTCTTCGCCGCTCCGGCGACGAACCTCTGGACCTTCTCGTAACGCTCTCGGTTCGGCTTGACCGAGGCCGCGCAATCGAAGTCCTTCGCTTGGTAGAGCGGGGCGATCTCGGCGGTGATGTCGTTGGCCCACATCTCGACCGTCGTCAGGACCGCCATGGACGCCGCGTAGTCCACGGCGATGGCGGGGAGGGTAGTTTCTCTGGGATGGGCGTCCCGAATCAGCTCGGACGCCCGGGTGGTCATGTTGCGCAGGGAGTCGTCCGCCAGATCATTGAGGACATCCTCGTCGATGAAGCCGTAGGAGCAGACTCCATAGCCGACGAAGACATGGATGTACTCGCGCAGATAGTCCGAATACTCCGCGGCGAGGTGGGCCGCCAGGGCACGGCTCTCGGGCCCGGCGTCGGGAATCTCGGTGGCGCCGGCCGTAGCGAAGCCGAAGGTTGCAAGGGCGAGGGAGAGTAGGCTAGCCAGTAGGGTCGATGTTGCAATTCTCATGGGCCACCTCCGGGGAAGAGTCTTCAGATAGGAAGACTACGACGTAGACGGCCAGGGGTTGGGACGCCAATTCCGGGGACGGCATCGACGTTTGAACTAGAGCCGTAAATATGGGAATATTGTCACCGTGAAAACAACCCTAGAGATTCCCGACGATGTTTTCCGCCGGAGCAAGGCCGCAGCCGCCATGCGTGGCGAGAGTCTCAAGGACTTCGTCACGGAGTCGCTTCGAGTCAGGCTCGCCCAGGGCCTTTCAGAGGAGTCCCCGGTGCCCGGCTGGCGCCGGGTTTTCGGCCAAGCAGACCCCGACGAGATTGCCGAGGTCGACGGAATCCTGGCCGGTGAATTCGATAGCATCGATCCGGACTCCTGGCGGTGATTCTCGATACCAACGCCGTCTCGGCCTTGTTCGAAGGTGACGCTGCACTGGGCGAAAAGCTTGCGCAGGACAGCCGCCATCACCTCCCGGTCATCGTCATTGGTGAGTATCGATACGGCCTCCTGCGGTCGCGACATCGTCGAAACCTCTCACTGCTGCTGGACAGCCTGGTCCGAGAATCCGTCATCCTCCGAATCGACGAGGCCACAGCACGCGCTTATGCTGAAGTGCGCGATGAGCTGCGGGCGCTCGGTCGCCCCATCCCGGAGAACGACGTTTGGATTTCGGCACTGGCTCGCCAGCACGACGAGCCCGTCGTCAGCCGCGACAAGCACTTCGAAGCGGTGCAGGGCCTCCGCGTTGTCAGCTGGTAGCCGGGCGGATTCGCTCCGGCTCGAACCACCTGAATCGGCGAGACTGCCTACTCGCATTCTCGCCGCAAGAGGCCCTGCATAGTCGCCGTTCTGGATCGTATGTACGCGATCGTCGGGCGGCGGCCCGGGTCCGTAGCGTCCTTCGGGCCCTTGTGCCGCCCGGCAGTTTTCAGTTGACGCAGGACGGGGTGCGGTGGATGTCGTAGTAGCGGTCGCAGGCGCTGCCGGCCGTGTTGCCGCTGTAGCTGGCCGAAGGGAGCACGATCACCGCGCCGCCGCCAACGTTGGCATTGGCGTAGCCACCACCGCGGACCGTCGCGTGGTTGAAGCTGATACTGCTAGCGCCGACCACCACATCGCCCTCGGAGTTGAAGATGCCGCCGCCCAAGCGGCCGCGGTTGCCGGTGATCGTGGCGTTTGTGACCTCCAGGACGCCAAAGTTGCTGATCCCGCCGCCGAGGCTGTTGCTGCGGTTGCTCGTCACCACGCTGTGGCCGCGCAGCACCAGGAAGGCATCGGCGGCGTTGAAGATACCGCCGTATATCGACGTCGTACCGTCACCGAGCACCGTGATCGTCTCCAGATAGGCGACGCCGTAGTTGGCGACGACCGCCCGCGTGGCGCTGGTCAGCTTCAGATCTTCCAAGAAAACCAGTGCGTCGGCATCGATCTCGATCACGTGGGTCGCGCCGTTGCCGTCGATGGTCGCCTGCCCGGAAGCCGCGCGGATGGTGAGGTCACGGTCGACCAAGATGTCGCCCTCGACGAACACCTCCGGCTCGAGGGCCAAGGTATCGCCGTCGCTCGACGCGTTGACGGCGGCTTGAATCGACGCGTAGTCGCAGCCGGTCGCACAGACGGTGAAGGTGGCGGCGGACGACGGCAAGGCGGCAAGCATCAGGACGAGCGCCGAGAAGAGGGCGCGGGCGGTGGGGGCGGAAGTCGTAGTGGACATGATGTCTCCTCGTGTGGTTCGGACGTTGGCTTCGGTTCGTTTCCAGGCGCGCCGATCAGGCTTTCTGCCGGGCCGGTTGGCGCCGTGTCGTGAGCCATCCCATCGCTCTGGGGCGTGCCGAGGCATGTGGGAGACATCTGGAACGTCTCTGGCTCTCCCGAGATCCCCCTCTCTCCACCGGCCGAGCGGCCGCAAGCCGCTGGTTTTGCTGAACGTTCCGGGTACGACGGGCCGTTCGGTACCTGTCTCGGGCAAAGGTCAAGCATCTAGTGATCTCCGTAAGTCATTAGAAAGTAGGGGTTTGCGTTCCCAGATACGATCCAGATACGGCCCAGACAACTCGCGGGTGGGGTTTCGGTTCCAATAGGTCCCGTCACAGCTGACAAGCAACCGGAGACGGCCCAGCGCCGATGTTCTTTCTCCTTCTTTGCCAGGAGCGCACCATGAAGAAAACCACCCGACCTCGAACGCTCGCCGCCCTCTCGTCCGCGTCCGCCACGTCGCCCCGCGCCCAACGACCTGCCCCCGAGCGCGCCACGGTGCCGCTGCTCGCGTTCGTGCTCTTCTTCGCCGCCACCGTCTCCTGGGCGGAAAGCATCCAGGTCAATTCGACCGCCTGGGGCAACGACGACGACAGCACCACCTGCACCCTGTGGGAAGCCATCAAGACGGCCAAGGCCAATGGCAACCCCAACATTTTCCCGCCCAGCACCGAGGCGGGTTTCGGCGGCTGTGTATGGGACGGCGAGGCCACCGTCGAGTTGCAAGCAGGAACGACCTACCCGACCCGCAACCAACTGCCCAAGATCACGAACGTGGTGACGGGCCTGGACGGCGTGGTGACGAACTTGGGTACCGGGGTGAGGATCGAAGGCAATGGCGCGGTCCTGGAGCCCCATGCAACAGCGTCTGAACACCGGTTCTTCAACATCGGTGGTAGCGCGACGCTCAAGCTCGTCGACATCGGGCTGTCCGGTGGCAGGGCAGCCCGGGGCGGCGCGATCTGGGTCGGCCAGAACGCTACGCTCGATGGGAATCGACTGCGCCTCGAGGGGAACCAAGCGACCGTGGCCGGCGGCGCCATCTACAGTCGCGGTTCCGTTGAGCTCTTGTACGCAACTCTGGAAGGCAACAGCGCCAACAGCAACGGCGGCGGCGTGGCCGCGGAGAAAGGACGCCTCGACATCCTAGCTAGCACGTTCGCCGCCAACGGGACTTCGTCCAAAGGAGGTGCGATCGTCGCGTGGCCAGGCCTAGATCAGCTCACCGTCAGAAACAGTACCTTCTTCGCCAACGTGGCCCACCAGGGGGGGGCGATCTACCGCGCCGGCCTGCCGGCGTCGTCCCCCGACACGATGACGCAAGTTACCTTCAAGGCCAACCGTGTACATGCGGGTGGCGACGGCGGCACCCTTTATCTGGCCGAGCCGGTCGACATCACGATCACCAAGTCGGCGCTGTGGGAAAACGACGCGAACAGCACCCTGTGTGCCGGTGACCTGGACGGCTTGACCTCAGGCGGGCACAACGCCAGCACGGATGCAAGCTGCGGGCTGGACCACGCGGACGACCATTCTGGCGTCCCCTTCACCCTGAGCAACCTGGTCGACCACGGTGGCTTCACCGAAGTGCTCGTGCCCCGATGTGACGATGACCCAGTCGGTTACGACTGCTCGATCCTGATCGACCAATACGAATGCACGGGGGCCGAAACGGACCAACGCCTGGTTCAGCGGGATCTCGGCGGTCGACACCTCGGCGACATGGAAGGACTGTGCGACATCGGCAGCTACGAGTCCATCTGCCACACGAGTCTCATCAACCCCAATCCTGGGGAGGGGACAGCCAGGTTCACCACCCTGTTGTACACGGATCAGATGAAGCGTGACGGCAACGTCCTCAACAATGGCGCCTGCGCGGGCATCGGCGAGCAGTGGCAGTTCCCCGAGGACACGTCGAATTGCACGGTGAACTGGCAGATCTATTGGGGAAGTTCCCAGCCTCTCGATTTCGTTGCCATTTGGTTCCTCGATCCCAGTGAACCGTGCGACTACGACTGCTTCGAAGACCCCGAGATGTGCAAGAGCGAATGCACCCTCGACCCGAACAACTGGAAGGCGCCGCTTCCCAGCCTCGGCTTCAATGTTCCCGGCTGGACAACGCCGCCGGACAACACCTTCATTTCCCTCGTGTCGCCGGCGTGCGAGGTACCGAAGGTTCGCTATGTCATGGAATTCGCAAACGGTGTCGTAGACCACTGGGATCCGGAGGTGCAGATCACCTCCGGGGATACCTCAGGTTCCGGCGGCGGTCAGGGCGCCTCTGACTAGCCCGCATTTCTCACCAAGAGTCTGTTGCGAAGGCGTATCGGACTGACATGACGGTGTTACACGCCGTTTCCGCACCTCGACGTACTGCAAGTACGCCTGCGGTGCGGAAATGGCGCAAGCCTTATCCTGCCAGCCGCCTACGCCTTCTCACGACGACTCTCGTGAGAAATCCGGGCTAGGTGAGCAGGCGGCGTCGCGGATTCAGATCTCGACGTCGAACCGACGACAGAAAGCCACGTAATCCGGTGCCCGATAGCCCATGGCGCGCAGTCGATCGAGTATCGGCTGCGCGTCGTCCCGTCGACCGAGGGCGATCAGGGACCGGGTCCACGGATCGAGATCCCCCAGGGCTTCTGAGGAGCGGCCCAGCGGCTCGACGGTGGCCCGCGCGGCCTCCCAGGCCTCAACGGCCCCGGCGGCGTCGCCCAGGCGCTGCAGCGCTTCGCCGCGCACGGCCTCGGCGCGGCTCAACCCGATTCGCACGTCGACATCCTTCGGGTTCTGCTCGCTGAGGCTCATGAACCGACGCCGCGCCTCCTCGGCCTGCGCACGGGCGGCCGCCGCGTCACCGCTGGCCAGCAGGGCGCCGGCCAGCATGCGCAGTCGATCCGCCAGACGATGCTGCCAGGTGGACACGGTGGGATGCTCGGCCACCAGTCGGGCGAAGATGTCACGGGCACGACGGTAGCGGTCGAGGGCCCCCTCGACGTCGCCGGCGGCCTCGTCGGTCCACGCGATCTTCGACAGGGCGATGGCGTAGTTGCTCTGCCAGTTCGCATTGTCCGGGTCGTGGTCGCCGAGGTCCGCGAAGATCGCGGCCTCGGTCTCGAAGAGGGGCCGAGCGGCGGCTGCGTCGCCCAGGTTCCAATGGGCGCGGCCGACGTATCCGGCGCTGGTCGCCAGCCGATCTTGAATACGGGTATCCCCGGGTATCGCCGCCGCCAGTTCGTTCAAGATCCCGTGGTCGCGCTGGTACTGCTCCAACGCGCCGTCAAGATCGCCCCGACGATCGAGCGCGGCACCGAGGAAGTGGTGGCTAGAAGCGAGACCACGCTGCAGGTCCTGGTCGTCCGGCGATTCGCCGACCATCTCCGTGAGGATCGCCAACCTTGCCCGCATGTGCTCAAGGGCGGCGTCCGCCTCCCCCAGGCCGTCCAGCACCAAGCCGAGATTGCTGTGACCGTAGGCCAGCTCGAGCCGCCACTGTCGCTGACTCGGGTCTTGGGCCACCAGGCGCTCGTAGCCGTCGCGGTGGGACGCAAACGCCGCGCGGCTGCCGGCGAGATCCCCTTGCTGGCGAAGGACCTCACCCGCATAGAAATGACTGTCCGCAAGCCCGGCCTGCCAGATGTGATTCGTGGCATCCCGCGCAACAAGGCGCTCGGCGCTGTCCAGGGAGGCCGCAAAGGCTTCGCCCGCAGAGGCCAGCTCGCCCTGGGTCAACCTCACGGCACCGATCTGGCGCAGCGCCGCAGCGCGACGGGATAGCGCCTCATCGCCCATGCCGTCGACGCCGAGGGAGTCGAAATAGCGCAGAACCTCTTCGTTGGTGCGCTCCATGGCGTCGAGCCGCCCGACGCCTTCCAGGGTGCCCCGCAGGTCGCCGAGCATGAAGGTGACCAGACGCTCGGCACGCTCCTGGCTCTGCTGGGCTCGGTCCCGCGCGTCGATCGCCAGAAGGGTTAGGATGGCGACCACCCCTGCCACCGCCGACGACACCACCGCGACGCCGGTCAGTAGCCTACGCCGTCGCTGGGCGCGGACCAATGCCTGGCGGGTGTCTTCTTCCTCGCGGTGCCGACGCTCCTCTTCCTCGATCTGCGCCCGCCGCGCCTCGAGGGTTCGCAGGCGTTCCGCGACCCCGCGGGCGCTCAGCGGACGGTGCTCCGGCGCCAGGTCGACGCATCGGGCGATGTCGTCGCGAAGCAGGGGGTCGTCGATCTGCCGGCGCCACCCTGGACCCATGGCACGGTCGAAGCGTCCGACCACCGCCTGGTAGAGCACAACCCCCAGCGAATAGATGTCGGACTGGATGCTCGCCATGCGGCCTTCCAACAGCTCGGGTGCTATGTAGAGACGGGTGCCGCTGTTGGAGTCGGGCTTCTCGGGCGAGGCGGTCTCGGTCAGACCGAGGCGAGTGACCTGGGCGTCGGCGAGTTGCCCCGGGTCCGTCAGCCGCCCAATGCCAAAGTCAGTGAGTCGCGCCCGCGGCTGCGCTTCGCGGCCCGGTCCGATCAAGATGTTCCCGGGCTTGATGTCTTTGTGAAGGATGCCGATCGAATGGGCCGCCGCGAGCGCATCCCCCGCCTGCGCCACGATCTCGAGGCGGGTCGAGAGGGGTACGGTTTCCAAACCGCCCCGGCTCGTCGCCCAATCCGCGAAGCTGCCGCCTTCCACGTATTCGAGCTCGAGGAAGTACGGGGCCTCCTCGAAGTTCCAGTCGAGGATGCGCGTGATGTCGGGGCGCGATCCGAGACTCTCCTTGAGCAGCCGGAAGAGCGTCACCTCCCGCTGCAGCGAACGCAGGCGATCCACCTCGACGCAAAACTTGAAGACCCGCTTGTCGCCGGTTTTCCCGTGCTCGGTCAGCCAAACCTCGCCGAAGCCGCCCTCACCGAGCTTGCGGCGGAGCTTCCAATGCGGCCGCTGGGGAACCGATTGGCCCGGTGCCGGGCGCCAGCCGAGCACGGTCCGCTCGACCCCGATCGAGCGGAGACCCGCCGCGCCGGTCGGTGCTTCGAGCGGCGCCAGGCCGAGGGCACCGACCTCGAACACTTCGAAGGGTTCGCCTTGGCCGTCGAGGACGTAGTCACCGTGCGCCAACCAGCGCAGGTCCTGTTTCGGCCCGAGGGTCTCGGCCGCCACCCGTCCTATGTCGAAGATCCCCCGCGAGGTCAAAACTTGCCGCGGATGGGCCGAGGCGCAGAGTGCCACCACCACCGAGACCGCCGGACCGGAAACCGCCGGCCCCCTATCCTGCACCGTGATCTCGCCGAGGTGGACGGCGACCGAGAACCCGGCCGCTGCTTCGCCAGCCGGTTCGGAAGTTGAAGCTTGCAGGGCGAGGGCAAAGCGCAGGGCCTGGGTCGGTCGTTCGAAGAGCCCCAGCCCGCAGGTCCAGGAAGGGGTCTCGACCTCTGAATCGAGCACGACATCTTCGCCCTCGTACCGCTGCCGCAGCTCGGCCAGATCGTCGGGATTCCCATGGGCAGAATCCTGGGCCTTCCAGGCGACCAGGGTCTTGGCGACGACGGACGGCACGCGGGAAACAGGCGTCACCGGCGCGAGCAACCGGTAGCCGCGACGCGGGACCGTCTGAATGAACGACGGATTCTTCGCATCGTCGCCAAAGGCTTTACGAAGCTCCCAGATGCAGTGCGTCAGCGCGGCCTCGCCGACGAACGCATCCCCCCACACCGCGTCTAGCAACTCGTCGCGCGTGCGCACCTGGCCCGCATGCTCGACCAGGTCGCGCAATACAGCGGCTGCGCGCGGTTCGAGATGCACGCTGTGCTCTGGACCGGAGAGTCGGTTGAGCTCTTCGTCCAGGACCCAGTCACCAATCTGGACGGCTGATGATAGATAAGCCGAGCTTGTCATCCCTATTGTTTGATTGCGGTGGAGCTTAGCATGCGACCCGATGCCGACATCTTCCCGCATGGGCGGCCGAACGGGACCGCCTCGCCACCGCCTACAAACACATGGGTGACATCAAAGGGTGCAAAGTCCAGCGGCGGGAGAGTTCCCGGGGGGTCGGCGGATCGGCACGACGGCTAGCGGCCTCTGGAAGGGCAACCGGCTCACGACCCGGCGAGATGCAAGCCCTGGCTACTTGGCGTCCCGCCTGAACGTGGGTATCCAGCAGGAAACGCTTTGCCGGTAGTCCAGGTAGGCGTCACCAAATCGTCCTGCCAGGTCCCGCTCTTCGACGGGACGCACCACGCAGTGCCATAGGCCTGCGCCGAGCAGCGAGTACACCAGGATCGGTGTGGACTGAAAGATCAGTGCGATCGAGATGCCCTGGCCAATGCCGGCGACGGCCATTGGATTGCAGACGTACCGATAGGGCCCGGACATCACCAGCGCGTTGGTCTGGTCCAGCGGCAGCGGCGTTCCGTTCCCATCTCGAACGAGAAAAAACGCGCTCGTGAGTCCGAGCAGGCTGAAGGCGAGAAAAAGACCGGCACCGACCACCGGTCCGGCGGACATCGTTGGGGGTCCGACAGCGCCGAAGGCGTCTAGCAGTATGTACGGAACCACCACCAGCGTCAGTGTCCAGATACAGAGGATCTGAAGGAGGGTCTTCGATGCGTTCGCCGCGGTGTGCCGGGCGGACGACGCGCGAAATGCCGCGTTTGGAAAGCAAAGAAAGGCGTTGTAGCAAAGGCCGAGGATCATCAGACCGGTTGGCAGGTAGCCGCTGTTGGTGAGGGCGGTGGCGTTGCAGCAGTACAGCGCGGCGTAAGCAAACGCACCCAACACGATCCATTCGAGGGTTCGATCCTCACGGTACGCTCGCACCAGGGACAGCCCGGCGATCACGAGAATGTCAGGACCGAAGAAGGCCCAGAATGCCGTCGACGAGATACCAGTGAATTGGAACGCTTCGAAGAAGCTCGGGCTCCAGGCGAGGCCGACCCACCAAACCGCGATGAGCGCTGCCTGAATGAGATACGCGGTCCCTTTCATGTCGAGCCTCTCCACGAGCGTTCGCCGATGCGGGCGGAGGTCGTCCCGGCTACCTCTCCGTCCACGGGGACCCCGAGAAAGGTACCGGGCTCGATGCACCTCCGTCCACACACACTAAGGGATCCGCACCCACCCAACAAGCTGTCGCAGCTCGTCTCAGTGTCGGGCTCTGCGGCGGAGAGAACCCGCGCCGGCGACGGGGGTCGCAGAGGTGCCTACTGCCATCGATAGAACCAGCCGAGGCCGACGAACGGCTGGTCCCGCGACCCGAGATCGACGACCGGGCTCTTGGCGGCGTCGTTGAGCAGACGTTGCACGGCGACCCGTCCGAAGACGCCCCACGACTCACTGAAGGCCAGGATGGAGTACGCCTCCAACCCGACATCCTTCAGTCCAGCCCCGGCGGAGAACTCGGGCAGGCCCGCGTTCTGTGCTTGGGATCCAGAAACCGAGAAGTAGGTTCGGTGGTAGTCGTCGTCGGCCCAGGCGGCGTGGGCTGCGACCCCCAATCGAAGTCGACGGGAGACCTTCCAGAAGTAGTCGACCTCGAGCGTCGCCACCCGTCCGCCGTGGGCATCTAGGGTGTCCTGCACCAGGGAGACGTCAATGCGGAAACGGTCTTCGGGCGAATCCCCCAGCGGGAATTGATAGCCAACAAAGAAGCCGAGCTCGAGCGCTAGGTCGATATCCCCAAGGCGCTGAATCACCGGATCGTCGGCAAACGTGTCATCGCGGGGAAGTCGCAAAGACAGCGCCGGCCCCGCCCGCCACCGCGGGTCGCGCCATACGTCCGCCCTGGCGGAAAGTCCCTCGATTTCCACCGTCGCTTTCCTCGAGGAGAGCTGAGCCACGATGAGCGGGCCAACGCGAAGGTCGTCAGCGCCTTCGAATTCCGGGAGTAGAGCCGCACCCGCAACGAGGAATCCGCTCCGTTGCGATCCCAGATCGCCATCGCCGGCCTCGGTGGACCTCTGGGGTGGACCCGTCGTCGAGGCGATCTCCGCGGCCGGCGGGTCGACCCGGGGGGCCGGAGCAGTCTCTCCGAGGCTGGGCAGGGCCGGGTGGATGAGGACTACGATGAAAACCAGGAAAGGGCTCAGTCGTGTGGGCATGGGATAGCTCCAAGTCTTGAAGTGTAGATACACATGTTAGACAGAGCTTCGCGACCGACCGACTCCTGGATGTCGAAACCTTCACGAGGCCTGGGTCTCGGTACTAGTCGAGGCGGGCCAGGTGGTCGAGCACGCCGAGGGCGTGCTCCCAATCCTCGCCGAGCTCCTGCCGCAGTTGCTTCTGCACCCCCTGCCAAAGGGGCAGGCCGCTGCGCAGGACGCGGGAGCCCTCGGCGGAGAGCTCGATTTCCCGCTGCCGCCGGAAGCCTTCTTCGCCCATCCTGATCCACCCTTTGGCTTCGAGCACCTGCAGGTTGCGGGTCAGGGTGGTCCGCTCCATGCGCAGGACCTGCGCCAAGAAGGAAACCGAACGGCCAGCCCCTTCATGGAGATGGACCAGCACGGTGAACTGTGCCCCTGTGGCGCCCGTCGGCTTGAGGGCATGGTCATACCGGCGGGTCAAGACCCGGCTCGCTTTCTTGATCCGCATCCCGAGACACGTCGGGCGGATGAGCTCGAGGCCCGTCGAACTCCCGTGCGGATCTTTGCGGGTCGAATCGTCGGACATGGGCCAAGTGTAAGGCAGCGGGGCATCCCAACGCCCGTCGGTTTGACAGCTTCACTCACCCACTGTACTATCTAAATAGTACAGTGGTGCTGAAGACCCCCAGTACGCCGCCGCCAACCGTGCCAACAGGATCTACGGCGACCGAGCGTCCCGGCTCAGGAGCTGACCAGACCCAACCACAAGCGCACTCTCGACCCATGACAACGCACTGGCTACCCCAACTAGACCCCCAGAGCCCCACGCCGATCTACGAGCAGATCCTCGAAGCCGTCGCCATCGCGGTCAGCACCGGGGCCCTCCGGGCCGGCGACCCGCTGCCCTCGATTCGGCAGCTGGCGACGGAGCTGCGGCTGAACCCCAACACCACGGCCCGCGCCCTGCGTGCCCTGGAACGCGAAGGCTTGATCCGCGGCATCCGGGGTATCGGAACCGTCGTTACCGACGATGCCGCGGAGCTGGCGGGTCCCTTGGCGGGTCAGGCGCTGCGCCGTGAGCTAACGGCGGCGGTGGACATCGCCCGGCGCATGGGCCTGGGTTGGAAGGAGCTACGAAACGCCCTGAAGGAAGAGTGGGAAGACAAGCATGTTGATTGAAGCTGAAAACGTCGGTCGGAGCTTTGGCAGGAAGGCAGCGGTGCGAGGGGTCAGCCTGCGCGTGGAGCCGGGCGAGGTCGTCGGCCTCGCGGGCCCCAACGGCGCCGGCAAGACGACCCTACTTCGAATCCTGATGGGGTTCCTCGAGGCCCAGCGGGGTTCGGTTCGCGTCCTGGATGAAGATCCACGCTCCCGTCGGCAGCTGAGTGAGATCGGCTGGATGCCGGAAAGCCCTGGGTTCCCGGCGCGACTCAAGGTGGGCCAGCTCATCGAGTTCCAGGCAGCGAGCTTTCCCAAGTGGGATTCTGGCCTGGCGGCGGAATTGGAAGAGCGTCTGGGGATCGCACGGGACGTGCGGACCGGCGACCTGTCCCGCGGCCAGGGGGCTCGCCTGGCGCTGCTGTTCGCCTTGGCCCATCGCCCCCGTCTGCTCATCCTCGACGACCCAACCCTGGGTTTGGATCCCGCCGGGCGACGCCTGCTGCTCGGCGAGCTGCTCGGGGCCGCCTGCGATGCCGGAACCGGGATCCTGATCAGCACCCATCTTCTGGCGGAGGCGGAGTGGTCCCTGGATCGTCTGGTGATCTTGAAAGAGGGTCGAGTCGTCCTCGACGAACCCGTCGACTCCCTCAAGACGCGCTGCCGCAAGGTCCAGGCACCTCCTGGAACCCCTCTGCCGGCCGAGCTCGCTCCCCTGCCGTCGTCCGCCGGCGATCTGGCAACCCAATGGGATGACGACGTTTGGAGACAATTCCGTGTCACGGTCCCCGGCGTCGATGCGCAGCCCGTCAGTTTGGAAGACCTCTACATTACCTTTATGGAGACCTCGTGATGACTCCTCAGCTCGCATTTTTCCAATATGAAGTACGCCGACATCTGTCGGCTTTCGTGATCGCTAGTCTGTGCCTGCTCGGGTTGCCGATAGCACTGGCTCTGAAAGGATCCTGGCGGTACTGGGAGGGTCCGTCTGGGGACTTCCTCACCACCCTCGTACCCTACTTGTTGACCCCCTGGGTGGGCGGCTGGATTGCGGCCCATGGCTGGGCCGAGGATCGTTCTCAGAAAACCTTGGAATGGCTGCAGACCCGACCGCTCAGTACTTTCCAGCTCTTCGGGCTGCGCCTGCTGGCGGTGGTGATCCCCGTCGCCGCTTGGCTCTTCCTGGCCTACCTCACCATGCTGCCGCTCTTACAGAACGGCAACGATCATCGGGGTATCATTTACAACCTGGCGCTGCTACTGGCCCTGAGCGTTGGCTTCGGTTCGTTCTTTTCAGCTCTGTTGGAGCGCCCGGCCAAGGCCTTGGTCTTCTCCGTATTCTCTACCTACTGTTTTCACTACTTCTACATTGCGATCTTTCTACGGAAGCTCTCGGGGCCGATTCGATGGGACCTATGGGTTAACCTCAGCGAGACCAGTCTTCTGCTGATCTCTATGGCCGTCGAGATCGTCATCCCTGTCGGAATCCTTCTTCTGGCCACCTGGGCGGCGGTGAGGGTCTGTCCCGGGGATTCGCGGCGCTGGATTCGCGGTGTAGGGACGCTGTTACTCGGCGGCGCCGCGTTGTCCGCCATTCTGGTGGCGCTGGGGTTCTGGATCTGAGCTGATTCGCGAGTGGCGGGCGGGGGGTCGCGGGAAAGCTCAGCCAGCCGGGTCCGCCGAGCTGAAAGACAGGGCACGGTGGATACCCAGGGCCGCCAGCACTCCGGCGGACCCGACAATGGCCACTTCCGCCGCCGTGACGGCGCTCCAGACGTCGACGAAGTACCCGTCCACCCCCAGCAGCCAGAAGGTTCCGTCGGCGGGCCAGTGGTCCTCTACCCATTGCCAAAGCCAGCGTCCGAGCCCAGGCGACCTAGTCCCCAGGGCTTCGCCGCTGGGCCTTTCCTGCTCCACGCCCCAGGACGGCGCGCGCACAGAACCGTTCTAAAAACTCCTTGAGAGCGCCTTGAGGCCGCCTTGAAGACTGTGCATCGGAGAGTTCCTAGAGTTCACCCATCGGCGACGGATGCCCCGTCGCCGGTTCGAGAACATAACGACTACTCCGAGAGAGATCATGAAAAATCACGGCCTTCATAAAACACTTTTCTCCGCAGCCGTCGGTGCCGCGGGTTTGTTCGCTTCTCTGCTTCCGGTGCACGCCCAGGGCGGCCCCCTTTCCCTAGAGGACTGGTCCCAGGAGTCCTACGCCGCGCCCCCGGGATCGTCGGGCCCCTTCTGGCAGCGGATCGGGACCCAAGCGACCCAGTTGGGCAATACCCCCTCCCCGACCCTCCTGCACAGCCCCTTTGACGTCTTCCAACACCGCATCGTGGCCGAGATTTCCGTCGGCACCGCCACCGACAATGACTGGATTGGTTTTGCCGTCGGCTTTGATTCCGGCGAGACCCGCCGACTCGACCTCGATCCCGAATACCTTTACATCGATTGGAAGAAGAGCGTCGATCAAATCGGCGAAACCAGCGCCCCCGCCGGCCTGGCGATCTCGAGGGTGTTTGGCATCCCGTCGGTGCCGGACTTCGCGAACCATGTGAATACGACCCTCAGCGGGCCGACCAACGGCCTGGAGGAGCTGGCCCGCGGCCAGGGGCTCGGCGCCACCGGTTGGGAGGAGAATCGGACCTACCGTTTCGAGTTCGAGCTGCGCCCCAACGGTTTGCGGGTGTGGGTGGACGGCAACCTGGAATTTGACCTGGTGGGCCAGATGGAGGTGGGCCGGTTCGCCTGCATGAGCTTCTCGCAGGAACAGACGACCTGCGGCAACATCGTGGTCGAAGCGCTGCCCGACGGACCGTCGCTGGACCTCGGCGACGAGATTCCGACCCGGGAAGGGGAGACGGTTGACGTACCCCTGCGCTTCGATGCGATGGGTAACCTGCTCCGACGGGCGAGCTTCGGCATTGACTACGACGAGGCCTGCCTGAGCTTCGACCCGGTGGACGCCAACTTCGACGGTCGTTTCGACGGCCTGGCCTTCATCGACGCCCTGAGGTTCTCGTCTGAGTTCGTTGCCGACGTCGATTTCGACGCCTCCCGCACCGGTGCCGAGCTCCTGGTCACCCTCGCCGACACGGTCCCGCTTGCGGGGGACGCCGAGGGCTTGGTGGCGAACCTCACGCTGACCAACCACTGCGGTCCGCTGTCGTCGACGGAGCCCCGCACGGTGCCGGTGCGCTTCGCGGCCGACTCCGAGTTCGAGACCCAGCAGGCTCGCCTGGTGCCCGCCGGCGAGCTTTCGGACGGCTCGGTGCTGATCCTGCCGCGGGACGTCGGTCCTGAGTTCGTCGACCTTACCGGATTCACCACAGAGACCTACCCGGTGCTCCCGGGCACCCTGGCCCGCAACGTGGCGCCGATCTGGGACGTCTTCAACGACGGTAGCCCCTTCTCCGTTCTCCAGTTGACCAACACCAACCCCACCGTCTTCTACTCGCCCACCGACGTCGCCGAGGCGCGGGTTTCCTTCGAGGTGGTGGCGCAGGCCTCGGTGGACACCGATAGCTTTGGATTCGCGGTGGGCTTCGAGGCCGGGGATTCGACCAACGCCGCCGCCGAGTACATCCTCATCGACTGGCGTCAGGCCCAGGACCCCGCCAGCGTGGTCGCCCTCTTCGCTCCGGAGATTCGGTTCACCGGCGGAGAAGCAGGACTGCGGGCGTCGCGGGTTTTCGGTGTGCCCACCAACTTCGAGTTCATCGAGCAGGACAGCTTCGACGATGCCCCCTACAACCCCAACAACGGTCTCGAGGTCCTGGCGTCGGCCACGACCCTCGGCACCGTCGGCTGGGAGAACGGCCGAGTGTATGCCTTCACCCTCGAGCTCGAGCAGAATCGGCTGGCGGTCTACGTCGACGGCGTATTGGAGATCGAGCTGGCCGGGTCCT
>JBCDIS010000003.1:0-103070 GCA_038748685.1 Acidobacteriota bacterium | reverse complement strand
CCGACCCCTATTCCAGGAGAACAACATGCCCGCGATCACCAATGATTCGAGATCCCTCGTCGTGGTCGAAGACGATCGTGCCACCTTCGACGTCGACACCGGAGGCCGCAGTGGGACGCCGCTGGTCGAAATCCAGGTTGTCAACGGCAACCTCGTCGAGGTTTCCTGTGAGTTCATCGCCAAGAATCCCCAGGGAGGGTTCAGCTACGAGATCAAGGCGACGTCGGCGGATGCCCAGAAGGTGAGCCGGCGGCCGGCGAACCTTTCGGAGTCCAGCGCCGGCTGGCAGTCCTGCACCCGCACCGACTACTTTCTGATCCAGACCTCGGAGGGTGTCGGGGCCGACGACGCCACGTTCGAAGTGTTCTTCGGAGACGGAGGGCTCTCCAACCCGGGGCAGGCCGGCTCCTTCCAGCTGAGCGCCCGGCTGGTGGGCTCGATCAACCTCTAAAGCCGCGACGGCTTCGTCCCTAGGATTTCCCTTCGTCCACGGCCGGTCCCCGGTCGTGGACGAAGTTTTTTGGTGCGTTGCGAACTTTTCTCGGGGCCGGGCGTTGTGACGGTCGAGAAAGGGACGCGATGCCGACGATGGAAGCCGAGATCACCCCACACCCCGCCGCTGCGGCGGTCGCCGCCGAGCTCGACCGCGACGCCTTTGGTCGCATCGTGGAGCAGTACAAGGACCGCATGGTCAACTACCTCACGCGGCTGACGGGGGAGCGGGAACGGGCCGAAGACGTGGCCCAGGAAACCTTCGTACGCTTCTACCAGCACCGCGACCGCTACCGCGACGAAGGGACCCTCGCGGCCTACCTCTTCCGCATCGCCACCAACCTGGTGCGCAGCGAGGAGCGTCGCCGCAGCCGATGGCGCCTCCTGGTGCCCATGTGGAGCCGGGGGGGCACCAGCCCCGACGGCGTCCATACCGTCGACTCCCCCCCGACCCCGGACCCCCAGAGATCCACCCTCGCCTCCGAGGAGCATCTGATGGTCACCCGGGCCATCGCCGCCCTCGACCTGACCCTGAGGGCCCCCCTGGTGCTGCGGGAGATCGAAGGACTTTCCTACCGCGACATCGCCGAGGTGCTGGGGCTGGCCGAGGGGACCGTCAAGTCCCGGCTACACCGCGCCCGGGAATTGCTGAAGGAAGCCCTCGCCCCCTACTGGCGGGACGGCGACGGGGCCCCCGACGACCGAGATGGAGATCTCTGACATGAGCCGAAACCAACCCACCGACGATCTCGACCGTCGCCTCGATGCCGCCCTCGGGGCGCTGCCCCGGGAACGGGCCGCCGCCGACTTCACGGCCCGGGTCCAGGGGCGTCTCGAACCGCCGTCATCATCGGCCCGCCGCTGGTACCTGGCGGCCGCCGCGGCGGTGCTCCTCCTCGCCGCCACCTTCGGGGTCCGCGAGTGGCAGCACCGGCGGCAGATCGACGCCGCCGTCCAGCGCCTCGCCGACCTACGAGCGGAGTACCACCTGATCGCCGCCGAGCTGGACAGTCTGCGGCAGAAGGCCGAGCGGGCCCAGCCCGTGGTGTACCTCGGCGGCGACGAGAACGTCGAGCTGGTGGTCGACCTCGCCCGCCTGGCCCGCGCCCGGCAGCGGCACCTTCGCTCCGCCGGATCTGAGGAGATTCCATCGTACCGGCGGTCGCCGTCGGCGGTCCCGCGTCAGGCGGTCCACGGTGCGGAACGGCGACCCTCCGGCACCCTGTGAGCCCCTTCCATGATCCGCTCTCATCTTCGAACCAACTAGGAGATACACCATGACCCATATGCCTACGTTCCGCTGGTCGGCCCTGCTGTCGGCGGCTGCCCTCGTCCCCCTCGGACTCCTCTCCACCCCCGCCGCTTTCGGCGACGACGGCCCCAACGCCGAGCGCCGCGTCGAGCGGAGGGTGATCGTCCAGGACCACGACGGAGGTTGCCCCAAAGTGCTCGTCAACGGCGACGACCGGGTCCTCGGCTCCACCGTCAAGCGGGGGTACCTGGGGGTCGAGTTGACCCGGCTGAGCCCCGCCCTTCGCGGGGCCCTCGGGGTGCCGGAGGACCGCGGCGTGATGATCGAGACGGTGGTGGAAGACGCCGCCGCCGCCCGTGCGGGGCTTCGGGCGGGGGACATCGTCACCCGCGCCGGCGGTGAAGCGGTCGCCAGCGCCGGGGACCTTTCCCGCCACGTCCGCGACAAGCGCGAGGGCGACGTCCTGGATCTGGAGATCTGGCGCGGCGGTCGACCCGGCGACTACGCCGTCACCGTCGACGAGCGGGAGCGCTGCTCCTTCGACTTCAGCGGCGTCCTCGACCTCGAATCCCTCGAAGCGCTGGGTGATCTCGGAGACCTGGGCGCCCTCGGGGATCTGGGGGATCTGGAAGCCCTCGGGGAGCTGGGTGCCCTGGGTAGCCTGGGTGCCCTGGGCAGCCTGGGGTCACTTGTCGAAGTAGGGGACCTGGAGGAGCTCGGAATCGATATCGAGGCGCTCCAGGGGCAGGCCCTCCACCTCAGTGGTGAGGCGATGGAGGAGGCCCTCCAGGCCCTGCAGGCGGTGGACTGGGAGACGCACCTCCAGGGGCTCGAGGTGATCGAGCTGGAATCCCTCGAGGGTCTGGGGGAGCACATGGAGGAGCTCGAAGCGCGAATGCAGGAGCTGGAGGAACGCCTCCAGGTGGAGCATGAGCGCTACGCCGAAGAGATGGCACGGGCGATCCAGGAGCGGGTGGAGCGGTCCGAGGAAGCCCAGGCCCACGCCCGGGAGGCGGAGGTCCGTGCCCGGGAGGCCATGGAGCGGGCGAAGGAGCTCGCCCGGGAGCAGGCGGCGCAGGTGAAGGAGCAGAGCGCCGAGCGGCACCGGCAGGCCGCCGAGATGTCCCGCGAGGCCGCCGAGCACCGCCGGGAGGCGGCGGCCCGCGCGGCCGAAGCCCGGGCCGAGGAAGAAGCTCGCCGGGCGGAGGAAGAAGGGGGCGGGGGCGGCGTCTGGATGTGAGGGCTGCTGGAGTGAGGGGCAGGCGGAGCCGTCGCCCGTGGACGATTGGGGCCTGGGGCGTCGACCCCAAGGCCCTCCAACCGTTCCGGCCCTAGGGTAGGGCCGCCAGGAGGTTCTTTGGGTCCACGTGATCGCCGGCGCTGCGGCTGATCTGGGAGAAGAGAACCTCTTGGTCCGGCGTGAAGACGAACGCCCCGCCCTGCTGCCACGGGTCCCCCTGGACCGTCGACTGCCGGTGGCCGCCGGCGAGGGCGCGGAAGGCGCTGCCCAGGAGCTTGGGGTTCAAGGTCGAGCCCAGGTCACGGCGCAGGCCGGCGGCGCGGTAGGCCGCCAGTTTGGGGTCCGTCAGCAAGGGGAATTCGAGCTTCCGTTCCTTCTGGAACCGTGCCGCCTGTTTCGGGCTGCCGTTGCCGACGGCGAGGAGGGCGGCGCCCCGGTCTTGAACATCTTGGGTGATGCCGCGCAACTGCGCGACCTGCTCGCGGCAGAACATTCACCCATAGTGGCGTACGAACACCACCGCCGCCGGCCGGTCCGACCAGAAGGTGCCGAGGGGCACCGGGTTGCCGGAGGTGTCGAGGACGTCGACGGACGCGAGATCGTGGGCGACGGTCATGGTGTATCTCCTGGGGGAAGGTTGCGGTCGAGGGGGCAGCCATCGACCCCTGCTTGCCTGCTGCACAGCAGCCAGAGCTCCCGGCGATCCGCGGCGCGCTCCCGGGTCCACGGGAAGGCGTGGGTGGGGGCCGGCCGGCGGTCGAAGAAGAAGGCGCCCGTGGTTCCCCGCAGGCGCGGGGCGGCGGCTAGGTAGACGATGGTATCCGATCCCTGCCTCGGCGACCGGAGACGGTCTCTGGTGAACCGCCAAAAGCGGGGTAGGGACTGCTGCACCGCCGGGGTGTCCGCCCAGCCGGGGTGCATGCTGTTGACGTCGACGCCGGTTCCGGCGAAGCGGTCCGCCCACAGCTCGGTGAGGATCACCTCGGCCCGCTTGGTCTGGGCGTAGGCGGTGACGCCGTCGAACTTGCGTTCCAGCCAGTCGACGTCATCGAGATCGAGCTTCTGGGTGTACATGCCCCCGGAGGTGATGTTGATCACCCGGGCGCCGCCGTCGTTGGCGCCGAGCCGGAGGTTCGGCGCCAGGAGCCAGGTGAGCAGGAACGGGCCCATGACGTTGGTGGCCCAGGTGGCTTCGAGGCCGTCCTCGGTTTCCCGCCGGGTGTCCGGGAGGATGCCGGCGTTGTGGACCAGCACGTGGACCGGCAGATCCCCTAGCCGTTCCACGAAGCCCCCGACTGAGGCCCGGGACGCGACGTCGACGATCTCCAGCCGCGGCGCCGTTCCGGTGGCGGTTTCGATATCGCCCTGGGCCGCGGTGCCCCGCTCCTCGCTTCGGCAGAGTAACCAGACCGCGGCGCCGAGGGGGGCGAGGGCGAGGGCCGTCGCTTTGCCGAGGCCAGAATTGGCGCCGGTGACTAGGCAGCGGCGCCCGGTCAGGTCCACGTCGAGGTCGGCGGGGTCGAAACGTTTCGCGTGTCGCTCGAAGCCGGTGCGGTCGAACGAAAAGTAGATGGAGCGGTCGAGGAGGCTGTCCTTGAGGCGTGCAAATCCCATGACTAGCGTTTCGACGTCGCGGAGCCCCTGGATGCGGCGGACTAGCTCCGCAGGGGCTTGGCCGCGGCGCCGTGGATGCGGCGGGACTTCGGGTCCTGGAGGAAGACCACCACCCCGAGGTTGCCGCGTCGCCAGTCCGCCCCCAGGTCGAGGCGAAGCTCGACGCGGTGGAGCTCGGCGGTGTCCGCATCGAGTACCGAAGCCTCCCGGAGCTCGCGGACCACGTGGCCGTTGCTCAGGGTTCGGCCGCCGTTCTCACCCCGGGAGACGGGGGTTTCGAGCTCGTTCTCATACACCGCCACCATCACCCTCCAGCGCTCGCCCGCGGCCGGGCTCAGCACCTCGGCGTCGATCGACAGCCCCACGGATTGCGGGTCGGCGGTGTCCAGGGTGAAGGCGACCTTCCCCCCGTCTGCGGACCCCCCGGCCCGCTCGATACCCTCGTAGACCCGATCCCGGTCCGAGCCCACGCACTCGTCGACGCCGTCGATCACCAGCTGCGGCGTGTAGACGCGGTGGGAGCCGAACTTGCGGGCATAGAAGGTCTGCCGCTTCGACCACTTGGAGGACGAGAAGGGGTCGGTCCAGCCGATGTAGTTCCAGTAGTCCACGTGGAACGAGAGGGGGATCACCTTCACTCCGGAGGGCGTCCCCTCCCGGGCGAGCTCGGTGAGCAGCCGGTCGGCGGGGGGGCAGCTGGAGCAGCCCTGGGAGGTGAACAGCTCGACGATCACAGGAGTCGTGTCGGCGGAGGGTTCGGCGGTCTCCGGCGCGGCTTCCGCCTCGGCGCAACCCGCGGTCCAGAGGACGGCCGCCAGAAGCGAGAAGAGGAACGGAGTGGAGCGGTGGGTGGGGGCGGGACGGGTTCGGCGGGCGGTCATCGGTGGCTCCTTTCCGGTGGGTCTTGGGGGGCGGCGGGCCCGGCGGTGGAGGGGTACGCCGCTACAAAGCCACCTACGGCGTCCCGCCGGACGAGGATTCGTCGTGGGGGGCGGACCCCGGTCGGCCCGTGCGGAAGGCGAGGTCGAGGGCGCGGGCGAAGCGGCCGGGGGCGCCGTCGTCGAGTCGCAGGTAGAGGGACGGCTCGATCAGCTCCACCTCCATGAGGAGGAAGTCGTCGTCGCCCCCGCCGGACCCTGCGGACCGCACGAGGTCCACCCGGGCGTAGAACGGAGGCGACGGCAGGGCCCCGAGGACCGCCTCCGCCCGCTGCCTGAGGCGGGGTTCCGGGGTTACCGCCCGGAGCCTGCCGCCGTGCTCCTCCTGGACCCTGAAGTCCCCTCGGGCGGGGGTCTTGAGCACCCCGTGGCTCAGCTCCCCGGCGAAGTAGAAGAGGGAGAACTCCCCTTCGTCGACGATGGCATCCATGAAGGGCTGGGCCATGAAGTCGCGGCCCCGCAGGGCGGCGCAGGCTCGGGCGCTCTGGGCTGGATCGGGGTCTTCGGGGAGGCGGAAGGTGTCGCCGGCGCTGGCGCCGATCACCGGCTTGACGACGATCCCGCCGCCGAGGTCGCGGTGGAGGGTGCCCAGGGTGGCGTCGTCCAGGTCATGGCCCCAGACCGTCGGGACGATGGGGACCCCCCGGGACTCCAGCTCCCGCAGGTAGGTCTTGCGGTGATTCCAGCGCACCAGCCACAGGTCGTTGGCGAGAAGGCTTCCGGAGGCCTCGATCCGGCCGAGGACGTCGAGGAAGGCGTCGGGGTCGTGCTGGTAATCCCAGGTGGATCGGATGACGACGAGGTCGTAGCGGCCCCAGTCCACGCCCGACCGTCGCCACGGCACCGAGTCGACCCGCCAGCCCAGGTTTCCCAGGGGCGGATGGAGGAGATCATCGTCTTGGACGTAGCCTTCGAGGTCGTCGGTGGTGAGGAAAGCGCAGGTTCGCATGGTTCTTCAGGGTCCTCCATCCAGATGTCCAGGAGCACCGAACTTTACGCCAGACCCGTCCTAACCAGGAGGCCCATCGCCATGTCCGTGCCTGAGCTACGCGTGTCCCACGCCAACGACGCCCCGATCCGCGCCGAGGGTGACTATGTCTTGTACTGGATGATCGCCCAGCGGCGGGTGCGCTGGAACTTCGCCCTCGACCGCGCCGTCCACCACTGCCGCAGTCTCGGCAAGCCGCTGGTGATCCTCGAACCCCTGCGGGTCGGGTACCCCTGGGCGAGTGCCCGCATGCACCGGTTCGTGATCGAAGGCATGGCTTCGAACGCCCGGCGACTCGCGGGGACGAACGTCCGCTACTACGCCTACGTCGAGCCGGAGGCGGGCGCCGGCAAGGGGCTTTTGGAGACCCTCGCCGGCCGCGCGTCGGTGGTGGTGACCGACGATTACCCGGCTTTCTTCCTACCCCGGATGTTGTCGGCGGCGGCGGCGCGGCTGCCGGTGCGCCTCGAAAAGGTGGACTCCAACGGCCTGCTTCCCCTGCGGGCCGCCGACAAGATCTACAAGCGGGCGGTGGACTTCCGGCGCTTCCTTCAGAAGACCCTGGCCCCCCACCTCGGGGAGCTTCCCGCGGAAGATCCCCTGGCGGCGGTTGATCTGCCGTCGCCACCGGAGCTTCCCCCCGAAGTCCTCACCCGCTGGCCGTCCCTGGCCCCGTCCCTGGCGGCGGGGGAGCTGCCCGACCTGGGGGCCCTCCCCATCGACGCCTCGGTGGCGCCGGTGGCCGGCGTCCTCGGGGGCGGCGACGGGGGAGACGCTTTGGTGGAGCGGTTCCTCGATCGGCGCCTCCATCGCTACGGGGAGGACCGCAACGCCGTGGTGGACCGCGCCACCAGCGAGCTGTCGGCCCACCTCCACTTCGGGCACACCTCCACCCACCAGGTGCTGGTGGGGCTGGCGAAGCGCCGGGGCTGGGATCCCGGACAGGTGGCGGGGGTAGGCCAGCGGGGGGCCCGCCTCGGCTGGTGGGGGCTCGATGAGGCGTCCGAGGGTTTCCTCGACGAGCTGGTGACCTGGCGGGAGCTGGGTTTCAACATGGCCTGGCAGGACGACGGCTACGACCGCTACGGGTCGCTGCCGGAATGGGCCCGGCGCACCCTGGAGGAGCACGAAGGGGATCCGCGACCGGAGGTCTACGACCTCGGGACCTTTGAAGCCGCCGAAACCCACGACGAGATCTGGAACGCCGCCCAGCGGGAGCTGCTGCGGGACGGCCGCATCCACAACTACCTGCGGATGCTGTGGGGCAAGAAGATCCTGGAGTGGTCCGCAACGCCGCGGGACGCCCTGGCGACGATGATCGAGCTCAACAACAAATACGCCCTCGACGGCCGGGACCCCAATTCCTACAGCGGTATCTTCTGGTGCCTCGGCCGATACGACCGCGCCTGGGGGCCGGAGCGTCCGATCTTCGGGAAGGTGCGCTTCATGAGCTCCGACAGCACCCGGCGGAAAATGAAGCTGGCCCCGTACCTCGAAGCGTACGGAGCCTGAGGGTTTCCCCGCGGACGGTCAGAGATCGTCCTTGTCGCCGAGGAGGGCCTGCTCCATCTCGTCGGCGGCGTCGAGGGTGATCATCAGGGCGCTGTACAGGGACTCGGCGTCGGCGTCGGCGGCGATCCGGGTGACGTACACGGCGTAGCCGTCGTTGTAGCCCCAGGCGCCGAGCTTCTTCTGGAACGAGTCCTCGAGGATCTTCCGGGCGACGTCCGCCGGCAGCTCTCCGTCTTCGACCTTGTAGCCGTAGGACCAGATCTCGCGGATCTCGAAGTTTCGGTACTCGTTGGTGTCGGAGATGATCCACGCGAGCTGGGTGCGATCCCCGTCCATCTCGAAGAGAATCTCGAAGTCCCCGTCCTTGTCCACGCTGTACTTGACGTCGAGCTCGCGGAGCGCCTCGGCGACACGCTTGTCGTACTCAGGGCCGTTCGACCCCATCTGCGCGGTCGCGGCGGCGGCGGTGAGCAGGCCAACGGCCAGAATACCGGCGACGGCGGGCCACAGCTTGGGGCGGCGTTCATCTCCAGCGCGAATCTGCATGGTTCCTCCTCTTGTCCTCAAGATACGTCGAGCGCAACTCGTTGCGTCGTGTGTGTGCTTTGGGGCGGGGGATCTAGCTTTGGATGGAGTCTAGCGGGGGTCGGCGGCGGGCAGCCAGACCTCGTGGAGGTGCCACCAGACGACGCCGTTGGGGGCCTCGGGGTCGGCGCCGAAGAGGGCCGAAGAGCGGCGGACCTTCAGCTCGCCGTCGACCTCCTGCGCCTCGTCGTACGTCACCATGGCCCAGCCTTCGCCGCTCCGGTGAAACCGATAGTTCTCGATCCAGATCTTACCCGGGTTACCCCGCCAGCGACCGTAGGCACGGCGAAGACCGGCGGTCAGCGGAGCCCGCTCCGCCACCGAGCCGTCTGGAGAGACCAGGACGAAGCCGTCCCCCATCACCCCCGAAAAGCGCTCGAAGACCCGGTCGGTCTCGTCGACCTCGGCGTTGAACCATTCCTGGAAGAAGGCGTGGAGGCCCTCCACTTCGCGGCGGCAGCGTTCGTCCATGTCCATCTCCGTTGGGGAATCGGCGGCCCCGGCGGCGCCGGCGAGAAACGTTCCGAGGACCCAGAGCATGCTCAGGAGAAGGGCCCCTCGACGTGACCCGCGCCTAGGGGTGCCGAAGCCAAGGGCGGCTGATCGATCCTTCAGCGTTGCCATACGGTGCATCCTCTTGGGATATTCCTTTCGGGTATTTCGACGACGCCGCGAAGGCCCCGATCCGGCGACGGACGGAGGGCCCCGCGGATCCGTCGATCCTATCGCGGCCGCCCCTCGGTAACCCACGCAACACTCCTGGAGACAAATCCATGCCCCCGATGCTCCCCGTCCGCACCGCAGTCGCCCCCATCCGCCCGTCCGCCCTATGTCTCTTCGTCGCCGCCTTCTTCTTGGCGACGGCCGGCGTCGCCGCCGAGCGAACGTTGACCCTCGACCCCGAGGCCTCGACGGCCACGTTCGTGCTCGAGGCCACGGCCCACCAGGTCCATGGGCGTCTCGACGTGCCGGCCGCGTCGATCACCTTCGACGACGCCACCGGTGAGGCCGCCGGCACCCTGCGTCTCGACGCCCGCCGCGTCACCACCGACCACACCAAGCGGGACGCCAAGATGCACCGTGAGGTGCTCAAGAGCGAGGATCACCCCTCCATCCTCTTCGAAGTCGAGCGCCTCAAAGGGGAGCCCTGGCGGGGGACGCCCGGGGCCAACTCCGCCGTCGACGCCGTGCTGGTGGGTACCGTGACCCTGGCGGGGTCCCGTCACCCCCTCGAGATTCCGCTCCTGGTCTCCGTGGAGGGTGAGCGGCTGCGGGCGGAGGGGACCTTCGTGGTTCCCTATGTGGCATGGGGCCTCGAGGATCCGAGCGTGCTCTTTCTGCGGGTTGCCAAAGAGGTGGAGGTGAGCCTCGAGATCGAGGGGCGACTGGGGGAGCCCGCCGCCTGATCGACAATCCCCCGCGGGAGGGCTCCTGAGGCGGGGCCCTGTGCCAAGGGGTGTCCGGCGGAGGGTGACCCCGGGTCCCTTCGGTGGGTGGAAAACCACGGCCGGTGTCCGTCCAAAGGGTAGGGACGGCGGGGCCCCGCGCGCCCCGCCGACGGGGCCGGGGGTAACGGACTGACCGCGTCCGTCACCGGTAAAGGTTGGCGGTATTCCCGCGACGGGAGCCGGCCCCGGCCCGCACCACCAGGACACCCCAGGAGGGATCATGGCGACCCACGTTTCCGGAAAGCTGAAGGTCACCGACCGCGTCACGATCGAATCGCAGCCGAGGACGCTCGAGGTCTTGGTGATGCCTCTGCAGACCGCCATCTCCTTTGAGTTGATGGTGGAACGATCCGTCAAAGCCCTGCGTGCCTTCGACGGAGAGGAGCTGACCCTCGTGGGGGACCTCCACGGCGGCTTGCTCGCCTCCGCTCGGGTGGTGGAAGGGGAGGAACCGGGCAGCTGCGAACCCGGCGCCGGGACGCCGGGGGACGGAACCTACCGGGGACGGGTCGAGTCCGCCGGCGGCGACGCGCTGGAGGTGGATCTGCGGATCAGCCGCGGGAGTCGGGTGCTTTCGGCGGATTTCTTCCGCGACTCCATCTACCTGGCGTCGATGCGGGCGCGGTTGTCGGAGGACGGCGGCGTCCTGCGGGCCGAGTCCCCCCGCTTCATCTTCGATCTCGACGACGCGTCGAACGTCGGCGGTAACTTGGAGGTGACGCCCTTCGGCGAGCAGACGGTGCGGGTCTCCTGCCTGCTGCCGTCGAACCTGCCGGAAACCTACCGCGGCGAGGCGACCTTCGCATCGGAGTCGTTCCGCGTCCTCAACATCGAGGTCGACAAGCTCGACGGGCTTCCCTGGCCGCCGGAGTACTCCACCGCCCACATCCCCGCCGATCGTCAGCCGACGGACATCGGCAACCGGCCAGTCTCCCTCACGTCGATCTTCAAGGACGCCGGCATCGAGGCGCGGGTTCAGCACAACGACGGCTCCCTGCCGGATTTCATCGGTAGGCGCACCGGACGGCCCGGCGAAGAGGATCGGTGGGACGAGCGCGAGATGCACGAGATGATGGACACCCACTACTCCCGCAGCCTCGACGCCCGGGAGTGGTGGCTCTATCTGCTGATCGTCAGCCGCTTCGACGGCGGTCCGTCCTTCGACCGCGGGAGCGGCCAGTTCCGCACCGGCCCCGACGGCGAGATCCTGAACGACGGGGTGGGCACCACCGGCATCATCTTCGACCACACCACCGGCAACATCGCCGATCCCTGGCAGCCGTGGTTCGAGTGGTTCCAGCAGAACAACCCGCAGTTCCGCCACCTCTTCGATTTCGGCCGCGAGGGCTCCTTCGCCAACAGCCGCGCCCGCCAGGGGGCGGCGGTGTTCTGGCGGGAGATGCTGGACTTCGTCCCGGCGCACGAGGAGGAGTGGTACCGAGATCGCCAATTCCTGCGCACCATCGTCCACGAGCTGGGCCACGCCCTGAACTTGGCCCATTCCTGGCTCGTCGGGCGGCCGGACACCACCTCCTTCATGATGTATCCCCATCGCTATCCCCACGGAGGGACCCAGCGCGTGGAGAGCTACTGGAAGGCCTTCGATTACCGGTTCGACCCGGAGGAGGTCTTCCACTGCTGCCACGGCTTCTTCAACGAGGTGGTGCCCGGGGGGCGACAGGCGTTCATGGAGTGGACCCCGTCGTCGGTGTTCCGCGACCCCGCCGCCGGCGGCACCCGTTCGAACATCTCCCTCGAGCTGACCCCCACCAAGCATCACTTCCGGTTCACCGAGCCGGTGACGGTGGGGGTCAAGCTGAAGAGCCACAGCGCCGAGACCCTGCCGGTGGGGCGCCTCAGCCCCGCCTACGGCGACGTGCGCTACGCCATCCGCAGGCCCGACGGCACGACCCAGAACTACGTTCCGCCCCTCTACAAATGCGAGGTGAGCAAGGATCTGCTGGAGGGGCGGGGTGAGCGTTCCCACGTGACCTCCCTGGCGGTGGGTTCCGGCGGCTTCGTCTTCGACGCCCCCGGCCGCTACGAGATCACCGCCGCCATTCCCGATCCGTCGTCCGGCACCCTGATGCTGGCCCGCCCGAAGGCCATCTGGGTCGGCTACCCGGACCATGCCGACGAGGCGATCGCCTCGAAGGTATTCACCCGCGACGCCGCCCTTTTCCTCTACATGACCGGCGGCGACCACCTCACCGGCGGCAAGAAAGCCCTCGAAGAGGTGGCGTCGGAGCACGGGGAGCATCCCTTCGGCCGGCACGCCTGCCTGGCCCTTGGCCTCAACGAGCTTCGGGGCCAGAAGCGCCCGCTGAAGAATACGGTGACCAAGTGCAAGCCCGGGGAAGCCCGAAAGTACCTCGAACCGGTGCTCGGGGCCGATTCGATGCCAGAGCCCCTGAAGGTCCGTCTCAAGGCCACCCTAGACCACGCCGAGGGGAAGACGAGGCCCAGGCGGCCTCGGGGTAGGGCCAAGAAGAAGCCGTCCTGAAGCCTACATCCCCGGGAAAGGGGGAGGCGTTGAAAGTCAGGGGCCGGGGGGACCGTCGCCGGCCGCTTCTGTGCCGGAGTCCTCTGCGGCCTGCTCGCCCTCAAGGAGGCCCAGGGCCTCATCCAAAGCGTAGAGCTGGGCGTCGTAGCGACTCGCAATGCCGGCGAACAGGTCAGAGAGGTCCTGATCCGGGGTGTTCTTCAATGCGTTGACGAGATCGTCCAGAGGCTCGCGGTCCTCCCGGTCTAGCTTGCGGCGGAGCCACCTCAGACTGTTCTGATAGGCGGGGCTCCCGAGCAGCTCGAACTGTCCGGCGTCGTAGGCGAACCAGGCGGAGCGGGTCCACATTCCGAAGCGGACGATCACGGGGTCGATGATGCCTTCGCGATCCATAAATGGTTCGGCCGGAACGACCTCGAAGCCCAAGGCACGGATATCCCTCGCGGGGTCTCTTTCCAGCGTTTCGGGGTCTTCGCCCTCCGCCTGCTGAAGGTCGACGAGGAGAGCTCCCAGGAGAAAGGACTTGGGCGCGTCCCGCAGGGCCCTGCCCCCTCCGCTGCGGCTCACTTGTCTAGGGCCGATCTCCAGGGCCTCAGCCCTCGCCCCTAGGCCGTCGGTCAGGGCCCCCAACTCCGGCGGGCTGCCGAGGAACGCCGGCGCGAAGACGATCCCCGCCAGCCCCGCCGCCGCCAGCAGGCCGGCGACGGGGGCCCAGCGTCGGCGCTTGGGCGCCTCGGGGGTCGGCGGGAACGGCACGACGGTCTGAGGGGCCGCCGGATCGGGAAGGATCGCTTGGGGGACATCGGCGGCCTCTGCGCCCGCCCCGTCGTCGGCGTCCGGCGTTTCCGGTATGCCCTCCTCGTCCTGGAACCGCAGCAGCTCCACGTATAGTTCGTAGTAGTCCCCGTCGTCCGCCAGCCGCTCGACGACGGCCCCGCGCATCGGCCCGTCGAGGCGCCCCTCCACGAAGGAGGCCAGGTCTTCGAGATCCGGCCGGTCGGGGTTCGGAATCGGATGTGTCATCGGTGGAGTCCTCCCGTCTGCGCTCCATTCCCCGTTCCAAGGGACGGACCAGCCCTGCCGATTTCGTCCGCCGCCGGTGTGACGGCGTCAGCCCAGCACCCCCAGCCCACCAGCTGGGCGACGTCGTCGGCGTCCAGGCCGCGGCGTTCGAGGTCCCGGCGTAGGGTCCTGAAGATGCCGTCTCGGCGGGTGTAGAGGCGCCGCTGGTCGACCCGCAGCTGGCGGGCGACCTTGGACACGGGGATCCCCTCCTCGAAGAGCAAGCGTAGGATCAGGCGGTCCTCCGGGGGTAGCTCCCCCAGGGCCGCGGATAGGCCTTGGGCGGCCCGTTCGGCGATCGCCGCAACCTCCCCCTCGTCCACCCGCCGATCGGCGAGGTCTCCGCTGGGCAGCCGCGCCACCGTCTCCTCCCCCTCGAAGCGGCGCTGCGGCGTACGGCGGATTTCCGCCGCCATCCTGCGCAGCTCTTCGGCGCTTTCGAGGACGCCGAGGTTGCCCCGGAGGATGGCGATCGCCTGCTCCAGCTCCACGCCGTCGCGGTGCACGAGGGTCTCCAGCTGGACCGCCACCCGGCCTTGGCGCTGGGCCCGCTTCGAGGGTCGCCACTTGCCCTTTTCCTGGATCACGTAGTCGAGGGCGAGGCGTAGGAGGACGGTCGTGAGGTAGCCGGCGAGGGAGCTGTCGCCGCGGTAGCGGCGGAAGATCCGGTAGTCCCCCTGGACGAGCTTGAGCTTCGCCCAGCCCTGGAACTCTTCCGCCTCGTCGTCCCGCAGACCCTTGCGGCGGGCGACGGAGCGCATCAGGCGCTCGATCAGGGCGAGATGGTCGACGAAGAGGCGTTCCGCCTCGTCGCGCCCGCGTCCGCCTGTCTCCTCCGGTGACTCACTCACGGTGGCCGATCTTACCCGAGGTGATCGGCGGCCGCATCCAGGTCCTGTGCCCGGCCCCGGCTCGATTCTGTCCCGGTGCCCTGGGTCCGTCCCTGCGGCGATCGGGACGGCGTCTGGAGACCTTGGGCCCGCTTTTCGCGTGTAGGGATGGCGCCCCACCCGAGGGCTCCGCACTCCGTCGTGGAGGCGGTGATCTCAGCTTCGACGGGCTTCGGCGGTTCCCCGTTGTCCGGAGCAGCCTGAGCTCCATGAGAAAGATTCCCACCGAATCCCGCCTTTGAAAATAAGAGAACCTCCCGAGCTTCCAAGCGACCCAAAGACACGCTCCCAATGGAGACGGCAGATGAGACGACACTCGACCTTCGACACCGCTTTTCCCTTTGCTCCACAGTGGCCCCACCTGCGGGTCGGGCTGCTTTTCGCAAGCCTGGCGCTCTTCCTCTGGGCCCTGCCCGCGGCGGCGGCGGTGCCTCCGGTGCCCACCCAGGGATCGCCCGCCTGCGGCGCCGTGGTCGGCGGCAAGTGCTACGTCGGCTCCAATTTCTCCATCTCCACCTCCTCCCCTGGGGCCCACCATTTCAAGATCTGCCGCAGCAACGACGTCGCCGGCTGGGGGGGCTGCGACACGGTGATGTCGAGCAACACCGGTTCCACCTACACCGTGAGCGGCTCCAATCTGCCGTCCGACGGCTTCCGCCGGGCCTACTATTGGAGCGCCTGCGACAGCGCCAACGCCTGCACCGGCTGGGCCGACAACCCCGAGGTCTACGTCTACCGTGACGCCAGCGGACCGTCGGCGCCGGGCAACACCCAGGTGGCCTGTAGCTACACCGCGGGGGGTACCTGCTGGGTTCAGGGGAACTTCACCGTCTCCGTCAACGCGGCCGTAGACGCCCTGTCCGGGGTCGACGGCTACCACATCTGCCGCAGCAACAACTCCAGCGGCGGCTTCGCCGGCTGCGAGACCAACATGACCCTCACCGGCGGCACGTCGTTCACCGTGAGCGGCTCGAACCTGCCGTCCGACGGCTTCCGCCGCGCCTACTGGTTCCGGGCCCAGGATCGGGTGGGCAACTGGGGCCCCTGGAACTCGCCGAAGTACGTCCAGGTGGACCGCTACGCGCCGACGGCGTCGGCGTCGGGGGCGTCCGCGACGTGGACCGGCGGCGCGACGGCGACCATCGCCGCGGCCGACACCACAGGCGGCGGGGCGGCCAATTCGGGCCTCGCGGAGGTGCGCTACCGTTGGAACGCCGCATTGAACGGCGCCTGCACCAACGGCACGGTCACCACCCCCGGCGCCACGCTGACCGCTCCTGAAGGGGACAATCGCCTCTACGTGTGCGCCCGCGACCGGGTAGGCCGGGTGAGTCAGTGGAATGGCCAATATCGGGTCGACACGGCGCCGCCGTCGGCGCCGGGAAACACCACGGTGGCCTGCGCGTACTCCACCGACCCACCCTTCGAGTGCTGGGTGACGGGCAACTTCACCGCCAGCGTGACCCCGGCGACGGACGCCTCGGGGATCGCCCGCTACAACGTGTGCCGCAGCAACGACTCCACCGGCGGCTTCGCCGGCTGTCACACGACGGTGACCCAGGATGGCGGCACCTCGATCGCCATCAGCGGTACCCATCTGCCGTCGGACGGCTTCCGCCGTTCCTACTTCTTCCGCGCCCAGGACAACGCCGGCAATTGGGGGCCCTGGAACCAGCCCCGCTACGTGCGGGTGGACCGCAACGCGCCGACGGTGTCGGCGTCGGGGGCGTCCGCCGATTGGGTGGCAAGCGCCACGGCCGCGGTCTCGGCGGCTGACCTCACCGGTGGGGCGGCGGCCAACTCCGGCCTCGCGGAGATCCGATACCGCTGGAACGCGGCCACCAACGCCGCCTGCACCAACGGCACGGTGACCAGTTCCGGCGCGACCCTGACTGCCCCCGCCGGCGACAACGTGCTCTACCTCTGCGCCCGCGACCGGACCGGTAGGGTGGGCTCCTGGAGCGGCCAGTATCGGGTGGACGCGGGTCCCCCCTCGGCCCCCGGGCCCACCACGGTGAGCTGTCCGTACTCCACCGAGATCCCCTCCGAGTGTTGGGTGGCTGGGGACTTCGTCGCCACCGTGACCCCGGCGTCGGATCCCTCCGGCATCGCCGGCTACAACATCTGCCGAAGCAACGACAGCGCCGGCGGTTTCGCCGGCTGTCAGGCGACGGTGACCCAGAGCGGCGGCACCTCGATCACCATCAGCGGTAGCCATTTGCCCGGCGACGGCTTCCGCCGTTCCTACTTCTTCCGTGCCCAGGACAACAGCGGCGCCTGGGGGCCGTGGAACCAGCCCCGGTACGTGCGGGTGGACCGCCACGATCCCCAGGTGTCGGCCACCAACGCGTCGCCGGAATGGTTCGAAGAGCGCACCGCCACCGTCCAGGCTAACGACACGGCCGGCGGCGCCGGGGCCAACTCCGGCCTGGCGGACGTGCGCTACCGGTGGAACGCCCCCACCAACGGCGGCTGCACCAACGGCACCGCGGTGACGGCAGGCACCACCCTGAACGTGCCGGCGGGGGACAACGTCCTCTACCTGTGCGGCCGGGATCGGGTCGGAAGGGTCGGCCAGTGGAACGGCCAGTATCGGGTCGATTCCGCCGCGCCGACGGCCCCCGGCCCCACCACGGTGAACTGCGCGTACACCACCGACCCCCCCTTCGAGTGCTGGGTGACGGGGGACTTCGTCGCCACCGTGACCCCGTCGTCGGATCCCTCCGGCATCGCCGGCTACAACGTCTGCCGTAGCAACGATAGCGCCGGCGGCTTCGCCGGCTGTCAGGCGACGGTGACCCAGAACGGCGGCACCTCGATCACCATCAGCGGTAGCCACCTGCCCAGCGACGGTTTCCGCCGCTCCTACTTCTTCCGCGCCCAGGACAACAACGGCGTGTGGGGGCCCTGGAACCAGCCGCGGTACGTGCGGGTGGACCGCCACAACCCGCGGGTGTCGGCCACCAACGCCTCGGACCAGTGGTTCGCCGAGCGCACCCTGGTGATGAGCGCCGACGACGCCGGCGGCCCCGGCGCCGGGGCCAACACCGGCCTGGCGGAGGCCCGCTACCGGTGGAACGCCCCCACCAACGCCACCTGCACCAACGGAACCGTCTTCAACTCCGGAGACAGCCTGACGGTGCCCGAAGGGGGCAACGTGCTCCACCTCTGCGGCCGCGACCGCGCGGGCCGGGTGGGCACGTGGACCGGCAACTACCGGGTCGACAACACCCAGCCGGTGCGGGATTCGCTGACGGTGTCGAGCCAGCAGTGGTCCATCGGCGACGGATCGACCTACCAGATCACCGCCAAGGCGTCGGACACCGGCAGCGGTATCCGCGAGCTGCGGGCGCTGATCAACCTGCAGGGCTCCAACGCCGGCAATCCGCGGGGCAACTACTCGTGGCAGGACCAGAGCCTCGGCTACCTGTGGTCGGCGGACCAGGTGCCCTGCCAGGGGGGCGGCTTCGCCTCGAAGCGGCCGGACGCCTTCAACCCGGGCACGGCGACCCTCGTCGGCTGCACGACGTCCCTCGCCGGCAACCAGCGGACGGTCATCTTCACGATCCGTCCGGAGAACAGCTTCGGGGAGCACCCGGCCAACGACATCTCGTTCTGGACCCGGGACTTCCGGCTCAACGCCACCAACTGGCAGAACTACGACCTGAACTTCAGCTCCGTCGACCTGCCGGACCCGATCCTCATGGTGCTCGACGGCGGCTCCGCCCTGCCCCACAACGGCAATGTGAACTGGGGGACGGTGGAGCAGGGTTCCGGCGGCGGCGGCCAGGTGCCGAGGACCCTGACGGTGCGCAACGCGGCGCCGGCGGGCTCCTCGCCGCTGATCCTGGTGGGAACCCCGTCCAACGTCCAGATCACGGGCTCTTCGAGGTTCAGCCTCTCCGGGACCCTGGACTCGCCCCTGCAGCCGGGTCAGCAGGACACCTTTGTGGTGCGGCTGAACACCGCGCAGGCGGGGACCTTCAACGGTCAGATCCAGATCTGGCACAGCGACCCGAACCGTCCGCTGCCCCTGCGCATCAACCTGAGGGCGACGGTGGAGTCCACCGACCCGCCGCGGCTGGAGGTGCGCAACGGGTCGAATCCCCCGATTTCCCATAGCGGCTCGTTGAGCTGGGGTTCGGTGGAGCCGAACAGCGGCACCAACAACGTGGTGGGTAAGAACATCGTGGTGAAGAACACCGCCGCTTCAGGGGCGGGGAACCTGGTCCTGGTGCACTCCCCCACCAACGTGGAGGTGCAGAACACCCAGGGCAACGCCTTCAGCTGGGCGGGGACGCTGGTTTCTCCCCTGGCCCCGGGTCAGCAGGACAACTTCGCCGCACGGCTGAATACGTCGACGGAGGGCAGCTTCGCGGCGGTGCTGAAGATCTGGCACAACGATCCGGCGGTGCCGAATCCGTACCTGATGAACCTATCGGGCACGGTGAGCACGGTGGTGGGGGGGGAGCCGGACATCACGGACATCACCCCGGAGCGGATCACCAACGGCCGCAAGACCACGGTGACGGTGCGGGGTACGAACCTCGGCGGAACGGGGGTGTCGTTCGCCCAGATGGATCCGCCGGAGGGCGCGGCCCCGCGGTCGTTCCCGACGGCGCGGGTGCTGAGCGTGAACCCTGCGGGGACATCGATGCAGGTGGAGGTGGACGCCACCGACACCAACGTCGAGGACTTCCACAACCTGGTGGCGGAGAACAGCCAGGGCGCCGACGCGGAGCCGCTTCGGGTGCTGCCCCAGGGCCCGCTGGTGGACCTGTGGTCGCCGGGTCAGCCGGAGACCGGCAGGGTCTACCTGCTGGCGGTGGCGGGTCACAACCTGCAGGGGGCGTCCCTGAGCGTGACCCGGGGTCAGATGCTGAGCCTGGTGAACACGGCGGACGACCGTCTCTCCGGCCGCTACCGTGCGCCGTCGACCCCGGGCCCGGCGGAGATCGTGGTGACCAAGAACGGCCAGCAGGTGCGTCTACCGATCCAGGTGGTGGGTGCGGGCCGTTCGACCCTCGAAACCCGTGAGGTGACGGCGGGCCTCAAGGAGCGCCTCGGCGCCCAGCAGGCGGCATCGGTTCCCTCGGTCTACATCCAGGCGCCTTCGGTGCGGGAGGCAGCGAGCCGCCTCAATGGCCAGCCGATGCAGATGAGCGCCCTCAAGGGTGGGGAGATCCAGGAACCGAGCCAGGGTGCCCGGATGTTGATCCCCGGCGATTCCCTGAAGGCGCGTTTCCGGGCGCTGGCGGCGGGTGAAGAGCCGCCGCCGGAGGATGTCCAGGAGGCGCTCCAGGTGATTGAGTCGATGGAGGAGTCGGAGCTCCGGGAGGCCCTGGAGCAGGTCCAGAAGCTCGACGCCGCGGCGATCCGGGCGGCGGACCTCGAGGACGGAGAGCTCTCGGCTGTGGAGCGTGCGTTCTTCATCCTGTTCCAGTTCCGCTGGAAACTGGTGGAGTTCCATCACACGGAGGCGATCCTCTTCGATCCGGACACCGGCGCCGAGGGGGATGCGATCCTCCAGGGGCTGGGCCTGGGGGACCAGGTGCGGATCGGCGGTCTGGTGCTGTCGTTCTACCTGCGGGTCGATCTGACGATCTCCTGGTGGTACGACTTCACCAGCGGGTTCACGTACCCGATCTTCTGCCTGGAAGGGATCTTCGCCTCGGAGATCCCCGGCACCCCCGGCGTGGCGATCCAGGTGAACTACTGCACCGGCTTCGGCGGCAGCGCCAACAGCTCCGGCACCACCACGAGCACCACGTTCGGCGGTGGGGACTGCGCCGAGGCCGCCGACGACGGTCCGCCGATCGACGGCCGCGGCTTCGCCACGGTGACCCAGAACGACTGCTGCGAGCAGCCCATCGGCCTCCAGGCCTTGGGGACGACCTTCCAGGGGTTCTTCTTCCAGCAGAACTTCAACGTCAACAACCCCGAAGCGGGGACGGCGAGACCTGCGGAGCAGTGCACCGGATGCGGTGGTCGAGTGGTTCTAGAGGAAGAAAAGATCCTGAAACCAGGTGACAGCAACGTGGCGCTGACCGCGACGATCAAAAACACCTCCAACAAAGCCTGCATCTACGATTGGGAGGTCTCGAAGAGCGGAGGAAGCCCAACGCTGAGCTTCAGCCCGTCCTCCGGACAGATCACCCTACAACCTGGTGTCCAGCAGGACCTGGGGGTCAAGGTTTCGGTTCCGACGTCGACCCCGGCGCGGGACGACGCCAAGATCAAGCTCGAGGTGTCCTCCAGACCCCAGCAGACCGGAGGTGGGCCGCCCATGACCATGGGCGGAAACGTCGAGCAGATGGCCTGCATCCTGCCCATTGATGAGATTACGGAGTTCCGGGGCTGGGCCCAGATCGTCGGCGATCTGGCGGTCTTCGACATGGCGGTGACCCCCTTCGGGCCCGACTTCACAGGTCGTGACATCGAAGAAGCCGCGGATAATGTCGTCGACGGCTGCTGGTTCCAGGGATCCGCCATCGACAGGATCCACAACGGTAACTGGATCCGGGGCGGGATGTGGAAGATTGTGGATTCCAACCTCTTCAACCTCCCCGACGAGATTGGCGCGGTGGGCACGGCGGGTGGTCGGGAGTTCGACGAATACTACGTTTTCCGCGGTCGGGCACCCTGCCAGGTGAGGGGACGGCAAGCCATGGGCATGAACTGCTCTTGGGAGGGCCATCCCATCTACACCAGACACACTGTGATCATGGACGTCAGGTCTTCCGGCATGGCCGTCACCCGTGACGGCGTTACGACACCCACCCGCAACTGAGGGCAAGTGATGAAGATACTCAACGAAACTCGAATCCCCTCTGGATTCCTCCGGCGAACCCGGGACATCGTCCTCGCGGCCTGCCTCCTTCTGACCTCCGCCGCCGTTTCGGCCGCCGACTCCGGACGGAGTGCGGGCGCCGCCCTCACCATCGAAGACGAGCCGCGACCCCTGGCGGCGGCCATCGACCGCCTCCAAGAACAGACCGGAGTCGTCATCACTTACGAGGATGCGCCCTATACCTTTGAGGGGGATTGGGCGGACGTCACCGAGAGCGTCCGGAAGGATCTGGATCAGTACGCCCGGGGAAGCGCCCCGAGGGTGATGATCCCGCGGCCGGGGAGCCTCTCGGTGGACCTCCCCGAAGCGCTGGGTCCAGGCGACGTGCCGGGGCTCCTGGAGGCGCTCCTGGAGTCCCACGACCGCGCCGGCAACGCCGGACGCTTCCGCTACGAGGGGCAAGGCGACCTTTACCACGTGGTTCCGGTTTCGACCCGGGGGCGAGACGCCTCCTGGGGCGAGGTCGGTGCTCTCCTCGATACGCCGGTGACCCTGCCCGAGGCGGAGCGCTCAGTGATGGAGACCCTCCGGGACACCCTGGCCGCCGTGCATCAGCAGACCGGCGCCAAACTTAGTTTCGGCCTGATTCCCCGAAGATTGGCGGTCGGTGTGACGCTGGTGACCGGAGCAACCGATGAGCCCGCTAGGGATGTCCTCGTCCGGACGCTGGAATCGACAGGGTTGCCCCTGTCTTGGCGCCTTTTCTACGACCCCTCGATGGACGGGTACTTCTTCAACCTGTCCCCGGTGCGTCCGGTGGAGGCGGTCAATCCGCTCGAGAAGACCGCCGGCGACGGAGCCGGAGAAGGGGGCATTCGGCTGAAGGGCGGTGACTAGGGCATCAGGTGAACGAATAGGCGGGTTTACTGAACCCGGGAGAACCCCGAATCGTGGGATCTCCCGGGTTTTCGGTATGTCGAAAACCGGACGTTTCGCGGCATCCAATCCCCAGACGGCCCCGAAGCCTTGAGCAAAGGAGGAACCCATGTACCGACCCCTCTCGCCCCCCTGGAACCCCGCGATCCCGCGCCCAGCCCTCGTCGGGCTTGGCCTCGCAGCCCTTCTTCTGGCCGTCCCGGCGACGGCCCAACCGTGGTCGCAGACCTTCGGCGGCCCCGGCGCCGACCTGGCCTTCGACGTCGCCCCCGCCGTCGACGGCGGTGCCTTTGCGGTGGGCTTCACCAACACCGATCTCCTGATCGAGGGCTACGTCGTCAAGACCGACGCCGACGGCGAGCTCGTGTGGGAGCGCTCCCTCTCCCTGTCCCCCCTGGCGGAGACCTTCTACTCCGTACTGCCCACCGCCTCGGGCGGCGTGGTGGTGGCGGGCAGCGCCGACGACCCCGACCAGCCCAACTACCGGCCCTGGCTGCTGGAGCTGGACGCCGCCGGCAACACGGTTTGGAGCTCCGAAGACGCCTACACCGCCGATCTGCCGGTGGATAGCGGACTCATCCGCGCGGTCCGCCTCGGCGACGGTCGCTATGCGGTGATCGGCGGCGCCAACTCGATGACCAATCCGGAGCAGCCCTGGGTGCTGATCACCGACGCCGTCGGCGATCAGGTCAGCTTCCAGCAGTTCGGTACCCTCGGCACTCCTGGCTTCGGCGTCGCCACCTACGTCAACAATTTGGAGGCCACCGCCGACGGCGGCTTCATCGCCACCGGCACCGTTTCCGGCGGCCTCGGCTTCGCGTATCTGTGGAAGTTCGACGCCCAGGGTCAGCCCGAGTGGGATCGGCTCTACGGGGCCGACGGTTTCCGCGAGGGCTTCTCCGTGCGGCAGCTCGCCGACGGCGGCTACCTGGCCACCGGCTGCGACCTCCCGAACTGCAACAATACCGTCGTTCTCCGCACCGACGCCGCCGGGGCGGTGACCTGGCGGCGGCTGCTGGACGACCCCGCCGACCGGCGTTCCTTCGGCCGCGACGTGCTGGAGCTGCCGGGGGGCGCCCTGCTCCTGCTGCAGACCCTGGACGCCGCCGCCGGCAGCCGCGTGATCGAGACCGAGCTGCTCACCCTCACCGCCGGCGGCCAGACGATCGTCGTAGAGCCGATCCAGGTCGGCGAGGTGACCACCGCCGGGTACCGGCTCAGCCGTTCCGGCACCGGTGACCTTTGGCTCGGGGGCTACGCCAACGACACCTCCGATCCGGTGGCCATCGACCTGATGGTGGTCCTGCTGGAGGACAGCGGCCGCGACGCGATGATCTTCCAGGACGGCTTCGAGGGCGGCGACTGGGTCCGCTGGTCTATGGCCAGGCAATAGCCGGGTCCGCAGACTTCGCCTTTAGATTGGGACCCGGAGCCTGGCTCCGGGTTTTTCTTTGGCCCAAAGGCGCCTCGGTCCTCTGCTCCACCGGGGTGCGCCGCGGTCCCCAGGCCGGATCTTGAACAAAGATGAGACATCCCGTCGCCGGATTCCGCATAGGGGGGAAACGAAACTAGGTCCGGGCCCCGGGGTGAGCTCCAGCTAGCTCTCCGGGGTCGACCCGAGCCCCAGGGAGACGGCAGATGCGACGACCCCCGAAGCGTTCTACGAGATCGAATCCCCCTGCGCCAAGGCGCCCCTCGGCCCTCCCGGGGGCGCTGCTTCTGCTGGCGGCCTCCGTTGCCGCAGCCCTCGTCATGGCGGCCCCGGTCGTCGCCGCGGTGCCGCCGGTGCCCACCCAGGGGACGCCGTCCTGCGGCGCCGTGGTGGGTGGAAAATGCTGGGTCGGCTCGTCGTTTTCGATCTCGACGTCGTCCCCTGGGGCGCACCACTTCAGGATCTGCCGCAGCAACGACACCCCGGGATGGGGGGGCTGCGACTACATGCTCTCCGGAAACACCGGGTCGACCTTCACCGTTGGCGGATCCCACGTGCCCTCCGACGGCCTGCGCAGGGCCTACTACTGGAGCGCCTGCGACGGCGCCAACGCCTGCACCAGCTGGGGGGCGAATCCGGAAGTCTATGTCTACGGCGACACCCGCGGGCCCACGGCCCCCGGTGCCACGCAAGTCGGCTGCAGCTACACCGCGGGGGGCGACTGCTGGGTCCAGGGGAGCTTCTCCGTCTCCGTGACCCCCGCCACCGACGCCGGCTCCGGCGTCGGCTCCTACCGGCTGTGCCGTAGTCACAACTCCGCCGGCGGCTTCGCCGGCTGCGAGCACGACATCAGCTACGACGCGGGGACCTCCTACACGATTGGTGGGAGCCACCTGCCGTCGGACGGATTCCGGCGCGCCTACTGGTTCGCCGCCCGGGACAGGGTCGGCAACTGGGGGGTCTGGAATTCCCCCCGCTACGTGCGGGTGGACCGCCACGGGCCGACGGTGTCGGCCTCCGGGACGTCCTCCAACTGGGTGTCCAGCTCGACGGCGGTGATCTCCGCCGCCGACGCCACCGCCGGCGCCGCCGCCAACTCCGGTCTCGCGGAGGTGCGCTACCGCTGGGGCTCGGCCCTCGGCTCGACCTGCACCGGCGGTACGGTCACCAGCCCCGGCGCCACCCTCACGGCGCCGGAGGGGGACCATCGCCTGTACCTGTGCGCCCGGGATCGGGTGGGGCGTGTGCAACATTGGAATGGCCGATATCGGGTGGACACCACACCCCCCACCGCGCCGGGCAACACCTCGGTGCCCTGCGCCCACACCAGCTCCGACGGCAGCTGCTGGGTGGGTGGCGGCTTCGTCGCCTCCGTAACTCCGGCCACCGACGCGGGCTCGGGGATCGCGGCGTACAAGCTGTGCCGCAGCCAGGATTCGAGCGGCGGCTTCGCCGGCTGTGAGCACAACATGAGCCTCGACGCGGGGACGTCCTACACGGTGAGCGGCAGCCATCTGCCGTCGGACGGCTTCCGGCGCTCCTATTGGTGGGCCGCCCGAGACAACGCCGGCCAGTGGGGGCCGTGGAATTGGGCCAGCTTCGTGCGGGTGGATCGCCATCCCCCCACCGTTTCGGCGTCGGGGGCATCGAGCCACTGGTTCGCCAGCAGCACGGCGATCGTCTCGGCGGCGGATACGACCGCCGGTGCGGGGGCGAATTCGGGACTCCTGAGGGTCCGCTACCGGTGGAATACGCCCCTCAACTCGGGCTGCTCCCAGGGTTCCGAGATTTCCGCCGGCTCGACCCTGGAGGCCCCCCAGGGGGACAACGTGCTCTACCTCTGCGCCCGTGATCGGGTGGGCCGGGTGGCGCAGTGGAGCGGCCAGTACCGGGTCGACGGCGGCGGCCCCACAGCCCCCGGACCCACCTCGGTGAGCTGCGGCCTGGTGGAGGGGGACCAGTGTTGGGTGACCGGAGCCTTCGTCGCCACGGTCACCCCGGCGACGGATCCTTCGGGCATCGACGGGTATCAGATCTGTCGCAGCGAAGATTCGACCGGTGGATTCGCCGGCTGCGAGTTCAACATGACCCTCGACGGCGGTACCTCGTACACGGTGAGCGGCACGAACCTGCCCTCCGACGGCTTCCGCCGGGCCTACTGGTTCCGCGCCAAGAACACCAACGGCACGTGGGGAGCCTGGAACGATCCGCGCTACGTGCGCATCGATCGCCACGATCCGCGGGTCTCCGCCACCAACGCCTCCAGCGGCTGGTACCGGGATCGGGACCTGACCCTCTCCGCGGACGACGCCGGCGGCCAGGGGGCCGGCGTCAATACGGGCCTCGCGGTGGCCCGCTACCGTTGGAACGCCCCCACCAACGCCTCTTGCTCCAATGGCACGGCGTTCTCTTCGGGGGACAGCCTGGACACCCCCGAAGGGGACAACGTCCTCTATCTCTGCGGCCGCGACCGCGCCGGTCGAGTGGGGACGTGGAGCGGAGCGTACCGGGTCGACCCTACGAAGCCGGTGCAAACCTCCCTGGCGGTGTCTGGTCTGGACTGGTCCATCGGCGATGGCACCAGCTACGGGATCACCGCCGCGGCGACGGATACCGGCAGCGGCGTTCGGGAGATGCGGGCGCTGATCAACCACCAAGGCAGCAACTCCGCCAACCGCAGGGGCTACTTCTCCTGGCGCGACCAGAGCCTGGGCTACCAGTGGGCGGCGGACCGGGTGCCCTGCCAGGGGGGCGGCTTCGCATCGAAGCACCCGACCGCCCACAACCCGGGCACGGTGACCCTGGTGGGCTGCGCGACGTCCCTCGTCGGCGATCGGCGCACGGTCACCTTCACGGTGCGCCCCGAAGCCAGCTTCGGTGAGTTCCCGGCCAACGACATCGCCCTTTGGGTTCGGGACTTCGCCCTCAACAAGACGCACTGGCAGAACTACGACCTGAACTTCAGCACCACCGACCGGCCCCTGCCCAAGCTGGAGGTGCGCAACGGAGCCTCGGGGCTTCCCCACAACGGTGTGGTCGATTGGGGCACGGTGGACCCGGGGGCCGGCGGCATTCACCTGGACGAGCCGCTGACGGTGCGCAACGGCGCGTCGGCGGGTGCTTCGCCTCTGGTGCTGGAGGGATCGCCGTCCAATGTCGAGATCGTCGGGGATGCCCAGTTCAGCATCGTCGGCGTCCTGGACTCGCCGCTGCAGCCGGGGGAGGAGGATTCCTTCGCGGTGCGGCTGGACACCACCCAGGCGGGGGTCTTCGAGGCCCAGCTGAGGCTATGGCACAGCGATCCGGTGCGTCCGCGGCCCCTGCGGATCAACCTCCAGGCGACCGTCGGTTCCCTCGACCCGCCGCGGATGGCGGTGTCCGAGGGCTCCGGCGCCCCGATCTCCCACAACGGGTCGTTGAGCTGGGGCTCGGTGGAGCCAAACAGCGGCACCAACAATCTGGTGGGCAGGAACATCGAGGTGAAGAACACCGCCGCCTCGGGGGCGGGGAACCTGGTCCTGGTCCATTCCCCCACCAACGTGGAGGTGCAGAACACCCAGGGCAACGCCTTCAGCTGGGCTGGGACGCTGGTCTCGCCTTTGGCCCCGGGCCAGCAGGACACGATTGCTGCCCGGCTGGATACGTCGACGGAGGGCAGCTTCGCGGCGGTGCTGAAGATCTGGCACAACGATCCGGCGGTGCCGAATCCGTACCTGATGAACCTGTCGGGCACGGTGAGCACGGTGGTGGTGGGGGAGCCTGACATCACGGATATCACCCCAGAGCGGATCACCAATGGCCGCAGGACCACGGTGACGGTAACCGGCACGAACCTCAGTGGAACGGGGGTGTCCTTCGCCCAGGTGGATCCGCCGGAAGGTGCGGCACCGAGGTCGTTCCCGACGGCTCGGGTGCTGAGCGTGAATTCCGCGGGGACGTCGATGCGGGTGGAAGTGGACGCTACGGACACTAACGTCGAGGACTTCCACAACCTGGTGGCGGAGAACAGCCAGGGCTCCGACGCGGAGCCGCTGCGGGTGCTGCCCCAGGGGCCCTTGGTGGACCTGTGGTCGCCGGGCCAGCCCGAAGCAGGCAAGGTCTACCTGCTGGCGGTGGTGGGTCATAACCTGCAAGGTGCCACGGTGAGCGTCACCCGCGGGCAGATCCTGAGCCTGGTGAATACGGCGGACGACCGCCTTTCCGGCCGCTACCGTGCGCCGTCGAGCGTCGGACCGGCGGAGATCGTGGTGAGCAAGAACGGCCAGCAGATACGGCTACCGATTCAGGTGGTGGGTGCGGGGCGCTCGACCCTCGAAAGCCGTGAGGTCACGGCGGGTCTCCGGGAGCGCCTCGGCGCTCAGCGGGGGGCGGCGGTGCCTTCTATCTACCTCCAGGCCCCTGCGGTGCGGGAGGTGGCGAGCCGCCTCCAAGGCCGGCCGATGCAGATGCGGTCGGTGGCGGCGGGTGATATCCGTGAACCGAGCGAAGGTGCTTTATCAGGGGTACCTGGGGATGCTTTGAAGGCCCGCCTCAAGGCCCTGGCTGCGGGGGATGATCCCCCGGACGCGGAGGTAACGGAGGCGCTGGCCGCCATCGAGTCTTTGGACGAAGCGGAGCTGCGGCAGGCGATGGACACGGTCCAGAAGATGGACGAGGCCATGCTTCGGCGGCTCTCCGGCGGTAGCGTCTCGACCGATCTGGAATCGGGTGGGGAGCTGTCCGAGGCCGAGCGACTGGCCCTGGTGCTGTTCCGGTTCCGCTTTCAGCTCGTGGAGTTCCACCATACGGAGGGGATCCTCTTCGACCCGGACACCGGCGCGGAGGGGGACGCCATCCTCCAGGGCCTGAACCTGGGGCAGCAAGTCCCCATCGGAGGTCTGGTCCTGTCGTTCTACCTCCGGGTCGATCTGACGATCTCCTGGTGGTACGACTTCTTCACCGGCTTCACGTATCCGGTCTTCTGCCTCGAAGGAGTCTTTGCGGCGGAAGTTCCGGGATCCCCGGGTGTGGCGATCCAGGTCAACTACTGCACCGGCGCCGGGTCGGCGGCCAACAGCTCTGGAACGACCACCACCACTACCATCACAGGCGGATCCTGCGCCGAAGCGGTGGCCCAAGGTCCGCCGGTGGAAGGCCGCACCCCCGCGACGGTGACCCAGACCGACTGCTGCGAGCAACCGATCGAGATGCGGGCCACCGGGACAACGTTCGACGGCTTCTATTTTCAGGAGAGCTTCAGCGTCTTCGAGCCCGAAGTGGGCAAGACGACGCCGACGCCCGTGTGCACAGACGAGTGCCGCTGTACAGCCACCCTAGAGAGCGTCAAGGTCCAGCCGGACCGGTCTTATACCAACCCGTCGTACTTTGCGACGGAAGGCCTCACCGGGACGATCAGGAATGAATCGACCGAGTCGTGCACCTACACGGTTGAGCTTAGCAAGACGGGTGGGACCCCCGACGCGAGCTTCGCGCCGGCGAGTCGGGAAGTCACCCTCGGTCCGGGGGAGTCGGTGTCGTTGTCGGACTATTCGGCGGAGATCCGGCTGGCGGAAAACACTAGCGCTCGCGACTCCGCGTCGATCCAAGTGCAGGCGACCGCCTCCAGCGGAGCCGCCTGCTCAGCGGACGCCATCGCCTGTCCCGTGGCCAATGACGAGGTGAGCCTTTACGAGCTCTGGGAGTCGCCGTCGGTCGACACCGCCATCTTCAACGCGGTCGTTCTTCCCGAGGATGGGATCTACGCCAACCGAACGGTGAGCGAACGGTGGAGCGCCTTTTACGACGGCTGCCACTACTCCGGTTCACCCATCCCGGAGTTCAATGCCAACAACATCGTGACCGGGGGCGTCTGGACCGTAAGGGAGGACACCTTCGGTGTACCGAACATCTACGGGAGCGACAAGATCGGCATCAATCGAAAGATCAACACGGTCTACGGCCCGAGGCACCCCAACGGCTGTGAGTTGGGTGCGAGACAAAAGATGAGCATGTCCTGTCCGGCTCCGATCTACAACGTGGAGTACCGCACCAACCCGGTTCGCATTCGAGTCGTCGTGCTCGGCGGCAATAGTTGGACTCAAGTCTGCCGGGATACCGAAGATGCGGATCCGGGAAACTTCGGATGCTCGGACCTCCACTGACTTGAGCGCGGGTAGCGCGAAGTCGCCTCGGTTTTCATCAAGCACAAGGAGCCTGTGATGGGACGATCCAAACCCTCTTTCATTCGAGCCTTTGCCGTATCTCTTACCTGCCTCGTCGTCCTCTCCCCTTGCACAGCGGCCGAGCCGGCGAAGGACGAGATCACCTTGGAGATTGTGGAGCCGCGGCCCCTTTCGGTGGCGCTGCGTGATCTGTCGGACCGACACGGCTGGGTGATCACCTACGAGGATCCGCGGTGGTCCCACCCCGACGATCTCGAGGATCAGACGGCCGGGGTGCAGGGGGCGGTCGAACGGGTGGCACAAGGTCTCCATCCGCCCCTGAGGATTCCCCGGGTACAGCCCCTCCGTTTTTCCTACCCGCGGCAGCGGATCGAGGGAGGGTTCGGCGCCCGGTTCGATCTGGTCGAGGAGCTCTTGGCGGTCTACGAGCGCGGTAATACTGGTGTGGCCTACGAGCTGCGTCGCGATGGCGACATGCTCCATGTGCTACCGCAGCAGGCGCGGGACGAGCGCGGGGACTGGATCGAGCATGTCTCTTTGCTCGATCGGTCGTTGGAGTTTCCCAGGGCCCGCCGTACCGTGATGGAAACCATTCATGAGATCGAGAAGGCGATCAATCGGACCTCGTCGACCGAGTTCTCCCTTGGATTGGTAATGATCGAACCTTTCCACCATACGTTCGTGGAGGTGGGAGGCGAAGGTCGAACGGGTCGGGAGCTTCTTGGAGAGGTGATGTCGGCGGTCGATGTACTCACTTCGTGGGTGCTCTTCTACGACCCGACGCTCCAGACTTACTTCTTTAGCGTCTACCCCGTCCGACATGGGGGCCCTGCATAGGGAGGCTCAAACCGACCGAAGCTCTTGAGAGAGATTTCTGCCGAGTCCCGCCCTGCAAGGTAATGGACCCCAACCTAGATTGGGGCCCATCCCCGAGACAGGCTCCAAGGGAGACGGCAGATGAGACGGCACTCGACCTTAAACATCGCTCAGGCCCCCGCCGCGCAGCGGCCCCACCTACAGGAAAGCGTCGCCGCCCTTAACCGGGATGGGACCCGGCACCTTCGGGAAGGCCGCGTCTCGCAGGCCCTGGAGGCCTTCGGCCGGCTGACGGAGGTGCTGCCGGACAGCCAATGGGCCTGGGACCGTCTAGGGATGGCCCACGCCGAAGCGGGTCGAGACCGCGATGCCCTCGAAAGCTTCCGCAAGGTTGTGGGAACGAGTCTGCGAAAGGGACGCTCAGCCGTTCCCCACCAAGCCGTCGCGGCCCACGTCGCCCTGGGGGAGGACGCGGCGGCCGCTCGGATCCTGGGGTCTCTGGTGCCGGAGGGCGAGGTCGAGCCGGAACTGGCCAGGCTGCGCCGAGAGCTACGGCCCGGCGACGCGGCCCCCGAGATCGAAAAGCAAACGCAGTGAAGCTGCGGAAGGCCCTGGCCTGGGGTGCGGGGCCCCGGGCCAGACCGCGGGGTGGATCCGCCGAAGGGGGATACCCGTATCCTGGTCATCCAACGACCAGGAGCGACACCCCATGGCCTACCAAGCGACCGCGATGCCGCACTCCGGCATCGCCACCTTCTGCAAATCCCCCTACGAGCCCGACCTGGACCGCCTCGACGCCGACGTCGCCGTTCTCGGCATCCCCTACGACGGCGCCACCGCCATGCGGCCGGGCTCGCGGCAGGCCCCCCGGGCCATCCGCGACGCCTCCACCCGCTTCGGCTTCCTCGGTCGGGGCCGCGAATCGACGGGATTCTTCGACATCAACCGCGGCCGCAACGTCATGGCCGGTACCCGGATCGTCGATGTTGGGGACGTCGACGTGCTGTACTACAGCCAGGATCGCAACTTCGACCTCGTGAAGAAGAGCGTCGGGACCATCCTCGACCGGGGCGCCGTGCCGATGGTCCTCGGCGGCGACCACTCGATTTCCTACCCCGTGCTGCGGGCCTACGAGAAGTACGGCCCCCTCCGGATCATCCTGATCGACGCCCACCTCGACTACAAATACGACGTCGCGGGCCTCAAGTACACCAACAACAGCCCCTTCCGGCGCGCCCACGAGCTTCCATTCGTGGAGCAGATCCTGAGCTTCGGCATCCGCGGTATCAAGTCGACGGGGCAGGAACTGCAGGAGAGCCGGGAGCACGGCAATCTGGTGTTCTCCAACTACGACGTCTTCGACCGCGGCGTCGACGCCCTCTTCGACGAGATCCCGGACGATCTCGGAAACTACTACGTCAGCATCGACATCGACGGCCTCGATCCGTCGATTTGCCCGGGGACCGAGAGCCCGGAGGCGGAGGGCCTGACTTTCACCCAAGTGAAGCGCATCCTCACCCGGCTAGGGGAGCGGGGTCGGCTCGTGGGGGTCGACCTCGTCGAGGTCAATCCGTACCTCGACCCCGCCGAGCTGACCCCCCACATGGCGGTCCAACTGCTGATCGAGACCCTGGCGACCCGCTTCCGGTGACGGCGGGGCACGGCGGGGAACGGGCGCAGGGGTTTTGATAACATCTGCGCCCTTCTCAACCAAGAGGTGCCCCCCATGCTTCACCGAGCCCCCGCTCCGTCTTTCGTGTTGGCGTCCTTTGTGTCGATGTCCGTCGCGCTGGCGTCCTTCGTTCTCCTGCCCGTCGTGGCCGTCGCGGAGACCCCGCCGTCCGCCATCGGAGCTCCCCCCGCCCCGGGCAGCCTCTTCCTGCAGCCGGAACGGATCACCTTCGAAGACGGTGGTCAGGTCGAGGCGGAGCGGGGGCTGATCTTCGTTCCCACGAACCGCGAACGGCCGGAATCGGGGGTGATCTCCGTCGAGATCTACCGCTTCAAGGCGGGGCCCGAAGCTACCCCCGGCACGCCGCCGGTGTTCCTGCTCCACGGCGGCCCGGGCTGGCCGGGTCTGTCCGGCGCCCTTGAGAGGTCCCGCTACTACGAGCATCTCCTGGGGTCCTTGGCGAGCGTGGCGGATCTCGTCGTGGTGGGCCAGCGGGGCATCGGCTCGTCGCGACCGGACACCGCCTGCCGGCTGCCGGAGGATCGGCCTTCGGAGAACACCATGGATCGGGCGCAGGCGGTGGAGGTCGTGAAGGAGACCGTCCGCAATTGCAAAGCGTTCTGGGAGCAGCAGGGGCTCGACCTCACCGGCTTCAACGTGAACCAGGCCGCCGCCGATGTCGACGACATCCGCCGCGCCCTCGGCTACAAGACGATCACCCTGTGGGGGGGCAGCTTCGGGAGCCACTGGGCGATGACGTTGATGCGGAATCACCCGGAGATCGTGGCCCGGGCCGTGCTCGGGGGCCTCGAAGGCCCTGACCACACCTATGACATGCCCGGTGACGTGCTCAAGGCCCTCGAACGGATGGCCGCCGCCGCAGAGGCGTCCTCCGCGGTGGCGCCCCACGTTCCTGAAGGGGGGCTGATCGAAGCGCTGCGTACCGTGATCGCCCGGGCCGAGAAGGAGCCGGTGACCATCGAGGTGCCGGCGACGGACGACGAGGAGGCCCGCACCGTGGTCCTCGACGCCGACGACCTCCGGGGCATGACGTCCGGCTACACGGGGAGCGCGCGGTCCCGCTGGGACGTCGCCGACTGGCCGACGGAGGTCCTCGAGCTCTACCACGGGGACTTCAGCAGGGCGGCCAAGCACGTGCGCAGCGGAATCCGGGCCCCCACCGCCAGCTTCTTCATGTTGGACTGCGGTTCGGGAATCACCCCCGCCCGCCATGAGCGGGTGCTCCAGGATCCGGGGGCCAAGGTCGTCGGCGAGCTGGGCTGGTTCTACGATGCCGCGTGCCCGATCTGGGACACCGACCTCGGCGACGCCTTCCGTCAGAACTTCGAGACCCACATCCCGACGGTCCTCGTCCACGGCAATTGGGACGTGTCGACCCCCTTGGAAAATGCCCTGGAGCTCGCGCCCTACTTCAAGGCCGGCAAGCTGATCCAGGTCGACGGCGGTAGCCACGGCGCGGTGGGGGAGGTGCTGCGGGACACCGAGGGATTCCGTGAAGCGATCCTGAAGTTCGTCGGCACCGGGGACATGTCGGCCCTGCCGGATCAGATCGAGCTGCCGCCGATCGACTGGAAGGCGCCCCCCGCGAGGGAGGCCGCGGCCGAGTAGGTACCTCCCCGCGGGTCGGGGCTCCGGCTCCTTCGTCGCGGTCGGGGAGATGGGATGGCGGGAAACCGCTGGAGGAGTCCGTCTACCCGGGCGATAGGGGAACCGCGCCCACGGAGGGCGACGGATCCCTCGGCGGTCGCCCGTGGGCGGTCGCCCGTGCCCAGCCGGCCGTCGGACCGTCCGCCGGCCGTCACCCAGCCTCGACCTCGGAGGGAGTACCATGCATCGAGCACGCAAAGACCTGGCCCAGGATGTCCGAGAAGGGGCGGCTCAACTCGCCGCCGACCGTCCCCATCCCCGCCATCGCAACAACAACGAAGAGCAGACCTACCGGGATCCCACGAAGCCCGGTCGCCCCCCCAGCATGGTGGCCAACTTCACCAAGGGACTGCCCCACGACGAGGAGACCGGCCTGCTGCTCAACGCGGTGGACTACAAGCTCTTCGTCCACGGGATCCAGACCGGCGATCCCATCGATTTCCAGCGCACCCCCCTCGGCCCGGGAGAGCTGCGTTCCGTGCCCAACGTCCCAAGCCGGGAGCAGATCACCGTCGACACCGACGACCGCAGCGGCATCTGGAAATCTCAGGTGGCCCAGAAGCATCCACTGTCAGATGCCTTGCCGACGGAGAAAGGGGCGCGGGTGCGGGCTTGGGAGAGCGCCGGCGCCGGCAACGTCCTCGACCTGGAGGGTCCCGACGCCCAGGCGGTCACCATGCCGCCGGCGCCGCGGTTCGACAGCAAAGAGCTGGTGGCGGAGATCGCCGAGGTCTATGCCATGGCCCTGCTGCGGGATCACCCCTTCAACACCTTTCCCCTACCACCCTCCGGCGGCAAGCCGGTGAAGCGGCCCCGCGACAGAACGAAGAAGGCTGACTGCTTCCACGCCGACGCGTTCGGCAACGCCGGGGAGATGCTCCGCGGCATGGATTGGTTCCAGAAGAACGTCGACCTCGATCTCGACGCCGACGCCCGGGCCCGTCGCCGCTTCCCGGCGGAGGACGACTCGGACCTCTTCCGGGGCGTTACCCCCGGGGAGCGAGTAGGGCCCTATCTGTCGCAGTTCCTGCTCCTCGGCAACCCCTCGGTGGAGGGTGGGAACCCCGGGTCTCCGGCCCGAGTGAAGACCGACGGCTTCATCCAATATGGCGCCATTGGCATCCAGCAGAAGGTGCGGATCGCCACCCCCTGCAAGGACTACCTCACCGCCTGGTATCCCTACGTCGACGTGCAGAACGGCGCCGACCTGCGCAATTCCGAGACCTACGAGCCCGGCAAGGTCGGCGACCAGGGACACCGCTTCATCACGACGCCCCGGGATCTGGCGACCTACGTCCACCTCGACGCCCTCTACGAGGCGTACCTCAACGCCTGTCTGTTCCTCCTGGCGGCGAAGGCCCCCTTCGACCGCGGCATCCCCTTCCTCGAGGCCGACGTCTTCGACCACCAGCAGGGCTTCGCCCACTTCGGCGGCCCCCACGTCCTCACTCTGGTCACCGAGGTCGCGACCCGGGCACTCAAAGCGGTGCGCTATCAGAAGTTCAATGTCCACCGGCGTCTGCGTCCGGAGGCCCTCGGAGCCCGCATCGACCGCTGGCGGAACACGCCGGGCCTGCAGACCGGTCCGCTGGCTCCCCTGAAGCCGCTGATGGACGAATTCGAAGGTCTCCCTTGGGACGCGGCAAGGGACTTCCTCAGCAAGATCTGCAAGCACAATCACAAGAACAACAGCACCCATTTCCCAGGCGAGCCGTCGGGGAAGAAAGATAGCTATCTCTTGCCCATGGCCTTCCCGGAGGGATCGCCGATGCACCCTGCTTACGGCGCCGGCCACGCCACCGTCGCCGGAGCCTGCGTCACGATCCTCAAGGCCTACTTCGACCACGGTTGGACCCCGGGGGAGTTCTTCAAGGATGCCGCTCGAACTCAGCCGGTGGCCTACGAGGCGTCGGCGGACGGCAGTAAGCTGCTGCAAATGGACCTGGCGGAGCCGCTGACGGTGGAGGGGGAGCTCAACAAGCTCGCCGCCAACATCGCCATCGGCCGCAACTGGGCCGGCGTTCACTTCTACACCGACTACATCGAGTCGATGCGGATGGGGGAGCAGATCGCCCTCGGGCTTTTGGAGGAGCAGAAGCTTACCTACCCGGAGGACTTCACCATGACCGTCCCCCTGTTCGACGGCGGCGCGGTCCAGATCTAGGGACACCCCACGGGTATCGCCGTGGGGACCCCGGCCTCGGCCCGCAGGCAGCCCGGGGCGCCGTGGATGGCGTCCGTGGCCTGCCCCGGGCCTAGGCTCAGCACAAACCCCCGCCCGGCGGGGGTTTGCTCTTTCAGACCTCTGTCAGGCAGAAAGCCAAAGATCTGGAGCCCTGCCGTGGATTGTTGTTGACAATGAGGACCGATGAAGTCCAGAATACCAGCAGCTCAGACGGGATCCATTCTCAATAAGCCATTTCGCCTCTCCTCCGCGTCCCTATAGACGGGGATGCCAGAGTCCCTAAGGCGAATTTCGGCATCGCAACGACGGCTCCGCCCCCCTGGTTTTCGTCCTCAGAATCGACCGACCGTATGGCGGGCGATTTCGAGGAACACAACCCACCGGCGCGGAATCTGCGGGATCCCAGCCGTCGAACTGAGCTCGGCACACCACCGCCCGCCGACGGCAGCACCCTTACCCATCCAACCGCTGTTTACCGTAAATGGAAGTCAACAGAATGCCACGCTTTGCTTTCTACCTGCTCGCCTGTGCCATGCTCGCTATGGCACTCGCCACTCCCGCTGTTCTTGCTCAGACCGACGAAGCCAAGGAAGACGCTTCGTCCGAGAAGAAAGACGAGGTCGCCACCGACGAGGTCACCAAGGACGAGATCGTCGTCGTTGGCAAGTACCTGTACGCCGACCAGGTCAACGCCCTCAGGACGCCGACCCCCATCATCGATGTGCCCCAGAGCCTGTCGATCACCACCTCCAGCCAGCTCGACGAGCAGGGCTTCACCAGCATCGGCGAAATCATCAACTACACCCCCGGCGTGAACACGTCCCAGGGTGAAGGGCACCGCGACGCGATCGTCTTCCGCGGCGTTCGTTCCACGGCGGACTTCTTCATCGACGGCGTCCGCGACGATGTCCAGTACTACCGTCCCCTCTACAACCTGGAGCAGGTGGAGATCCTCCGGGGTCCCAACGCCCTCCTCTTCGGACGCGGCGGTACCGGCGGCATCCTCAACCGGGTGACCAAGAAGGGCATCCTCGGCCAGAGCTTCTCCACCTACCATGTGGGCTTCGACTCCCTCGGGGAGCTGGGGGTCGCAGTGGACAGCAACTTCGGGTCCAGCGACAACCGCGCGGTGCGGGTCAACGCCTTCTACGAGGGCCTCGACAACCACCGCGACTTCTACGACGGCGACCGGATCGGCATCAACCCGACGGTCAAGTTCCAGCTGGCGCCGGAGACGTCCCTCGACCTCTCCTACGAGTACGCCGACCACGAGCGCTTCGTCGACCGCGGCATCCCCACCGGATCCAACGGCCGGCCGGTGGAAGCCCTCGAAGACGTGGTCTTCGGGGACCGCGAGCTCAACACCACGGAGCTCGAAGCCCACCTTTTCCGCGCGCGGCTGGCCCACAACTTCTCCGACCGCCTCAAGGGTAACTTCAGCGCCTTCTACGGCGATTACGACAAGCTCTACCAGAACTTCTACGCCAGTGGATACGACGAGGCCACCAACATCGTCGAGCTCGACGGCTACATCGACACCACCCAGCGTCAGAACACCATCCTCTCCGGTGATCTGATCAGCGAGGTCGACGCCGGCAACGTTCGTCACACCCTGATCTTCGGCACCGAGTACATCGACACCTCGTCGGATCAGGACCGCTTCAACTCGTTCTTCGACACCTCCGCCGCCGACGGCACGTCGACGGACCGGGCGAAGTTCTTCGCCGGCCGACCCATCGATCTGATCAACGGCGTCGGCACGCTAGCGGACGGTCGCACCACCACCAACAGTTTCAGCACCGACCTCAACGACGACACCCGGGTGGGCATCGAGGTCTTTTCCCTCTACGTCCAGGACGAGATCGAACTTTCCGAAAAGTTCGACGTCACCCTCGGCGCCCGCTTCGACAGCTTCGACATCGAGGTGTTCAACGTCAAGGCGAACGAAACCCGGACGCGGAAGGACGAAGAGGTCTCCCCCCGCCTCGGCCTGGTCTACAAGCCGAAGGAGGAGGTCTCCCTCTACGCCAGCTACAGCGAGTCGTTCCTGCCCCGCAGCGGCGAGCAGTTCGCCAACATCAACGGCGACAACAACCGCCTCGACCCGAACACCTTCGCCAACCTCGAGGCCGGCGTGAAGTGGGACTTCAGCGATCGCATGAGCCTCACCGCCGCGATCTTCGAGATTGAGCAGGAGTCGCCGGTGGTTTCGGATTCGGACGCCGGCACCTTCGACGTGATCGAGACCACGGTGGACGGCTTCGAGGTGCAACTCCAGGGCCAGGCCTCGGATCGCTGGTTCCTCTCGGCGGGTTACAGCTACCTCGACGGCAAGCAGGCGGACGGCGTCCGCCGTCCCCGGGAGCTGCCGGAGAACATGTTCTCCATCTGGAACAGCTTCCAGGTGACGGAGCTGTTCAACCTCGGCATCGGGCTGACCTACCAGGATGAGAGCTTCATCAACAACAGCAACAGCGCGACTCTGCCGAGCTACACCCGCATTGACGCGGCGGCCCACTACGACGTGTCCGACACGCTGCGGGTCCAGCTCAACATCGAGAACCTCACCGACGAGCTCTACTTCCCGAACTCCCACAGCACCCACCAGGCCACCGTGGGGGCGCCCTTCAACGCCCGCCTGTCGGTCCGGGGTCGGTTCTAAGCTCTAGGTATTCACAGGCAGCAAGGCTGCTCCGTCCCGGCGTTTGGACGTCCGGGGCGGGGTCGTCGAGAAACGGCGCTTCAGAGCCCGCGGATCCGCGGGTCCTCGAAGCGCCCTTTTTCGTGGGACCGAAGGGTCTGGGGGCTCTGGACGGCGGGGGGCAGCTCAGAAGGGAGCTGACCGCAGCGCCCGCGCGTCCACCTCGAGGCATTTCCCCGCTTTCCCCTCGGCCCGTATTTCTGGAAACGAGCGCCGGTCGCGGGGATCATCGAGCTTCAGGGCTAGCTCTCCTGGGGGTAGGCCGTAGGCGTAGAAGTGCCCCTGGCGGTCCGATTCGAGCTCGACCCGGGTGAGGGTCGTTCCACCGCCGGGCCTGGTTCTGGCGATGACGTCCTGCCCGTCCAGCGAGACTCCGATCCGCACCCCGGCGACCGGACTCGTGGGGAAGCTCGACACGAGACCGTCGAGCATCACGCTCCCCCCGTCGTCCCTCGCGGCGAGAAAGCTTCGGTGCCGCTCGAACCGGCCCGGATCCGTCCGCGGAATCGCCGTCCATAGCCGGAGCTCCCCGTCCCGATCGACGGCGTAGACGAGGTAGCGATGCCCCTCCACCAGCATGGGGTCACACATCCCGGAGCGGACCTCGACCCTGGGGGCGGGCTCTCCCTTGTGGGTGCGCTCCACCTCCAGCAGCGACGGCTCGGCGAACGGCATCTCCGCGCCCCGGAGCACCCGCGCTTCGAACACCTTCTGGGCCTGACCGAAGAGGCGACAGGGGGTCGGCCCCACGAATACCTCCGGCGAGCGGCTACAGGCGAGGGAAGGGACCGCCAGGATGGCGCCGGACCCCAGCAAGAGAAACCACAGTGCTCGGTAGGTTGGAGCGCGTTTCCACATCAACCGTTGTACGGCCGGCGGGCCGGCACCGTCGATGGCGGGTTGAACGCGGCGCCCGCGGAGCTAGCGGCCCCGCAGCCGCTACTCAGCGGATTCGGCCTGGGATTCGAGGGGGTCCGGCAGCGTCTTGACCATCAGCTGAAAGATCGCGGCGGTGCTGGCGCCGAAGAGCAGAAGCCCCGACATGGCCTCGAAGACCGCCAGCATTCGCCAACCCTCCGAGAGGGTGATGTCGCCGTAGCCGAGGGAGGTGGCGGTGACCACCGAGAAATAGAGAGCCGACTGGAAGACGTCGAACTCGCCGATCCAGCAGTAGTAGAGCGCCCAGAACCCGGCTCCGACGAGATGGAGGAGAATCATCAGGAGCACGGCCACGCTCAGGAAGGCGGCGCGGTGCAGGAGGTCCCGGGTCAAGAGCTGGGGCGACATCAGGATGCCGAGGAGCTTCCCCAGGTGTACCAAACCGATGATGTGTACGGCGACGGTGAACAGCGTGAGGAGGACGCCCCCAACGAACGGCTCGATCATGCCTCGGCCGGCTTGGGTTCCACCCGGGCCGGCTGCTTCCGAGCCTCCGTGCGGTAGAGCACCGAGTACAGCACGGGCACCAGCAGCAACGTGATCACGGTGGCGAAGAGGAGGCCGAAGAGGATCGCCACGGCCATCGTCTCGAACATCGGCCCACCGCCGAGCCACAGCGGGATCATTCCGCCGATGGTGGTCGCCGTGGTCAAGAGGATGGGCCGCGCGCGCTGCTGGCTGGCTTCGATGATCGCGGCGCTCGGTTCGAGTCCGTTCTCCTCGATCTCGAGCTTGATCCGGTCGAGCAGCACGATGGCGTTGTTGATGACGATTCCAGCCAGCGAGATCAGGCCCAGGAACGTGAAGAAGCCGAAGCTTGAACCCGTGATCAACAGCCCGGCGACGATGCCGATCAGCCCCAGCGGAATGGTGATCAGCACGATGCTCGCCTTGCGGATGGAGTTGAACTGCAGGATCAGCAGCATCACGATGGCTATCGCCGCGAAGGGTAGGGCCGCGACCACGGAAACGGCCGCCTTGTCGGACTCTTCGGTTTCGCCGCCTTCGATGTAGCTGTAGCCCGGTTTCCAGGTGGCCTCGTATTCGCTCAGCCAGGGGCGGAACGTCTCGAGCACCTCGGCCACGGTGACGCCGATCCGCAGCTGGACTTGGATCGTGATCATGCGCACCCGGTCGAGGCGCTCGATGCGCGCCGGCTCCCACACCACGCGGGTCTCGGCGACCTGGCTGAGCGGCACCGCGGCGCCGTTGCTCTGCGAGAAGACGCTCAGGTTCTCCAGCTTGCTCAGATCGTCCCGGTCCGAGCCCTCGGTGCGCAGGATGACCGGAATGGTCTCGTCCTGCTCACGGAATTCGGTCATCTCCATGCCGGCGAGGCTGGCGTTGAGGGACGTTGCGATGTCGAGGCTCGAGACACCGGCGCGGAAAGCGCGGGCTTGGTCGACGTCGACGACGAGTTTCTTGCTCTGCGGACCCCAGGTGTCCTGCACCGCGGTGACGACGTCGTATTCCCACAGCTTCGACTTGATTCTCGACTGGAGGGCGAAGAGCTCGTCGAACTCGGGGCCGGAGAGCTTGATCTCGATCGGATAGGCCACCGGCGGACCGTTCGCCAGTCGCTTAACCTGCAGCCGCGCGTCCGGGTGGTTTTCGAAGACGTAGTCCTCGATCGCCAGCTTGATCGGATCCAGGGACGCGCTGTTGTTGACGTTGAGGAATACGGTGGCGACGGAGTTGCGCGGATTCTCGGGTGAGAACGAAAGCACGAACCGAGGGCCGCCGGAGCCAACGTAGCTGGTCCAACCCCGGGTGCCGATCGCTTCCCCGTCGTCCGAGCCCACCCGCTTGGAGTCGAGGAAGGCGTCGAGGTCCTGGATCACGGCTTCCGTAGCCTCGATGTCCGAACCCGGCGGCAATTCCAGGCTGGCGGTCAGCACGGCGTCTTCGGACGGCGGAATGAAGACTTGGGGAACGTAGCCCATGCCGACCATGGACAGGACGAAGGCCGCCACCACCAGGGCGCAAAAGCCCAGCGGAAAGCGGATCACGGTCGACAGCAGGCGCCGGTAGACCCGATAGAAGGCCCCCTCGAACTTGATGTCGTCGTCGCTCGCCTCCCTCGGCGACACCTTGATGAACGGCGTCAGCATGGGAATGAAGGTCATCGCCATGGTCCACGACAGCAGCAACGCGATGGTCACGACGTAGAAGATCGAGGCGGTGAACTCCCCCACCGCCGATTCGGCAAGGGCGATCGGCGTGAACGCCGCGGCCGTCGTCAACGAGGAGATGATGAGGGGCACCATCATCTCCCCCGCGGCGTGGATCGCCGCCTCGATCGGTTCCTCACCGTTCTGACGGCGCACGATCGTCGCCTCGACCACGACGATGGCGTTGTCGACCAGCAGGCCGAGGGAGATGATCAGGGCGGCGAGGGAGATCTGGTCGATGCCGATGGAAAAGATCGACATCATGACGAAGGTCGAGACCATCACCACTGGGATCAGCGAAGCGACGACCAGGCCGGTGCGGACGCCGAGTGAGACGATCATCACCAGGATCACGATGAGAACCGCCTGCACGAGATTGCTCACGAAGGCGTCGACGCTGGCGCCGGTGAGCTTCGACTGCAGGAACATGGGCTTCAGCTCCATGCCCAGCGGCAGACCCGATTCCAGCTCGCGAATCAGGGTCCCCAGGCGCTCCCCCAGGGTCAGGATGTTGCCGCCCTCGCGCATCGAGATGGCGAGGGAGATGCCCTCTTCGCCGTCGATGCGCACCTTCTGGTGGATCGGATCTTCGTAAGCGCGGTAGATGTCGGCGATGTCCTGGAGGCGGATCAACGCCCGGCTGCCGGGGATCTCGACGATCGCCTGGCGCAGGTCTTCGACGGTGTCGAGGTTGCCCGTCGGTTCGAGCACGATCAGCTCGCGACCGATGGTGATGTCGCCCCCCGACGCCAGGATGTTCAGCGATTGCAGCGCGCCTTCGAGCTGCTGGGGCGAGACGCCGAGCTCGGTGAGGCGGGGGTTGTCGTATTCGATGTAGATCGCGTCTTCGATATCGCCGAAGAGGTTCACCTTGGCGATGTCCGGCTCCTTGAGCAGCACGTCGCGCACATCGAGGGCAGCATCGCGCAGCTCCTTCGGGGTGAAGCCGGCGCCGACGAGGCTGTAGAGGTGACCGTAGGTATCGCCGTAGTCGTCATTTACCGTTGGCGTGACGGCGCCCGAAGGCAGCTCGGGGATGACGTCTTCGACCTTCTGGCGCAGATCGTCGAAGATCGGCCGCATGTCGTCGTAGCTGTCTTTGAAGGTCACCGTGACTACGGAAACACCGCTGATCGACTCGCTGGTGATCTCGTCGACCTCCGGCATCTCCTGGATCTTTTCTTCGATCGCGTCCGTCACCAGCTGTTCGACCCGTTCTGGGCTTGCGCCCAGGAAAATCGTTGTCACCGTGGCGGTGCGGATGGTGAATCCCGGATCCTGAGCTTTGGGCAGCTGGACGTAGGCGGAAAGTCCGCTGACGAAGAGGGCCAGGACGGCCACGAGCGTCACGCGGTTGTAGCGGATGGCGGCGGCTGTGATGTTCATCGCGTGCCCTGGGTTTACTGCGCTGGCTCGCGCACCAACATGCCGTCGCGGGCGTGGATCTGGCCGGCCGTCACGATGCGTTCGCCAACCTCGAGGCCGGAGAGCACCTCGAGCCCCAGCTCGGAGATCTCGCCGGCCTTGACGGTTCGCCGTTCGAGCACGGCGGCGCCCTGTTCGCCGGCTCCGACGACGAAGACAAAGGTGCCTAGCTCGTCCTTTAGGGCCGCCGACGGAGGCACGTAGAGACGGTCGGAGCCGGCCCCGTCCGAGCTCGACCCCTGCGGGAAGCGGAACGTCACCTCGGCTGCGAGGTTGGATCGGATGTCCGTTGGTACGGTGGCCAGGGAGAGCGTCACCGGGAAGGTCCGGGCGTCCCCGGTGCCGACACCCACTTCGCTGACCACGCCCTCGAAGGATTGACCGGGCACCGACGGGAACCGCGCGACGCCAGCCATGCCGTCCGTGAAGGAGGCGATCAGACTCTCCGGCACGGCCAAGAGGACTTCCCAGTTCTTGCCGCAATTAACCCGGGCGACGGTCTGGCCGGCCGAGACATTCTCACTGACCTCGGCGCCGAGCTCGGCAACCGAACAGTCTTCGGCCGCGGTCAGCCGTGTATAGCCCAGATTCAGCCTTGCGAGGCGGACCGTCTGAACTGCGGCGTTGAACGACGCCTTGGCGGCTTCGGCGTTGGCCAGCGCGGTGTCTAGCTCGTTGCGCGACGCGTTGTCGTTGGTGAAGAGCAGACGGACCCGCTGGTATTCGGCCTCGGCGCTGCGCCGGGTGGCCTTGGTGCGCGCTTCCTCGGCCAGGGCCTGCTCCAGCTCGACATTGAAGAGATCCCGGTCGAGGGCGGCGATCAGCTCGCCGCGCCTCAGCTGGTCACCCACTTCGACGGGCACCTGCGCCACCGTACCCGACACTTTGAAGCTGAGCGCCGCCTCCTCGGCGGACTGGGCCGTACCGCTGAAGACGCGATCCCGGATCGACGCCGAGCCGCTCTCGACGACGACGGATTTCACCGGCCTCAGGGCGGGTTCCGGGGGCGGCGCCTCTTCGCCGCAGGCGGCTAGCAGGGCGGCCCCGGCGGCGAGGATCCAGGGCGCCAGTGTGAAGGACAAAGGGCGTGAGCTCATCGGGGGGCGTCCTCGGTGTTCAGAAGAAAACGGCTCAGGCGATCGAGCCAGGCCCGCTCGCTCGCGGGGGAGGCGGCAAAGTCGAAGAAGGCGATCGATCGCTGCAGCTCCACTAGATCTTGCAGGTGCTGATACACCGCGTTGGCGGCCGCCAGCCGAGCGTTCAGGTAGGTGTTCTGGGCGTCGATCAGATCGATGTAGCTGGCGGTTCCGCGTTCATAGGAATCGGTCACAAGGTCGAGGGTCTTGCGCGCCGCCTCCGCTGAGGCGTTGGCGAACGCGATGTTGAGCCGGGTGGACGCCGCCTCCACCAGCCGTGCCCGGGCTTCCGCTTCGACGGCGTCGGACGTCTGCTGAAGGACCAGCTCGAGCTGGTCCACTTGAAGTGCGGCCTGTGTCTTCCGCGCCGCGATGCCACCGCCTTCGAAGAGGCTCCAGGTCAGCTCGACGCCGATGCTCCAGTCGCTGTCGAAATCCGTTTCGAACCGCGCACCCCCGTCGTCGACGATGCGGTTCACCCGTGAGACGCCGTCGATTCGCGGAACATAGCGCTGCCTCTTGGCGGCACCCAGCAGCCGCTCCTGGGCCTCGATCCGGGCGCGTAGCCCGGCCAGCTCGGGCGAGTTTCGAAGCGACTCTTCAGCCACGAAGGCGCCGAGGGTCTCGACGCCGTCGGGGCTCTCCAGCAGTTTCTTCAGGCGCTCGTCGGCCAGGAGCTCGGCGGAGTCGATGCCCGGCTCTTCGGTCTGGAAGACTTCGTCGATTGGCCTTCGCAGAACGCGGTTCAGTTCGAAGCGCAGTCGTTCGTAGGCCGCCACCGCGGTGGTGACGTTCTGTCGATCCGTTCCCAGCTCGGCCTCGAAGCGCAGCACCTCCGAGCGGTTCGCCGAGCCGACGTCGGAGCGGAACTGTGCCCGCTCGAGGTTGGCCCGGGTCAAATTGAGGTTCTCCAGCCGGATGTCGCGCTCGGTCTTGGCGACCAGCACGCGCAAATAGGTCAGCGCCACGGTCTCGATCACGTCGAGCTCGGTGGCTGCGCGGTCCGCCGCCTCGGCGGTTTCGGCCAGCGCCGTCGCCCTGAAATTGCTGCGCAGCGTCTCGGAGTAAATCGATTGCGAAAGCGTGAGCGCGGCGTCGAGGGTGCGAGTCGGGCCCGTGCCCACCAAGTCGCGATCCTGGCGGGTCCAGTTGACGTCGCCGGCGGCCTGCGGGAGCAGCGCGCCGCGGGCGATGGCCGTATCCTGCTCGGCGATCTCGAATTCGCGCTGAGCCACGGCGAGGCTGAGGTTGTGTTCGAGGGCCTCCTCGGTGGCCGTGCGCAGGCTCAGGGACCGCCCTTCGACGGCCCCTTCTTGGAGCACGTCGGCGTCGAAGAGAAGCTCGAAGGTGGGCCGATAGCCGATGGCGTCTGCCGTTCGCCGATTGATCGCCAAACGTCCGCGCACCTCCATCTTGACCGGCAGGTCTGATGCGGAGCGCCCGAGGGCGATGTCCCGGATGTCGATCGCGAGGCGCCGGGCCACCTGCTCGGGTGAGGTCACCAAGCCTTGGCCCATCAGGAACCCCGCGTCCACCTGTTCGCGGCCGAGCGTGGTGAAGGTGGGCCAACGCCTCTCCCCGGCGAGCTCCAGGATGCCCTTCGAATGTCCATCGGTGAGTCGCGGCAGCGGAGTCAGGAAGAGCGCATCGACCCCAGCCGGAACCGAGTCGCGCCAGCGCGCCAGGTCTGCGGCACGGTCCCCCGAAGGCGCCTCGACGGGGGTGACCTCAAAGGCGAGCTCGGACAGGACCCGTTGGACTTCCTGCGGCAGGGACGGAATGGCCTCGAGAAGGCTGCCGTCCACCACCAGGCCGATGTTCTTGGCGCCGGTGTGGCGCTGGAAGTCCTCCAGAGCGCCGGCCAGGTCGAAGTCGGCGGTCAAGAAGTGGAGGTTCTCGGTGCCGCTGGTGCCGTCCGCCGCCGTCGAGAAGCCTTGGAGCTCCGGTAGCGGAACAGCCGTCGCGATCAAGGGCTTCCCGGGCTCGAGCCCGGCGGCGACGCTGCTCGAGAGGATGTCGAGCGCGACGACGATCTCGATGGATTCCTCGGCCAGCGCCGCCTCGATGGCGTCCTTGGCATTGCCCGTGCGCCAGCCGTGGACCCGCTGCCACGCTTCGGGGAATCGGAACGTGTACTCGAAATCGCTGAGGCCCTTGAGCTGCTCCAAGAGCGCGGCTTTGGTCTCGAGGGTCAGCTGCGTTTCGCCGTCCTCGATGATTGCGATGTCGACCGCCGAGGGGTTGCCGACCCCGGGGGACGGGTCGGTTTGCGCCCCGACGGTGATAGCCGTGGGGGTACTCAGAACGACCGCTAGGGCCGTCGCAGCAAGGGGCACCGTCGCTAGCCGAGATACGTCTCGCCTGCAGGTATCGCACGCTCGAATCTGTAACATTGAGTAGATTCTGAACAAGCGACCCGAGGGCGTGAAGGACAGCAGCGGTCCTTAAAGGGACAATTCGCGCCAATGTGAATCAGCCGGCTCTCCGGCCAGAACATCAACGCGTCGTCCCTACCCCCAAAGATCGGCCGCTGGGGCGATCGATCAGAACGAAAGGTGGTCCTGGAGACTCGACCCTTCCCAGCCGGCGCCGTTCTCGACTGTGTATGATCCGGGTTCTCGTCGACAGGACCGTGAGACACCTCGCCCAAACGGACACAGGGAGGCAAGCAAGGAAGAATGCCAAGGACCGTGGCGAAACAGCAATGGACAACCCACGCCAACGTGAGTCGGCCGAAGGCCCACGCGAGCATCGCTTCTACCACCGCCGCCTTCGCGCTTTCCCGCGGCTGGAGCATGGAGCGCATCAACGCGGCCTGCGGTGTCTCGGGCCTGGATCTGGTCAACCCGAACGACCGCCTACCCGACGATGTTCTGCCGCGGCTGTGGCTGGCCCTGTGGCAAGAATGGCCCGATGAAGCGCTCCCGCTGCAGATGGCCCGCGCCGCCCCCCTCGCCTGCATGGCCGGGCTCGCGGAGGGTATGCAGTTCGCGGAGAACCTGCGGCAAGCGCTGGAACTGCTGACCCAGAACCGAATGCTGCTCGGCGACCGATTGGAGCTGGAGCTGCTCGAAGTCGACGGGGTCCCTCAGCTGCGGGGTGAGCATCCCTCGGACAGAATCGATCAGGGGCGATCGGCCGCCATGGCCGGCGCGCTTACGGTTCGCCTGATCCGTGAAGCCCTCGGGGTCGAGGATGCGCTCGAGAGAGTAGGGTTCGTCTGCAGCCAGTGGGGGCCCATCGAGGCTTATGAGGATTACTTTAGGGTACCGATTGAATTCGACCTGCCGAGTAACGAGATCGTGTTTCGCCCAGGAAGCCTGGACTCGGCCATCAGCCACGCCAATACGGAGCTGTTCGCCTTTGTCGTGCAACACTTTGCGCAGGCGACGGAGCGCGTCCGGCGTGAAGGGTTTCCGGCCCAGCTGGCCCAGCTTCGCCAAGCGATCACCGACAATGCTTCGAATGGCGAGTTCAGCGGCCGAGCCGCCGCTGAGCGTGCCTTCTTGAGTCTACGATCGGCGCAGCGGTTGGCCGCCGCCCACGGCTATACGCTGAGCGGATTGATCGATCAAGTCCGGGCCATCTACGCCGAAGAGCTGCTGGGGGACCCTCGAATCACCATCGGCCGGGTGGCGCGTCTACTGGACTACTCCGACGAAAGGGCCTTCCGCCGGGCCTTCAAGCGCTGGACAGGAAAAACACCGGCGCAATTTCGGTCCTAGAGGCGTCCCGCCCCCGCACGGTCGCGCATGCCCTTGCAGGTCTGTTCCCAGACTGAATGCCCGTTCGACCCATCAAGGCCGGGGGAGCGACGGCGCTGGCTCAAACGCCGGTGATCTCCTGGCACCAGGCGAGTAGGGCTTTCTGCACGGCCGGATCGCCCGCGTCGGCTGGCAGAGCCCGTCGCTTGCCGCCTTGGACGAAGGCCCCGCTCGGGTAGTCGGCCCGGGGGGCGTTGACGCTGTCGAAGATCCTCCTGGCCCCTTTCTCGGGGGAAGCGAAGAAGAGGTTCCGGATTGGCGCGAGCCATCGCGGCATGCCGTCACCACGGGTCATCGAGGTCTTGACGGCACCCGGTTCGGTGGACCGGAACGTGATGGCGGGGTACTCGCGAGCGAACGCGTCCATGATCGCGGTCGCTGCTAGCTTCGACTGCACGTAGGGTCCAAAGAGCTTTCTGAAGGAAGACGGATCAGCCAGCTCCTCGACTGCCAGCGTCTTTGCGCGGCTGATGGCGCTGGTCGTGACGAGTGCCATCACTACGCCCTCCATCACAGGACTCAGCCATCGTCCGAAGAGGTAAGGAGCGAGCGTGTTCACCTGGGCGTGCATCTCTACGCCGTGTTCCGACATGACTTTCTCGCCCAGGAGCACGCCTGCATTGTTGATGAAGCGGTCGATGCGGTCGCGCTCGCGGAGCGTTTCCGCCGCACGGGCGATCGAGTCGAGTCGTGCCAGGTCCGCCTGGATCACCTCGACGGAAGCGTCGGGACTCTCGCCCCGGATCCGATCGACAACGGGCTGGGAGCGCTCAACGCTCCGGTTGACCATGATGACGTCCCAGCCATCGGCGGCGTGGAGGCTGGCTAGCGCAGCGCCAATACCACTCGACGCACCGGTGATGGCCACCAGGGGTTTCGAAGTCATGGGCGGGTTTCCTTGTTTCGGGATCGTGGCGTTTGGAGATCCTGCGGGGGCCGCTGCAGTTTCGAGGGTACGCCGACCCAGGGGAGGTTCCATCCGTGCTGGTTGAGCATCGCTTCCACGGCTGGGTGGTACTCTGCCCCCAAGTCGTCGGGCTCGACAGCAGCGGCGATACCTTGGAATCCGCCGGTCGCATCGTCGGCCATCGTCACGATGCCGCCGAGAATGTGGTCGATTCCCCAGACGACCCAGAGGATGGTCGCGGCTTTGAGGGCCAGTTCGTGTGTTCGTGACATCTAGCGTTCTCCCACGGTGGCGTGCGTCGTGTACACCTGGCGTCTTGGTTGACAGAAGTCAACCTTAGATAAGTAGTTGATTTGAGTCAACAAAAAATGACGCCGTCTAGCAGAGATGTCTTGGCGCTCGCCTTGGACCTGGATCGTCTGATGCGGCTGCTTCACTGCAACATGCGTCAGCGGGCCGAGGTCGTCGACCGAGCTCGGATCGGGCCGTTTGGGGCGATGACCCTGGTGACCATCGCAGATCTGGAGCCGCTGCCGATTCAGAACCTCGCCCGACAACTCTCCAGGGACAAAGGGCAGATTACCCGTACGGTGAAGGTGCTCGAAGAGGTTGGCTTGATCCGGCGATCCCGGAGCTCGACCGATGGCCGGGTCTGGCTCGTCAGCCTGACCGACGAGGGCCGCGCCCATGTTGCGGGATACCAAGAGCTCCTGGCGGACATCGTGAACGGCCTGACCAGCGGCCTCGAGGAGGTGGAGCGTCGGCGGTTTTCGGCCATCCTGGCCAAGATGCTGGCCTCGTCCGGCCTGGAAGGCACTCCTTAGCCGAGACCACCGACTCCGAGTTCCTCGCCGGCGACACCGTCAAGCCAAGGCGACGGTTCCATGCACCGCCGAGGGCGTCGGGCCGGCCGATAGCCCGTCGGTCGTGGCACGCCTGGTCCAGTTCTGTCAGACTTATCGCGTCTTTCTGAAGCAGAAGGCTCGGCGGCCGCGGCGCGCGTGCGAGGCGACCTAGCCGGCCATCGAATCGTTGTCGTACCGGCCGGATCGGCCTCGGCGGCTCGCCGCCGAGACCCTCGGCCTGAAGACGTGATGACTGAAATACGGAGGGTGACATGGACCAAGAAGATCTGGCCGTACGCAACATGGATGATTCAGATTTCATCGAGAAATATGTTGCTGAACACCGGGAAGAGCTGGAGGCCCTGAGGGTCGCGGCGCAGGCAGCGGATTTCGAAGGAGTTTGGTTCATCATCGGTGACGACGATTACCCCCAGAAGCGTCTGCAATACGCCACGACCTCCTTCGAGGAAGGCGACGTCTCGCCGCGAATCATCCTGTACCCCACCGGCGAGCCGGACATCCTCAAAGCCATCGGCCTGTGCCGGGTACTGGGTATGGCCATCGCCGTGCGCACCGGGGGTCACCAGTACTGCGGCTACTCGTCGACCTCGCCGGTGAACATGCAGATCGACCTGAGCGAGACCTTCCAGGGGTACGAGTACGACGCGGCGGCGAACGTGCTGCGTTGCGGCGTGAGCTTCGGGCTCGGGGATTGGGCGGAGAAGAACCAGGAGCACGGAATCTACCTGCCCATGGGGGTCTGCGCCCACGTCCACCTCGGCGGTCACGTGCACACCGGCGGCTGGGGCATCGTGGCCCGTAGCCACGGCCTCCTCGCCGACCACGTGCTGGCCTTCGACATCATCCTGGCCAGCGGTCATCAAGCGCGCATCGTCCGGCCCGTCGCCGGGCAGACGAGCCAGCACAACGACGACGTGTACTACGCCGTCCTCGGCGGCGGCAAAGGCGGGGATTTCGGCATCGTCACCCATTGGGAGTTCAGCCCCCTCCGCGACGCCGACTACCCCAATTCGGCCTGCTACACCTTCGCCTGGCTGTGGTCTAAGGACAAGATGGAGGGCGTCGTGCGCCGGATGCAGCAACTCTCCAAGCTCTGCGCCGACGGCACCGTGCCTTCGGACTACGAGTTCATGCTGACCATCACCGGCACCGGCATGATGGACCTGATTCCCGAGCCGGTGGACGAAGAGCTACGGAAGCTCGACATCAAGATCGACGCGGTGCCCGTCCCGGCCCTGATTCAGATGTGGCTGTGCTTCACCAACAAGGGCGGAGAGGCCGAAGCGTTCGACGATCAGTGGTTCGAATCCTTCACCGACGACGACGTCTGCGGCGATCCCCTCATCGCCTGCCGTCTCCAGAACACCCCCGTCTCCGAGGGGCTTGCGCACCACTTCATCATGAAGCAGGACCGGGAGATGGAGTATCCCTTCGTCAAGCGCTCCCGCGTCACGATGGACGTTCTGGAGGGCTTCCCCGAGACCTACACCGAGCGCATGTACGAGATCATGGGCCCCATCGGCACCCGCCACCACCAGCACCTCGTCTCCCAGCAGCAGGTCTACGCCGGCGGCGCCGTCGCCGAGTACGGCAAGAACGGCCTCACCTCCTACTCCTGGCGCGATCAGGCCCTCGCCATGAGCCACGATTCGTTCTACTCGGTGGGCTGGTTAAGCGGCGACGCTTTCGAGAAGGCCCAGGCCTGGCAGCGGGAGAACGACGAGGTCTTCATCGGCCAGCAAACCTACGCCAACGCCGACATGCGGATGTTCGCCTACACCTTCGGCGAGCGCGACCTGGACACGGTCTGGCAGCACTACTACGACCACGAGGAGAAGTATCGGAGGCTGCGCCGGATCAAAGCGGCCCTCGATCCCGACGGTCTCTGGATCGCGGATGCGTTCTCGGTAAAGCCGGGGTAGTCAGACGCCGACCCAACGGCTTTGACTCGAGACACCGGAGGTTCTATTGACTCAATCCGTCCTCGATGAAGGAGGAACCATTGACGCGAGTTGAATCCATCGAAGACTTTGGGAAACTGATCGATCGATGTATTGCCTATGGCGATGCCATTGTAGAAGGTGATGCAGATGCGACAGATCCGTTCCACGACGTCGACTTGAAGCCAACGGGTGCGGTTCAGCCACTAGAAGCAAATTTCTCCATTTTTCGAACCAGGGAGCTTGAGGAAATCTTTGAGCGTTACCAGGCAGGTGAGTTAAAGAACCTTGCCACAATCCAGGAAGATGCTCTCACGGCGAGAAATGGATCAAACGGGCGTCAAGACTTTAGACGTAGGTTGGAAGAGCGAAAGGTTTCGGCGTTAGAGAGGTCGAATCAAAACATGCAAAGGGCTCTCGCCGAAGTTAAGAAATACGGAGATTCCTTCTGGATCAAGGTAGGAGACTTGCTAGTAGTTGCGGCGAAAGCGGTCTTAGATTTCTTCAAGCAAATTCTGTCAATGATCATAAAGTTCTTCTCAGACGTGTTGAGCTGCTTCAGCTCGACAGGCTACGAGAATTGCGCGAACACATTTTACAAGACCATGAAGCAGGCCGTCCTGGGCGCGCTGAAGGCAATCTTCTCCTGAATGAGGGTTTCATCATCAGGCGATCCGGAACTGATCTCCAGCCTTGGGAGCGCGAGCGGTTCGAGCAAAGACGACTCTTCAAGGGAGCGACAAAAGGTTCGATAGATTCCATTCGATTCTACGTTCTCGGGAATCTGTGACACCGAGCTGTGACAAGCTGTGGCATTCCGCCTTTGGAAAGCGGGCAGCAGCTTGGAGGCCTAAGGTCACGACCTGAGAGATTCCCGACTCAAAGCTTCACGGTCAACCGCCGCAACGCACACCAAGCAGTGGTGACGGCGTGCCCGTCGATGGGTTTCGCGGGTTCGGTCCAGAGGGTCTCCGAGCGCCAGATGCCCTGTTTCGTGACGTTGTCGAAACACTCCGGGCTCTCGCAGTCGGCCCACATGTAGTACGGCTTGGTCCAGCCGTGCTCGCGGACGCCGTCGAGTACGTAGATGGCTGAGGCGAGATCTTGTACGGGCTCGGAGGTGAGGAAGTCGTCGACGCTGGGGGGGTAGCAGTGGTGGATGCAGAAGCAGAGCACCACCAGGTTGTGGGCTCCGGCGGTGAGGTAGCGGGCGGGGTGTTCGGTGAAGGTCTCTAGGTCGCCTTCCACCACCCCCCAGCCCTCCGGCAGGGAGTCCGCCCCCATGCGGGAGGCCACGTTCTTGGCGAGCTGGCTGCGCATGAGGTCGCTGGGCTCGACGCCGCGGTAGGTGATCGTCTCGGGGGGGATCCCGGCCTCTTTGCAGGACATCCACAGCTCGATGGCGAAGGCGCCGGTGCCGGCGCCGATTTCTAGGACGTTTAGACGCTCGCCGGCGCGCTTTGCGGCGATGATTTCCTGCGAAAGGCGGACCTTGGCCCAGGCGAACTGGGGCAGCATCTTCTCCAGCAGGCGGTCGTAGTTCTCGGTGAACATGACCGTCTTGCCGGTGGTGGGGGAGATGCTGCCGTAGTAGCAACGGTTCAGGTAGTCCCAGGTAGCGCGGTCGATGCCGTCGCCCCAGCCGGTGGTGAGGTTTTCGCACAGCCGGCGCTCGGCGCGGGTCGCCGTCACCAGTCGACGGTTGGTTATCTCGAGGTAGGCGGTGCAGGCGTCGTAGCCCGCCATCCGCGTGCGTCGGCCGGTGGCGGGGTCGTATTCCACGGGCTTTTCGTCGGTGATGAAGAGCCGGTCGAAGGCGGTCTGGAGCACGAAGAGGGTGGCGAAGAAGCGGGCGTCGTCGGCGCCGATGGGGCGGCCGTTCTCCCTCGACCGGCCCTCCAGGAAGCGGGCGACGCGGGGCAGCACCTGCGCCTGGGTGCCGTCGTCGAGGAGCGCCGCGAGCCCTTCCTTCACGGCGTTGTCGACGAAAAGGATCTGGGCGAGGAGCATGGCGTAGCTGTTGGTGCGACCGTAGGCGGCGAAGGTGCCGGGCATGGAAGGGTCGCGCCTCGGCAGCATGTAGCCCCCCTGGAGGGCGTGGCCTTTGACCCCTTCGAAGAGGTCGTCGAGGGCGACGTGGTCGCGGCGGGTGAGTAGGCCCCCCAGGGCCCGGTGGCGAAAGCGGCGTAGGTCGCCGTCGAGCCCCCGGGCGACGATCGCCTCGGCGTAGAAGCGGTAGACTGCCGTCTGGCGAATCGACTCCGGGGTTTCAGGCCCCGGCAGGATCTCGTCGTAGCGGATCGCCAGGCTTCCAGCCTCGGCGCGGGTGAGGAAAAACGGCGTGGGGCGGGTCACCTCAGCGATCTCCTGTGGCCCCGTCAGGGGCAGATGTCGACGAACCGTTCGATGTACTCCGCCATGGGGCCGAGGTCCACCTCGGCGCGGATCGCGTCGATGCGCTCGGGTTCTTCCATCTCCCGTGGCTCCCAGGTGCCCTTGCTGACGCATCGCCCCTGGGTGCCGAAGCGCTGGGGACGGTTGTCCGCCACCGCCACCCGGTCGTAGAGGTAGGCGTAGCTACGTTTGCGGGTTTCGCCGCTGGGGAGGAGCTTCTCGAGCATGCCGAGGACCCGGCGCTGGAAGTCGGGGTCGAGGTCGGCGTGTTGTACGAGGAGCCAGCCGTCCTTGTCGGCTTGCTCGCCGAACTTGCCGATGGTGAACCAGCCGTGGATCGACAGCAGCATCTTCAGCGTCTCGGTGTGCTGGGCGTCGATCAGCGACCAGCGGGTCATGAAGACCTCGCGGAACGCTTCCTGCTGCGCGTCGTCGTAGCCGTGCTCGTGGGGCAGGCGGGAGTAGGTCCGCATGTACTGGTCCACCTCCACCATGTGGGCCAGCTTCCGCTTCACCCAGTCGGGGTCTTCCGGATCCCCGTGCTCCTTCAGAAACGTCGAACGCAGGGAACGAACCTCGGCGTCGAAGGTAGCCAGGGCCTCTTCCAAGGTCGGCGCCGCCGCGTCGTTGGCCTCTGCGGGGACCTCGTCCGCCGCAGGAGCCTCGGCCGTCGCCGGTTCCTCGGCCATCGTGGGATGCACCGCCGCGAGCGGCATCAAGGTCAGAACGGCGATCCATCCCCAGCGGGGGAATCGTGGGGATACGGGGGGCGTCGGGAGGGACATCGGACCTCCTTGGGGGTGCGGTCGAGGACTTGGGGATGAGCTTAGCGCGAGCGGTCGTGGCAGAACTGTCACAACTATGGTTCTGAGAGTGATCGAACCCTGCTTGTGCGGCTAGTAGCATAGGGAATGACCTGGGCCGAGGCCAGCAATGAGCCATGATCGTCTCACGAAGAGAGCAGCATCGATATGACCCTTACCCTAGACCTTCCTAAAGACCTGGAGCACCGACTCACCGCTGAGGCCCTGCGCCTCGGACTGCCAGTAGAGCAGTACGCTTTACGCCTCCTAGGCGGCGTTCCGGAATCCGATCATCGGCACGCCAGCGGGCCAGAACTGGTCGCGTTCTGGCGTCGCGAAGGCGTGATCGGTTCCCGGCCCGAGATCGAAGACAGTCAGGCCCACGCTCGCAGCATTCGCCGTCAGGCTGAAGATCAGGGCAACGCCCCCTGACGGCGGGCGCGGAGGAAGATGGCGTGGTCTGTCTCCACCTGGCGGGCGTAGGAGCGGGCGAAGCGGCGTAGCTCGTGGCCGAAGGTTTTGCCCCGGTCGCCGACCCGTTCCAGCAGGACCTCTTCGAAGGGGTGGGGAACCAGCTCCGGATCGAAATCCCGGTCGGCCCGGGCGTGGGCCGACGCCAGGACCCGGCCCCAGGCGTCGACGAGCACCCATAGAGCTTCATAGTCCCGCAGGCCGACGGCGGGGAATTGGGCCTTGGCGGGGGAGAGCTCCCGCACGGAGAAGGCTTCACCCTTCATCACCAGGCAGCCGAGGTGGGGGTCCGGGCGTGTCAGGAGGGCCCGCTCCGCGAGGGCGGCTCGGCATCCGGCGTCCGCCAGGTGGCCTAGCTTGGCGGGGCCGGGGGGATCCTCGGCGACCTCGGCGGTGGAGGGTCGGATCCGCGCCACGACGTCGAGGATACGGTCGTCCTCGGGGCGTTCGGTGGGGCCCTCGATCAACACGTAGAAGCGGAGGGCTTCGGCGGAGCTGAGCCCGGCGCCGAGTCGCCGCACCAGGTCGAGGACCCGGAAGTGGCTCCGCCCCAGGGTCGAGGCCGTGGGGAGGTGACGCCGGTAGGCGTCGAAGGCGGCGCCGAAGCGCCGGCGGGTGAGGTTGTCGACGGGGGACAGCCTCTTGTCGTCGCCGAAGCGGCGGCCGGTCTCACCGAGTTGGGTCCACTTGTCGAGCAGGCGCTCGCGGGTTCGCTTGGTGGCGATCTGGCCGATGAACTTGGCAAGGGGGTCCTGGGTGGTCTCGGATGAGATGGGGGCGTTGGCGCCGCCGACCCCGTCGCGGAGACGGGCGATGTGCTCTAGGTAGGCGTCGGCGAAGGCGAGCACCGCGGCGTCGGCGGTTTGGGCGTCGAAGCCGGCTTCGCGGCAGACCAAGTGGATCGACACCCCGAAGCGCCACAGGTCCACCAGGTAGCTGGCGATCCAGGCGTCGCCGAAGTCGTCGAGGTCGAAGATGACCTCCCCCGCGCCGTCGGCGAAGATGCCGACGTTGTCGCTGCGGGCGTCCCCCTGGACCCAGGTGAAGAGGTCGTCGCTGAAGAATTCGCTTCGGCGCAGCCAGTCGTTCGACGCAAGGTCTTGGTGGTAGACGTGGGCGGTGGCGCGGAAGAAGCGCAGCGGATCCTTGGCCATCTCGCGGTGGCGGCCGGCGGCGTCGTCCGCGGTGAGGCGGGCGAGCCGCTTCCGCAGGGCCGGCGCCAGGACCCCTCGCCGTTCGGGGCCCTCCCGCAGGATCCACTCGACGGTTCCGGTGGACGCCACAGTCCCCGGAGCGTCCTCGGCGAGGACGGTCGGGGCGTGGAGAAGGAGAAGGCCGAGGCCGAGGAGCCGGAGGAGGGAGGGCATGGGGGCCTTGGGGATCGGGGGTCGTACGTCACCGGATATGCGCGGCTGAGCATACAACGGTCGGCGACGACGGTGGGAGCCGACGGCGACGATGGGCCGCCGATGGGTTGCCCCGTCGACGACGGTGTCGCCCGGCGGCCGAGAGTCGGTATGCTGCGGACCCTGTCAAACCCATCCCCCCGGACGGGCGACCCACCCCGCCCGTCGACGAAGGAGCCGAAGCCATGCGATTCCCCGAGGATCTGATCGAAGGCGTCTTGATTCGCCGCTACAAGCGCTTCTTGGCGGACGTGCGGTTCCCCGGCGGGGAGGTCGTCACCGTCCACTGCCCGAATTCGGGAACCATGTCTACCTGCAGCGAGCCGGGGCGTCCGGTGCTGGTTTCGGATTCCCACAACCCGAAACGCAAGCTGCGGCACACCCTGGAGATGATCAAGATGGGGCGGACGTGGGTGGGGGTGAACACCATGAACCCGAACCGCGCGGTGGAGGGCTTCGTCGCCCGGGGCCGGATCCCCGAGCTGGCGGGGTACGACGGGATCCGGCGGGAGGTGCCCTACGGCGCCGAGGGGCGAAGCCGTATCGACCTTTTGCTGACGGACTCGGCGGGGGAGCGGCCGTCTTGCTACGTCGAGGTGAAGAACACGACCTACCGCGTCGGCGAGCACGTCACCTTCCCCGACGCCGTCACCGCGCGGGGGCTCAAGCACCTGGTGGAGTTGGAGGAGGTGGTGGCCCAGGGGCACCGGGGGGTGATCGTCTTCTTCGTCGGCCGCGCCGACTGCCGGCGCATGCGACCGGCGGACGAGGTGGACGCCGCCTGGTCCGACACCTTTCGCCGGGTGGTGGCCGCGGGGGTGGAACCCCTCGCCTACGGCATGCGGTTCACCCGCCGGCGGATCGAGCTGCGTGAGCGCCTGCCCATCGACCTCTGAAGCCCCCTGTCGCGGCGAACCTCAGGGTAGGACCGACGACCAGGCGCCGGTGCCGCCGCTCTCGAAGCCGTCGCGGAACAGGCCCGGGCCCACCCGCTGGGCGTAGACATCGAGGTCGCCGCCCCCCGGCGCCGCGGCATAGAGGGCCATGGCACCCCCGTCCCCCAGGGTGGTGAGGCCGAGGTAGTCGCCGAGGAACTCGTAGCCGCCCCAGTCGGTGTCGTCGGTGGCGGTGGGGGTGTCGGTGAGCCGGCTCTCGAACCAGGTGACGCCGCCGTCGTCGGAGTAGGCGTAGGTGACGTCCACCAGCCCCACGGGGTCGGCGTCGGATTGGGGGTGGTAGCGGGTGTCGTAGTACACGAGGTGCAGCCGGCCGCCGTCGTCGATCTCGAGCCACGGGGCCACCTGGTCGCCGCTGTCCGACGGATGGAGGGACCGCGGCGCCGTCCAGGTGAGTCCGTCGTCGGACGAGCGGATCAGGTAAAGGTCGAGGTCCGTCTCGCCGCCGAAGATGGACGCGGTGTCGCAGTAGACCACCACGAGGTCGCCGTCGGGGTCGATGGCGAGGACCGGGAGGGGCGGCGCCCGGAAGTTGCCGGGGACCCGGGTGGCGTCCTGGGTGCTCCAATAGTCGGTGCGGGTGGCGATGCGGCGGCGGGCTTCGAGGTTGATGCCGTCGAAGCTGCGCCTCAGCCAGATGCCGTCGGTCCAGTCCCAGGAGGTGAGGAAGAGGGCGCCGTCTGCGTTCACCCGCGGGTGGTACGAGGCCTCGTCGATACCGGCGAGGTCGTCCAGGTGGTTCCAGGTGGTCCCCAGGTTGGCGGAGGCTTCGAGGCCGCCGGAGTAGGCGATGTAGAGGCGGGTGGCGTTCGGGTTTCCGGGGGCGGGACCGGCGGTCATCAGGGGTTTGTCCACCACAATGTTCGGCGTCGCCGCCACCACCGCAGTATCGAAGGCGGAGGCCCCGGGGCGCAGGCGGGCGACATAGACGTTGCCGCCGCCGAAGAATCGAACCCCGCCGACCCAGAGATTGCCGGTCCGCGGGTCGTAGGCCGACATCGGGTCCCCCTCGTGGATGTCCGGGATGTTGTTCCCCGGCCGGATCAGCCCTTCGGACCAGGTGGCGCCGCCGTCGCGGCTCAGGGCGCCGCCGAGGCGCCAATAGCCGTTGGATCCCGGCTCCCGCTGGTCGTTCCAGGCCGCCACCAGTACCGGACCGCGGCCGGAGATGGAAGTCTCCGCCGCCTGGGCACCGCCGCCGGCGTCGACCCGGACCGGCGGATCGCCGAGGCCCCGAATCGGTGAGACGAGGACGGGTTCGACCTCCGAGAATGCCGCCGCAAGGGTCCCCGGCAGCGGAGCTCCGGAGTGGGCCAGATCGAGGTGGCGGCGGGCGCCTTCGTCGTCACCAGCGAGGAGCGCGAGGCTGGCGAGGCGGAGGTGGACCCCCTCCGCCTCTGGATCCGCCCGGAGCAGACGCCCGAAGACCGCCGCGGCTTCGTCCCGGCGTCCCTGGGCTTCGAGCAGGGCCGCGAGGCGGCGCAGGTGGGGGACGGAGTCGGGTTCCCGCTCCAAGGACGCCCGCAGCTCCGCCTCCACCCGGGGGGCGTCGTCGGGGCGGGGCGGACCGGGGCTGGACGGCTCGGAGGCCGTCCCCGCGCCGCAGCCGCTGGTCAGGAGCGCGAGGGCGAGCAGTCCAGAGACGAGCAGGCCGGCCGTGGGCCGGTTGAGGATGGAACGGACGGAGGCGCGCCGGGAGGAGGCGGGCAAGCTTCGGGTCACCGAAGACGTCGGGGGGAAAGGGGAGCGGGATGTGGAGCTCATGATTTGCTTTTATAGCATATTTCTCCCCGATCCGAGGCCCGCCCGGAGCCTTCGGCCCTTCGCCTGGGGGAACCGTCCCTCCGTCCCGGGTTGCGGAGGGGGTTCCTGGTATGCTCTCGCCGCTCTATCTGGTCCAATTTTCGAGCTCGAGCTCAGCAAACCACGCACAGGAGGTGTGGCGACATGGCCGAAGCGAAGAACCAGGCGTCGGGGGCCCAAAAGGGTTGGGTCAACCGCGCCCTGAACGCCATCGAGGTGGCGGGCAACAAGCTACCCGATCCCGCGATTCTCTTTTTCCTGCTCTTGATGTTCACGTGGGTCCTTTCGGCCTTGCTGTCGGGCATCGAGTTCAAGGAGATCCACCCCGCCACCCAGGAGCCGATCCGGGTGCTCAACCAGCTCACCGGACCGGCGATCGCCGCCTTCCTGTCGAACATGGTCACGACCTTCACCGGCTTCCACCCCCTCGGCGTGGTGCTGGTGGCGCTCCTCGGTGTCGGCGTGGCGGAGCACACCGGCTTCATCAACGCCGTCCTCAAGTGGATGTTGGGCTTCACCCCCAAGACCCTCCTGACCCCGATGCTGATCCTCGTGGCGGTGGTCAGCCACACCGCGGCGGACGCCGGCTATGTGCTGGTGATTCCCCTCGGCGGCGTCATTTTCTACGCCGCCGGTAGACATCCACTGGCGGGTATCGCGGCGGCCTTTGCGGGGGTCTCCGGGGGATTCTCGGCCAATTTCATCCCCTCCGGCATCGATCCGCTGCTCCAGGGTCTGACCCAGGCCGGGGCCAACATCGTCGACCCAAATCTCCAGGTGAACCCCCTGTGCAACTGGTTCTTCACCGGCGCCTCCAGCATCCTGGTGATCGGCGTCGGCTGGTGGCTCACTGACAAGGTGATCGAGCCCCGCCTTGCGGACACCGAGATCGACGGCGACCCCGAAGAGATGCCGAAGATGCAGGAGCTCGGACCCAAGGAGCGGATGGGCATGTGGGCGGGGCTGATCGCCACCGTCGTGTGCATCGGCCTGCTGGTCCTCGCCACCCTGCCGACGGACTCGGCCCTGCGTTCGCCGGACGGTGAGATCACCGCCTTTTCGGCGCCCCTGATGCAGTCCATCGTGCCGCTGATCTTCCTCTTCTTCCTCTTCCCCGGGATCGTCTACGGCCTCGTGGCGGGGACGGTGAAGACGTCGAAGGACATCATCGACGGCATGTCCCACTCCATGAGCACCATGGGCTACTACCTGGTGATGGCGTTCTTCGCCGCCCAGTTCATCGCCGCCTTCGGCCAGTCGAACGTCGGCATCCTGCTGGCGGTCAAGGGCGCCAACTTCCTCGAAGGGGCGGGCCTCGGCGGCGGCGTCACCATCGTCGGCATCATCCTGCTGACGGCGGGGGTCAACCTGCTGGTGGGCTCGGCGTCGGCCAAGTGGGCCCTCCTGGCGCCGATCTTCGTGCCGATGCTGATGCAGCTCGGTTACTCGCCGGAGCTGACCCAGGCGGCCTACCGGGTCGGCGATTCGACCACCAACATCATCACTCCGCTGATGCCGTACTTCCCCCTGGTGGTGGTGTTCTGCCAGCGGTACGTGAAGGGCACCGGGATCGGCACGGTGACATCCCTCATGTTGCCGTATTCGGTCGCGCTGCTGATCAGCTGGACGATCTTCCTGCTGATCTACTGGAACCTCGGTTTGCCGCTGGGGCTCCAGGCGTCGTACGTCTACCCCGCGCCGACCCCCTGATCCACGTCGACCCCCGCCTCGGCGGGGGTCGATCCGTTGAGGGAGCATGATGACGTCCACATCAGAAGAAGCGTCCTGGGCGGCGGAGATCGCCGCGGCCGGCGCCGTCGGCGACGAGGTCGACGAGCTGCTGGAGTACAACCGCAACCACTTCGACCTGAAGGCCCTCGACGGGCAGCCGGATCTGCCCCTGGACGACGAGCCCTTCGTCGACACCTGGCGCCGGTGGGTGGAGGAGGGGGACGCGGAGGGCGCCTACGGAGTCCTGCGACGCCATTTGCCCCAGCTCAGCTTTCCGATCCGCGAAGGCATCAGCCGTTCCGACGGCTACCTCGCGGCGACCCTGAGCGGCGCGGATCCGTCCACCCTGGAGAGCGCCACGGGGCTCGACCTCGAAGACCCGGATCGGGTCGAGCTATTCCTCTACCGGAGCCTCGCGGGCCACGTGCCGGTGCTGGTGATGCGCCGGAGGGAGGACTTCGTCACCCTGGCGCGGGCCCTCGGCCGTCGCAACGAGCCGGCGGAGATCCCGGACTCGATGGGGGCCCTGATGGTCTCCGGATACAACAACTGGTTCCGAATCCGGGAGCTGCGGGAACGGTACGAGGCGCAGCCCGAGGAGGAACGGGATGCCCCCACCTGGCGGGAGGCGTTCGCCGCAATCCGCCAGCGCAAGGAGCTGTTCCAGGACCGGTTCGTGCTACTCAGCGACGGCCCCTACAGCGCGGTTCGGGCAGAAGACCTGGGGCTCGACGACGGGGCCTGGCGGGAGGCGTCCCTCAAGATCCGGCGGGATCACGAGTGTGCCCACTACTTCACCCGTCGTCTCTTCGGCTCCATGCGCAACAATCTCCTCGACGAGCTCATCGCCGACTACGCCGGCATCGTCGCCGCCCTGGGCCACTACCGGGCCGACTGGTTCCTCCGTTTCATCGGCCTCGAGGACTATCCGACCTACCGCGCCGGCGGCCGCCTCGATCTCTACCGCGGCGACCCGCCGCTGTCGGACGGGGCGTTCCGGGTCCTCCAAACCCTGGTGAAGCGGGCGGCGGAGTCGCTGCAGGCCTTCGACGACGGGCGCTTCGGCGCACCAACCGGCGGCGACGCCCCGGCGCGGGAACCCCGCCTCCAGGGGGCGGCGATCGCCGCCCTAGCGACCCTTCGCCTCGATGAGCTGGCGGCGGACGGCGGCGCCGAGCGGATGGCGCGGGCCTTCGCCGACGTTGAGCAGCGCCTCGTTTAAACCCGATAGGAGCAGCGTCGGACCGACCGGGCAGGGCGGCGGGACGACGCCGGGACGCGGCGGGTTCCTCGAACCTGAACCGTGTGGTGGCTTTCCAAGGTCAGCGGAGCGGTGGTCCAGCTTCCCGCGGATTTGAAGTATCGGCGATCTCGCCGAGACGGGCGGGGGCAAGCTCCGCCCCCACGCCCGAAACCCACCGAGGTCGTGAACACGCGATCCGTCTTCGGTGTGCCGCCCCGTGTTGACACGCTCCAGCCGCTTGATGAAAGATAAAAAAATTAACATGGTGTGCAATGTCTTGGAAACACCAGTCGTATCGCGAATTATGGAATCCCGCGAGCGCTGCACTCACCACCAAGGAGGTCCCATGACCCGCTACGCCCTCGTCCTCTTGCTGCTGATCGTCCCGATGACCGTCGGTGCCCAACCGACGGAAGACGGCCCTGAGGCCGTCGAGCCCTCCGACCTGCTCGAGTGGATAGAGCCCCAGGCCGAGCTCATCCAGCCGGAGGTCGACCTCGACGCCCTCTTCGGCTTCCCGATGGTCGAGATCCTCTCGGAGGCCGGTGGCTTCCAGCCGGAGCAGCGCCTCCTCGACTGCTCCAGCTTCAACTCGTCTTGGTGCACCTACCGATTCGACAGGCAGAACTTCTGCTGCGTGCCGGTCAACCCGTCACCGGGCGTCTACTGCCCGCGGATTTGCATCTGAGCTTGCAGCATGAATCGTCCGCGGCCGCCGAACGGATGGCCGCGGACGATTTGCTCCCGGAGGGACGAGCCCGTCAGAGCGTCCCCCGGGCGCCGATGGCGAGGGACGGGGCGGTGGCCTGATCTCGACACATAGCTCGCTGGCTATAAGTGCCGCTCCGTCGGGGTTCGAGCCGAGCCCCAATCCGCTCCGGGGCTTTCAGGGGATGTCGACGGCGTAGAGGTGCCTGTCCCCCGACGAGCCGTAGACGACACCGTCCCCGAGGGCGACGTTGTGGACCGCGCTTCCGGTCCGCAGGCGCCACAGCTCTTCGCCGTTGACGGCGTTCACCGCGTAGAGGTGCCGGTCGTAGCTGCCGAAGTAGAGCACCCCGAGGTCGATCGCGGGGGAGCTGAGGACCCGGTTGCCTGTTTCGAACCGCCACCGTTCGAGGCCGGTGGTGGTGTCGACCGCATAGAGGTGGTAGTCGGCGCTGCCGAAGTAGACCATGCCGAAATCCAGCGCCGGATAGAACCAGATGGCGCCGCCGGTCTCGAAACGCCAGCGGACGCCGCCGACCGCTCCGTCGACGGCGTAGAACGTCCCCCGGGAGTCGCCGACGTAGACGACGTCGCCGTCCACCAGCGCCGAGGCGACGATGCAGTCGTCGGCGTGGAAGCGCCACAGCTCCCGGCCGTCGTCGGCGGATAGGGCGTAGAGATGCTCATCGCAGCTGCCCACGAACACGACCCCGCGGTCGATCACCGGGGCGGCGTTGACCACGCCGTGGGTTTCGAAGCGCCAGCGCTCGCGGCCGTCGTGGGTGTCCACGGAGTACACGTGGCCGTCGCCGCTGCCGAAGATCACCTGCTGGCCGTCGCCCCGGTGGAGGGCCGGGAACGAAATCACGTCGCCGCCGGTCTTGAAGCGCCAGCGCTCCCGGCCATCGTCGACGCCGACGGCGTAGACGTTGTGGTCGCGGCTGCCGACGTACACGCTTTCCCCGTCCACCGCCGGCCGCGTGTCCACCGAATCCCCGGTTTTGAAGCGCCACAGCTCCCGGCCGCCGGCGGCGTCCAAGGCCACGAGATCGCGGGAGCCCCCCACGTAGATCCTGTCCCCGGCCACCCGGGCCGGAGGGTAGAGCCCGCCGCCGACGTCGAACCGCCACCGTACCTTTGGCTCGCCGTCGTGGAAGGAGGGGGCCGTCACCACCCCGAAGGCGGGTGGCGGGGTCGATGGGGGAGGGTCGTCCGGCGGCAGGTCGGTGCGCACGGCGTAGAAGGTGCCGTCGATACTGCCGAAGTAGACCATGTCCCCGGCGACGGCGGGGGAGCCGGTGATCCAGCTGTCGGTCTCGAAGCGCCAGCGGCCCCGGCCGTCGGCGGCGTCGACGGCGTAGAGGTGATGGTCGCCGGAACCCACGTAGACGGCGTCGCCGTCCACCACCGGCGTCGAGCGGACGAAGTCCCCGGTCTGGAGACGCCACAGCTCGATACCGCTGCGGGCGTCGAAGGCGTACAGGCCGCCGCCGCCGCTGCCGACGAGGACCCGGCCACCGGAGACCGAGGGGGCGCTGCCGACGAATTCGTCGGTCTGGGAGCGCCACAGCTCCCGCCCGTTGCCGGCGTCCAAGGCGTATAGGTATCCGTCGTGGCTACCGACGTAGACCACTCCGCCGTCGAGGCGGGGGGAGGTGTCGATCTCGGCGCCGGTCTCGAACCGCCAGAGCTCCCGTCCGCTGCCGGCGTCGAGGGCATAGAGGTGGCCGTCGTCGCTGCCGACGTAGAGTCGGGGGCCGTCGAGCAGCGGCGAGGCGCGGACCCGGCCGTTGGTGGGGACGGCCCAGAGCAGTTCACCCGTGGCGGCGTCGAGGCAGCCGATCTTTTCCCCGAAGCCGCCGAAGTAGATCCGCGTGCCGGCCCCGTTGACGACGGGGGACGAGCGGATCCGGGTCCTCGCCCGCCAGCGCTGGATTCCGTCCTCGGCGCCCAAGGCATAGAGGTGTCCGTCCTCGCTACCAGCGTAGACGGTGCCGTCGTGGATCGCCGGGGCGGTGCGGATGCGGCCGTCGGTGTCGAAGCGCCAGAGCTCACGGCCGTCCACCGCGTCGAGGGCGTAGAGGCGGTGATCGTCGCTGCCGAAGACTACCCGTCCGTCGGCCACGGCGGGGGACGACCAGATCTCGCCGCCGGTCTTGAAGCGCCAGAACGGCGGCGGCTCCCCGGGCTCCGGGTCCTCCTCCGGCGTCACGGCCTCGGGCCGGAGGGGGGCCACCGTCTCGCCGACGGTGGTGCCGGCGACGGGGCCACCAGGGGCCTTGTCTTCAGGGGAGCGACCGAGCCATATCGACGCCCCCAGGGCCAACCCCGCCAGCACCAACGCAGAGGCGATCCAGACCCCGCGTAGATCCTTCGGTGGCTCCGCCGGGTCTACGGCCTGCGTCTCGGGCTCGGGCTCGTCGGTTTCGGGCTCGTCGATTTCAGGCTGCTCGACCTCGGGCTCGGTCTCCTTGAGCTCGGGCTCCTCGGGCTCGGGCTCCTCAGGCTCGGGCTCGCCGGGCTCGGGCTCGCCGGGTTTGGACGCGGGGTCCTCCGCCGGACCAGCCTCCGCTGACCCAGCGTTCGCCGGGGCGTCTTCGTCTAGAACCTCGATGTCCACCAGCAGTCGGTACCCTCGACGGGGAATCGTCTCGATGTACTTCGGAGCCTTCGCCTTGTCCCCGAGGGCCCGCCGGAGCTCCCAGACGGCGTTCGTCAGCACCTCCTTCGAGACGTGGGCGTTCCCCCACACACACCGGATGAGCTCGGCCTTGGGCCTTAGAGTCCTGGGGCGCTCCGCCAGGCTTTGGAGCACCTGCATGACCTTAGGTTCGAGCCGCACCGTCTCGTCGCCGCGTTCGATGCGGTGCAAAGCGGGGTGGACGATCCAGTCGTCCAGACGGAAGCTGCGGGATGGGGGGGCTGTCTCGTCCATGGCGCGTCGGGAGTCTATCGGCACGAAGTCTCGGGTGGAGGACCTGAGGTTCGGGGGAAGGGGCGTGGCGGCGGTGGGCTCAGGGGATTCGGTTTGAAGAGAAAACCGCCAGGTGCCTGGTAGATGAACGGGCGGTTGCGCCGCCGCCGGAGGGGACCCGCTGCTAGACTCTGCCGGTGAGCTCTACTGCCGATTCCAGCACAGGTTCTTCAACCGGATTGTTCTCGCGGCCAGACCGGGTCGGCCCCTACCGTCTCGAGAAGCAGCTCGGGGCCGGCGGCATGGGGCAGGTCTACCGCGGGTTCGACGAGCGGCTGGAACGTCACGTCGCCCTCAAGAACATTCGTACGGAGATCGCCAATCCCGCCACCCGCGAGCGGTTTCGCCGCGAGGCGAAAGCGGTGGCCCGTTTGAACCACCCCGCCATCGTCCAGATCTACGACTGGGTGGAGACCGAGACCGGCGACTGGTCGGTGATGGAGCTGGTGGTGGGGCGGACCCTCTACGACCTCCTCGAGGAGGGGCCCCTCTCGCCCCGGGAAGCCGTCGCGATGGCGTCGGAGATCGCCGCCGGCCTGGCCACCGCCCACGGCGCCGGCATCCTGCATCGGGACCTCAAGCCCGAGAACGTTATGGTGACGGAGGAGAAGCGGGCGAAGCTGCTGGACTTCGGCCTCGCCAAGCGGATCTTCGGCGATGAAAGCGAGCCTTCGCTGACCGTCGACGGCAAGATCATGGGCACCCTTTCGGCCCTCTCCCCCGAACAGGCGATGGGCGGGCGTCTGGATCACCGCTCCGATCTCTTCTCCCTCGGGTCTCTGCTGTATCGCATGGTGACCGGCCGCGCGCCCTTCAGCGGTTCGACGGTGGTGCGGACCCTGCAGCGGATCTGTACGGAGCCCCACCCCCCGGCCCACCTCGTGGCGCCGGGGATCCCTGGTGATCTCTCCGCGCTGATCGACGATCTCCTGGCGAAGCAGCCTGAGCATCGTCCGGCGGACGCGACCACCGTGCAGGCGCGGCTGGAGGCGCTGTTGGTGGCGGAAGGGTGGGTGGGCGGCGGCACCGGTGCCTATCCCGTTCCGGTGGCGCAGACAGCCTCGGTCCCCAAGCTCCAGTCCACCGCCGAAATGGAGGAAACCCTGCCGGGGGCCGCGGTCTCTGCCCAGGACGTTCTTCCCTCGGCCGCGACGTCCGTGACGAAGGTTCCGGGCTCCTTCGATGGAGCGGTGAGGAGTGTCCCCGGGGAGGCGGGGTCTTCGTCCACCACCGGGCGCCGGCGGGAACGGCGACAGGTTTCGGTCGTGTGCTGCGATCTCGTCAGTCCCGGCGGAGCTCCCCTCGACGCCGAGACGGTGCTCGACGCGGCCCCCGCGTACGGTGCCCTGGCGGAGGAGGTGGTGGACCGCTACGGCGGCCACCTGGTGAGCCTGCGGGAGCATCGGGTCGTGGTTTGCTTCGGATATCCGCGGAGTCACGAGCAGGACGCCCAGCGGGCGGTGTTGGCGGCCCTCGAGCTCCTGGCCCGAATCGACGACGTTCTGCCCGCCGGGATCCTCGAACCGGTGGCGATGCGGGCGGGGCTCCACGCCGGCCAGGGGATCGTGCTCGCCGTGGCGAATCGGGACGAGCTGGTCCTCGGGGCGACCCTGGATCGGGCCATCGCGGTGCAGGGCTTCGCCCCCGTGGGGAGCTTGGTGGCCAGCGACACCGCGGCCCAGATGGTGGCGCGGACCTTCATGCTACGCCCCATGGAACCGGTGCGGCTGCCGGGGGAGACCGAATCCTTCGGGTTGGCGGAGGTCCAGGGGGCGCGCTCCGTCGGTTCCCGGCGTCGGCCCCTGCTGGCGCGCGGACGGGAGCTGGCGGCGGTGGAGGAACGGTTCCGATCGGCCCTAGCCGGGGCGGGCCAGGCGGTGGTGATCGGCGGCGAGCCGGGCATCGGCAAGTCGCGGCTCGTCGCCGAGATCCGCGGCAGCCTGTCCTCCCGCGCGCGCTGGGTGACCTCGCAGGGCTCCCCCTTCGAAACGGGCGCCCCGCTTCAGCCCGTGGCGGAGCTGGTGGCCCGGGCCGCCGGTCTCGATGACGGGGTTCCCGAGTCCCAGCGTTTGGAGCATCTGGAGACGCTGCTGGACGGAGGTGAAGCCACCCTGGCGGAAGGTATCCCACTCCTGGCGGAGCAGCTGGGGATCGACGCCGCGGGGCGCTACCCGCCCTCCGATCTGGCCCCCGAGATGCGGCGACGCAGGACCCGGGAGCTGATTGTCGAGCTGCTGCTGGCGTCGGCCCACCGGTCGCCGCTCGTGTTGCTGGTGGAAGACCTGCACTGGCTCGATCCGATGAGCCTGGAGGTGCTCGGGGACCTCGCGGAGCGGGTTCCGGAAGCGCCGCTGCTGCTGTTGACCACCCACCGTCCCGAGGCCCGGCCGCCCTGGTCCGACGGCCCGAACTTGCTGCGGCTGGAGCTGGCTGGCCTGGAGCCGGACGACGTCAAGGGCCTGATCGCTTCGATCGGTGAGGGGCGTCCGCTGCCGTCGGGTGTGATCGAGCAGATCGTCACCCAAACCGATGGCGTGCCCCTCTTCGTCGAAGAGCTGACCCGCGCCCTGCTCGAATCCGGTCAACTGGTGGCGTGGGAAGGACGGTACGAGCTGGCGGAGCCCCTGCGCCCATTGGCCCTTCCCGCGACATTGCGGGAGTCTTTGACGGCCCGCCTCGATCGGATGGGACCGGCGAAGGGGGTGGCCCAGGAAGCTGCGGTGCTGGGCCGGGAGGTGGACATCCACCTGCTGGCGGAGGTGTCCTCCACGACCGGTGGGGAGCTGCGGGCCCAGCTGGAGCGGCTGGTGGCTGCGGGCCTGCTGCTGCGCAGCAGCTCTGGCGAGGAGATCCGCTACTCCTTCAAGCACGCCCTGGTTCGCGATACGGCCTACGAATCCCTCCTGGTGCGGGAGCGTCGAGATCTGCACGCCCGCATCGGTCGGCAACTGGAGCTCCGGCAAGCCGTGGCGGCCAGGCATCCGGGTCTCCTAGCCCACCACTTCGACGCCGCCGGGCTCCCGGGCCCCGCCAGCCGCTACTGGCTGGCGGCGGGGGAGTTGGCGATCGCCCGTTCCGCCAACGTGGCGGGCATCGAGCACCTCCGTCGGGGCCTTGCGGCGGCGGGGAAGATGGAAGCCGGTGGGGTACGCAGCTCCCGGGAGCTGGCCCTCTATACCCGCCTGGGTGCGGCCCTCTCCGTCACCCGGGGATATTCATTCCCGGAGGTGGAGGAGTGCTTCGCCAGCGCCCGTCGCCGCTGCGACGCCCTGGGGGAGAGCCCGCAGCTGTTTTGGGTGGTCTGGGGCCTTTGGGCCTTCCACCTGGTGCGCTCCGAGCTGGGGCGTGCCCTCGAGCTGGGGGAGCGCCTGGTGCGCCTGGCGGAGGCGTCGGGGGACGACGGACTGCGGATCGTCGCCCTCAGCACCGTCGGCCAGGCCTATTACTTTCGGGGGGATCTGGCCGAGGCGCGGAGCAGCCTGGCGCGGGCCGCCGCCCTCGACGACCCCGGTCGCAGCACCCCCCTGGCGTCGGCCTCGGGCCAGGACGTGGGGGTGGTGGTGCTGGCGGCCCTGTCCCTGGTGCTTTGGCACCTCGGCGAGGACGACGGCGCGGTCCGCTGCAGCGAACGGGCCGTGGAGCTGGCCCACCGGGTCGGCCACAGCTACAGCCTGGCCTTCGCCCACGTCTACGCCGCCCGCCTGCACCAGAGCCGCGGGGACGTTCCCTGGACCCGTCATCACGCGCAGAAAGTGATCGAGCTGTCGACCCGCAAAGGCTTCTTCTGGCTAGCCCAGGGACGCTTCTTCGAGGGGGCGGCCCTCGCCCAGGGCTCGCTGGGTGAGGACGGAAAAGCCACCGACCGCGGCGCGTTCCAGGAGGCGCGGCGGCTGATGGACGAGGGGCTGGGCGCCTACCGCGCCGCCGGAGCCCGGCTCTCGATCACCTACATGCTGGCCCAGCGGGCGGAGCTGGAGCTGTGGGACGGCGACCCCCAGGCCGCTGGGGAATGGCTGGAGAAGGCCCGCGGGGCGGCGGAATCGAGCGACGAAGGCTACTGGCGGGCGGAGCTGGAGCGGTTGGCGGGGGAGGTGCTCCGAGCCCAGGGGGACGACGCTGCCCAAGGTCACTTCCGCCGCGCCCGGGAGCTTGCCCACGAAGGCGGCGACCGCGCCTTCGCCACGCGACTCGGAGGATAGAGCGAGGGACCGCCGCCGACGGCTGTGACCTGGCCTGTCCGCCGTGACGCGGACTTACCGGGAGTGGCTCAGAAACCTATCTCGAGAGAGAGTCGGACTTCGTTGCTGCTGAGGTCCGGGACGCCGAAGGCATCGGTGAACGGATCACTCGCGGTGGCTGGGTCCCCCAACTCCACCCGCTGGGCCACGGCTCCGAGCTGTAGGCGCTCGGTGAGGGTCCAGCGTACGCCGATGCCGACCAGCCATGAGAAGTCGTCGGTGGAGTTTCCATCGTATGGGTAGCGTCCTTCGGCGTTCAGAAAACCGGCGGGCCCGAGAATCTCTTCGAACAGTGGGTCGTTGCTGCTGTCGATCGACGCCGTGCTGTCCGCGGAGGACGAGCCGGCTCCGACTTTGAGAAACGGACGAAACGAATAACCGGTGGTGAGGTCCCAATGGGCTTCGAGCATCAAGGTTTCGATGTCCGACTCGAATCGCACGTTGTAGGCGAAGCCGTCGCGGGCCCCGGTGCCGATATTGGTCGCGTCGGCCTCGTACTCCGTCACCGTGTAGCTCAGCTCGATTCTCAGGCGATCGTGGACTACGTAGCCGAGGCCGAGGTCGAGGCTCGGGACGTCGTCGAGGTCCCAGGTCTGAGGAAAGTCGGGGTCGACGGCGATGTTGCTGCCGAGGGGGACCACGTCCGCGTCGACAAACTGATAGCCGAAGCCAACGGATCCGTACCAGGTACTTTCCGCCGCGCCGACGCTGGGCATCAGCAAAGCGAGGGAGAGAACAATCAGATATTGGAGGGCAGGGTTTCTCATCACCGATGGTCTCCATTTCGGTTCAAGGGGAGGGATGGGAACGTCTGTAGCGTGTGGCTCCGGTCGGCACGGAGGTCTCAGGTATCTGGGACGGGTTCGCCCTCCGGCGGAAAACTCGGAGACGGGCCGTGAAAGCGGCTCGGCCGTCTGCGGCGCGCCTACTCCTTGGAGCCGTTCTCGCCGTGGAAGGCGCGGGAGATGAGAAGGCTGTCTTCGAACCAATGCCAGAGGGTGACCTGACCGTTCCGGACCCTGACCCTGACCGCCCAACTCGTCGGACCGGTCTCGACCCCCGAGTTCGTCAGGAGCAGTGACATCCGTCCGGTCATGGCGGCTTCGTCGTCGGTCTCCGAAGCATGTTCGACGCTCCACATCTTGGCTTGGGCACCTGAGCCGAAGGCCGGCAGAAACTCTTCGAGGATGGCCTGTTTTCCTAGCCAAGGCCCAATCCAAGGAATTCTGGAGTCCCCTTCGTTGTGCCAGACCATGTCGTCGGCCATCAGCCCTCGCAGGGTCTCCATATCGCCGTCGCCGAGAGCGCCCATGAAGGCCTGGGCGACTTGGAGGGCCGTTGCGTCGGAAGCTTGGGTCTCGGCGACGAGCTGTGTGGGGTTTGCGGCACACGTCAGCAGGATCACGGCGGCCAGCGCTTGAAGCCTCCAAATGCCGGCTGAGTCGCTCTTTCTCGTTTCATTCATCGCAAGCTCTCTTTCCGAGGATGTCTCTATTCAGTTCTTGTGGCGGGTTCGACGCGAATCGACGCGGTCCGGCCCCGGCAGATGGGGCCCCCCGAGGACCGGCGAAGATGGACCTCAGGAAAGCTCTCCCATCCTGGGAATGGGTTGGGGCGGCGCCGCGGCGCAAGTATCCTGAGGTGCAAGGTATGAGGGCAATAGTGGTAAGTTCATGTTCGATATGAAAGAAATCGATTACATGAGCCTTAGCGGAAAGACGTTGAGGACGCTCCTCGCGGTGCTCGAAGAGCGATCGGTCACCCGCGCGGCAGCCCGGTTGGGGGTCACCCAGTCCGCCGTGAGCCATGCCCTGGAGCGGCTCCGGGAGGTTCTCGGGGACCCGCTGTTCCTGCGGTCGGGAAGCGGAGTCGAGCCGACGCGGCGGGCGCTCGAACTGCGAATGCCCGTGCTCGAGATCCTCGACCGGATGAAGGAGCTGACGAGCGGGCGAGCCTTTGATCCGACGCAGGCTCGCATGAGCTTCGTCGTCGCCGCGAACGACTTCCAGCGGGAGCTTCTTTTCCCGGGTCTGCTCAGGGAATTGCTAAGCGAAGGGGTCGACGTCCGTTTTAGATTTCCGCCCTCCGGGGTTCCCACGCTCGACCTTTTGCAGGGGGCGCAGTGTGACCTTGCGGTGACCCCTTTCCCTCCGGAATCGTCGAACATTCTTCAGAGCCTGCTTTTCGAGGGCTCGATGGTCAGCTTCTTCGACTCCGCGCAGCGGAAGGCGCCCACAACCCTCGAGGACTTTCTCGGCAGCGAGTTCGTCGACGCCCAGTTCCCGAACTACTCCAGCGCCCTGGTCGCCCTGCGGAGCGATATGCGATCCCGACTCCCGCCGCCCCGTGTCACGGTGCCCAACTTCGGAGCGATCCCGTCGTTTCTCCGCGGTAGCCGCATGATCACCTGCCAGACCGATCTCATGGCGCAAGGTCCGCTTCAGGGCTTCGCGTCAGCGCCCCTTCCCTTCGAGAACCCACCGGTGAAGATGTACATGATCTGGCACCGGCGGGACCACCTGGATCCCGGCCATCGATGGCTGCGCGGACGGATCAAGGACAGCGCGCAGGGGTTCCGCCGATCGGCCGAGGCCGTCGCGCCGGGGGGCGCTCCCCGGCATCGGGCCTAGCCGTCGGCGAGGAGGGCTTCGATCTTGCGTAGAAGCCGCCGGAGCTCCACCGGTTTGGTGTCGTAGTCGTCGCAGCCCGCCTCCAGGGCCCGCCGCCGATCTTCGGCCATGGCGTGGGCGGTGAGGGCGATCACCGGGATGTGGCGAACCTGGGGATCGGCCTTGAGACGCCGGGTGACCTCCCAGCCGTCCATCACCGGCAGGCTGAGATCCAAGAGCACGAGGTCCGGTCGCTCGTCCTGGACCTTCGCCAGACCCTCGGCGCCGTCCGTCGCCAACGAGATCTCGAAGCCCCGTCGACGCAGCCTGCGGGAGAGCATGTCGGCGTTCATCTCGTTGTCTTCCACCAGGACGATGTTGGGCACGGCTTCAGGACTCCGGGGGGGCGAGGGCGGCGAGGGGGCGGCCGACCATGTCGGTGGTGGCCTCGGAGGCGGAGTCCACCGCCTCGGGGAGGACGATGGTGAAGGTGGAGCCCTTCCCTTCCCGGCTCGAAACCCGGATGTCACCCCCCATCATCGAGCAGAAGCGCTTGCTGATGGACAGGCCGAGGCCGGTGCCGCCGAATCGGCGGGTGGTGGAGGCGTCGGCCTGGGTGAACTCGTCGAAGACCTTGGCCTGCTGCTCGGGGGACATGCCGATGCCGGTGTCGGTTACTTCGAAGACGAATTGGGCGTCGGAGCGGCGCCGGCCGGGCTCGTGCCGGACTCTTAGGCCGATCTCGCCTTCGGTGGTGAACTTGCAAGCGTTGCTCAAGAGGTTGAAAAGGGTCTGGCGCAGCTTGGTCTCGTCGGCGTGGAGGGGGGGGAGGGCGTCTGGGACCGTCAGACGCAGCTGATTCGAATTCTTGGCCACCAAGGGCTCTACGGTGGCGGCGACGTCGCGGGTCAGCTCCCCGACGTCGATGGACTCGACGTAGAGGGTCATTTTCCCGGCTTCGATCTTCGACAGGTCGAGGATGTCGTTGATCAGCGCGAGGAGGTGTTTGCCCGCCGCCAGGATCTTCTGCAGGTCGGGGATGAATTCGTCCTGGTCGAGGTCCTCGGCCTCCTCCACGAGCATCTCGCTATAGCCGATGATGGCGTTCATCGGCGTGCGCAGTTCGTGGCTCATATTGGCGAGGAAGGAGCTCTTGGCCTCGTTGGCGCTTTCCGCCGCCCGCCGGGCCTCCTCGATGCGGTCCTGTGCCCGCCGGAGGCGCCCCGACATGTGGTCGAAGGCCCTCGCCAGGCGGCCGAGCTCGTCGTCCGACTTCATCTCGATCCGGTGCTCGAGGTTGCCCTCGGCGAGGTGTTGGGTCCCCTCTTCGAGCCGCCGCAGGCCCCGCGCCAGCCGGGTAGAGAAGGTCACCGCGACCGTCAGCGCGACGAGGGCCGAAAAGGCGAAGATCCACAGGCTGTTGCGGCGGGTGACGTCCCGCGCCTGGAAGAAGGCGGCGGTGGCGTCCCGCACCCGCTGCCGTTCGTCTCTGCCGAGCTGATCGAGGGCGTCGATCAGGTACCGGGCCAGGGCATCCGCCTCCTTGAGCTCGGCTTCGAGGGTGGTCGATTCCGCTTCCAACCCCTCGGGCGGGTCCTCGCTTTCAGCGGTCATCGGGGCGGTCGCCGGGGCCGCCGTCGCTGCGGCGTCCTCCGGGGCGGGGGCGTCTCCGGCCTCCTGGTTTGCCAGGCTGTCGAAGAAGCGGGACCACGTCGCCCGCAGCTCACCGTAGCGCTCCACCAGGCCAGCGGTGTCCAGGTCTTCGAGATCCTGGGAGAGGGCGTTGAGCTCCTGGAGGTTCTTTTCGGTGGCCGCCAGTCGTCCCACCATTTCGTCCACCTCCTGGCGCTCCAGTCCCCCCTCGGAAGTGATAGTCAGGATCTTGACTTCTTGGTTGCGCTCCTGGAGATCTTGCTCGATCTCCAGGACCAGGAGCTGCCTTTGGAGGGCGACTTCGAGGTCCTGGAAGCTCTGGGTGCGGCTGGAATCGCTCCACGAGTAGGCGAGGAGGTTGACGGCGAACAGAGCCAGGATGGCGAGGAAGGACAGCAGGAGCCGGCGGAGGATGGTCAACGACTTCAGCCCTCACCCTTGCCGAAGAGGCGGGAGAACCACCGACCGATAGAGCTCTTGCCACCGCCGTCGACCTGCGGCCTGCTGAGGGTGCGGGTGGGGGTACCTTCGTCGATCACCCGCTTCAGGGCCTCGGAGTCGACGGCCCGGGTCTTGCCGCTGCCGAGGGGGTCCCCGTCGTCGGTTCCGGCATCCGGCCCCACCTGCTCGGCGAAGCGGCGGGCCAGTTCGAGGATCGGTGGCCGGTTTCCGGGGTCCTTGGCCATGCACTCCAGCACCAGGGCCTCGATGGCTTCCGGGATCGACGGCTCGAAGTCCCGCAGAGCAGGCGGCTCCTGCTCCAGGTGCATCATGAGTAGGGCCATGGAATCCCCCTGCTTAGGCTGGAACGGCAGGCGGCCGGCGAGCATCTGGAAGAGCATGATGCCGACGCTGTAGGTGTCCGACGAGCCGTCGTAGGGGGCGTCCCGCAGCCGCTCCGGCGCCATGTAGGCCGGAGTGCCGAGGATGAAGCCTTCGGCGGTGAGGTTCTCCCGCGTCGCGTGCTCCCCCACCAGCTTGGCGATGCCGAAGTCGAGAACCTTGATCTGCTCGGCCCCCTGGCGCCGCTGGAGGTAGATGTTCTCCGGCTTGATGTCCCGGTGGATCACATCCTGGGCGTGGGCCTCGGCGAGCACCGCGCAGATGGGCTGCAGAATTTCGTTGGCCCGCCTCGGCGAGAGCTTCCGCCAGGTGGCGAGCTCTTTGGAAAGGGGCCGGCCCTCCAGCAATTCCATCACCAGGTAGGCGACCCCCTCGTCGCTGACGCTGAAGTCGAAGACGGTGACCGCGTTGGGGTGCTGGACTCGGCAGGCGGAACGTCCCTCGGAGCGGAACCGCGCCAGGGAGTCCTCACCGGCGTTGAGCCGAGTGTCGAGGACCTTCACCGCCACCGGCAGGTCGAGCTCGAGGTGGTGCCCGCTGTACACGGTGCCGAAGTTTCCGTGCCCCAGCGGTTCCCCAAGCCGGTAGCGCCCCCCGAGCAGGGCACCGGTTTCGAGCTTCCCGGGGGACGACTCCACCGGTTTCGGGGCGGCGGCCCGGGCGCTGCTGCGGGTCCTCAGCTCCTTCTGCACCCGCGCCAGCACGACGGGGAAGTCAATGGGTTTGGTGATGTAGTCGTTGGCGCCCCGGTCGAGGGCCCGGACCACATCCTCGCTGCCGTCCTTGGCGGTGACCATGATCACCGGCAGCTGGGCCTGGTCGTGGTCGCGGCGCAGGCGCTCCAGCACCTCGATGCCGTCCATCCCGGGCATCATGATGTCGAGGAGCACGAGGTCGACATCCTCGGACTTCACCAGGTCGAGGGCGGAGGGGCCGTCCTCCGCCACGTGGACGCGGAACCCACGCCGCGCCAGGCGCCGGGACAGCATGTCCCGGTTCTCGGCGATGTCGTCGACGACGAGGAGGTTTGCGTTCTGGGCGTCCAAAGTAGGGAAGGGGGAAGCTCGAGGTCCGGGCCGGGCCGATCAGGACGGTGGGGTCAAGGTCGTCATCAGGCCGTTCAGGGCCAGATGGGTCATCTGCTCGACCACCTCGTCGCGGCTCAGGCGGCCGGTGGGTTTGTACCAGCGCACCACCCAGTGGATCATACCGAGGAAGCTGTAGGCCGCAACCACGGGATCGACCTTCGGGCCGTCGGGCTGCAGGTCGAGGACCGCCTGGATCGAATCCTTGAGGATCCGCGCGTACTCCCGTTTGCGCACCAGGATCTTCTCGCGGTGCTCGCGGGAGAGGTTCTCTTCCTCGTAAACCAGGATCGACAGGGCGCTCGGATCCTGCATCACGATCCGGGTATGTCGTCCGACGATCCCAGCCAGCCGCCTCTGGGGATCGCGCTCTTCTTGGGCCGGCGCCAGGACCTCTCCTTCCAAAAGGTCCATGGCAAAGTTCATAATGGCAAAAAGAAGGGCTTTTTTACCTTTGATGTAGTAATACAGACCACCCTTGGTGAGGTCCACAGCCTCCGCGATATCGCCCATCGACGTGGCATTGAAGCCTTTCTCGTAAATGATGCTCGCAGCCTTGCGATAGATATCGACGGCTCGATAGTCGTCACTGACCGTGGGCGGCTTTTGAAAAGATGGCATGCTGACAAACCCCCTTTGGAGGACGGCGGTCCGCTGACGTCTAGGAGGCGTGAGCGAGTCGCGGCTGACAGAGAATCGGATACCAACCAGTCGGTTGGCATTGTCCTCGTCTCCCAGGGGTTTGTCAAGGCCGAGGGGGGCTGAAATGACGCGCTGCGGCATACTTGTCGGGGCGCGTCTACGCGCTTGGAGTGGGGCGGACCGGGTGCGGAAAGGAAGGGTTTGATGCCGCAGGCTTCCGCCCCGCCGCCGGGGTAGGGGTCAGCGTTCCCAGCCGGCGACGTTCTTCGAATTGCCCTGCTGAATCAGGCTTTCGAAACGTTTGAGCAAGGGTGAGGCTTCGCTGGGGTCGATGTGGACATCGACGACGAAGGGCCCCTCGGCGCGCATGGCGTCTTCGAGGGCGACATCGAGAAGGTCCTCCGTGTCGACGCGGGTGCCGTCCGCCCCCATCGAGCGGGCCCACTCCACGAAGTCGACCTCCGGGAAGGAGACCTCAGACTCGGTGAGGCCGAGGGTGCGGTGGCCGTCCCGACACATTCCGTAGCCGGCATCGTTGAGCACCACCCACACCGCCTTGGCGCGGTATTGGGCGGCGGAGCTGACCTCCGAGTTCATCAACATGGAGCCGTCGCCGACCACCGCCACGGCTTTCCTGCCGCTGGCCAGCGCCGCGCCGACGACGCCGGCGGCGGTGTGCCCCATGGAGCCGAACAGCGTGCTGACCCGGTAGCGGGCGGGGTCCTCGAAGCAGAGGTGGTGGTTGCACCAGGCGAAGGCGTTGCCGCATTCGCTCAGCACCACGGCGTCGCTCTTGTCCACCACCTGGCGCTGCAGGGCGTCCATCAGCACCTGGGGACGGACCGGGCCGCGGCCGGTGACGCGGGCCGCGCCGTCGTCGAAGGGCAGCACCTTGGAGCCGCCGCCGCGCCGCGGGGCGGCCGCGGCTGGAAAGTGCTCGAGGAGCTGCTCCAGGAAGTTGCCGATCTCCGCCTGGACCGCGAGGGTCGGGAAGTCGGGGAAGGCGGTGCCGGGGACCTCGGGATCGAGATCGACGTGGATCAGGGCCTCGGAGGGGAGCATGTCCCGATCCCAGAACGACGTCGCCTCGCCGAGGCGGGTACCCAGCACCAGCAGGTACGTGGGCTTCTCCTGGATCATGTGGGCGATCACCGCTTCGTGTCCGCCGAGTCCGGTGACCCCCAGGAATTGGGGATGCTTCTCGGAAACGACGCCCTTGGCGCGAGGGGAGCAGAAGATCTTGGCTCCGGTGCGATCCGCCAGCTCGCGGACCTGGGACGCGGCGCCGGTGGCGCCGAAGCCCGCCCAAATGGCGAACGGCGCCGACTTCAGCATGCGGACGCAGTCGGCGAGGTCGCGGGCTCCTACAGCGGGGGCGGTGGTCCGGCCGAGGGGTTGGAGTCGGCAGGCTTCGATGCGGCTCGACTGGACCGACATCGGCAGGCAGACGTGGGCAACGAACCCGCCCGGCCGGGCGAGGCCGGTGGCGAGCCGCCGCATCACCTCGGGGAGCTCGCTGGCGTGCTCGAGGCGGATGGCGTAGTCGAAGAGGGCCCCCTGGCCGTAGAGGGCGTCTTGGGGCATGGTGTACGAAGACGTCTCTTGGGATGCCCACCGACCGCGCTGTGGGGAGTTGGTGTGGCCCGAGACCATCACCAGCTTGGCCCCTTCCCACTTGGCGGCGGTCACGCCGGTGAGGGCGTTGAGGAGACCGGGTCCGGTGGTGGCGAAGACGGCGGTGGGGCGACCGCTGGCGAAGTGGGCCTCGGTGGCGGCGAAGGCCGCGCCGGTCTCGTGGCGGAAGTGGCGCAGCCGGATGGGGCTGTCGACGATGGCGTCGAAGAGGAGGGCGATGGCCCCGCCGCTGACGCCGAAGGCTTCCTCGACTCCCCAGACCGCCAGCTGCTGGGCAAAGGCGTTGACCAGGGGGGTTCCGGGGTCGAGGGTGGGAAGTACTCGTCCTTCCTCTTCCCTGTGGAGCTCGGCGAGCCTAGCGCTCGCCTCGGGGTGAATTCGCTGGGCGGCGGCGGCTCGGCGTTGGGCCAGGTTCTGCATGGCGCGTCCTCGAGAGGACCCCGAAAGGAAGACAGCGCGTCGGGTGTCGGCGACGGGTCTTCTGATGGGTCCTACAACATTTGATGAGAGCGGTCGAAATCCCCGGGCCGGGTCCGCGGGTCAGGGGGCGGACGGTCGGCTGCGGAGGACTCAAAGGATGACTCAACCGAACGTTCGGTAGGATAAATCCCACCCTAGACAGGGTCAAGCCTCGGCCAGAGCAATAGAACAGCGGGAGACAGGATGTCCCTTGCTGGGAGGAAAGGCCGTCGTCAAAGGCGACGGGGGGAGGGGCATTTCGGACGGCGGGGAAGGGACAGGAGGTCATCGGGGCCTAGTTGTGGGTTCTTTCGGGAAGCCGAGGGAAAGGGCGTTCTGCCCGCGTGGACGCGGGCTCGACCGGAATGACCATCGGTCGACCCGCGGTGCTCGACGCGGCAGGATTCCTAGGGACACCGTGTTGGGGCCGTCGGAGCGACAGTTTGTCGAAACCGGATGGGATGCAGAAAGAATGGGAACCGAAAGACCGGTTGGAAGGTTACGGGGCCGGCAAGAGACCTGTCAAGGGGACGGCCGGCGTCGGCGGCGGTCCCGGGGCGGAGCTGACTGGGGCGCCGGGGTGTGCGAGAATCCGGCCGTCATGGCGGAACGACCCTTGGTGATCGTGATCGACGACGAGACCGGCTCCCGGGAGTCGATGGCATTGGCGATCGAAAAAGCGGGCCTGTCGGTCCGCACTTTCGACGAGGCCAGGCGTGCCCTCGAGTACCTGCAGGAGACCTCCGGCGTCCGCCTGGCGGTCTGTGACCTCCGCATGCCGGACATGGACGGCCTCGCTTTCCTGGCGGAGGTGCGGAATCGGGAGCTCGAGCTGGCGGTCATCCTGGTGACCGGCTACGGCTCCATCGAGAACGCCGTCGAGGCGATGCGGGTCGGCGCCGACGACTACCTCACCAAGCCGGTGGATCTCTACGAGCTGCGGCGCCGGGTGACCAACCTGCTGGAGAACCGGCAGCTCAAGGAAGAGGTCACCAACCTGCGGCAGATGCTCGACAAGCGCTACGGCTTCGAGAGCATCATCGGGCGCTCCGAGGCCATGGAGCAGCTGTTCGAGAAGATGAAGATGGTGGCCCCCACCCGGTCCACCGTCTTGGTGACCGGCGAAAGCGGCACCGGCAAGGAGCTGGTGGCCAACGCCCTCCACGTCGCCAGCCCCCGGGCGGCGGAGCGCTTCCTGGCGATCAACTGCGGCGCCATCCCCCACGAGATCCTCGAAAGCGAGCTCTTCGGCCACGAGCGGGGGGCCTTCACCGGCGCCGTCGCCCGCAAGGTGGGCAAGTTCGAGATGGCCCACCGCGGCACCCTCTTCCTCGACGAGATCGGGGAGCTTTCAGCGGCGCTCCAGGTCAAGCTGCTGCGGGTGCTCGAAGAGCGCAAGATCATGCGGGTGGGGGGCCAGGAGCTGATCGACGTGGATTTCCGCCTGATCGCCGCCACCCACCGACGGCTCGAGAAGATGGTCGAGGAGGGGGACTTCCGCGAGGACCTCTACTACCGGCTCAAGGTGGTGACCCTCGACATCCCGCCCCTCAAGGACCGCCAAGGGGATGTGCCCCTCCTCGTGGAGCACTACCTCGGGGAGCTGGCGGAGGAGCACGACAAGCCGCCGATGCACATGTCCTCCGGGGCCCTCGAATCCCTGTGCCGCTTCCCGTGGCCCGGCAACGTGCGGCAGCTCAAGAACGTGCTGGAGTCGGTGATCATCTTCCAGCCCGGCGGAGAGATCCCCCTGGAGGCCCTGCCGGATGAGATCCGCGAGGCGACCCTCGTCTCCGGCGGCCGGGCTCCGGTCCAGCCGCGGGTGGGGGCGCCTCGGACCATGGACGAGATCGAGCGTCAGGCGATCCTGGAGACCCTCCAGCGGACCAAGGGCCACCGCGCCGACGCGGCGCGCATGCTGGGCATCGGCCTGCGGACGTTGCAGCGCAAGCTCAAGGAATACAAAGAGCAAGAGGTCTACGAAGAGTAGCCATAGCAGGAGCGGACCATGGATCTACCGGCGGAAGTCCAGATTTCGAACGAGCAGCTCGGGGTCAAGAATCAGAAGGCGACCCTCATCGCCATCAACACCCACGGCTACTACGAGCTGCGGATGAGCCTGAATCAGCGGCAGCACAAGGTCTTGGTGCCGATTCAGCAAACCTCCGTTATCTTCCGCCAGCCGGAGCCGGAGATTCCTTCCGATCTCGAGATCGAGCGCTGACCGTGGGGTCGGGGATGGGACGCCCCATCCCATGAGCTTTTAGCGCGGAACCGGCCGCTCCAACGGCCCCTGCCCCCGTCGCGTCGTCATGGGGGCCGCGGTCGTCATGGGGGCCGCGGTCGTCATGGGGGCCGTAACCTTGTCCCGTCAGGCTTGGCGTGTCATGCTGTTTATGGCTGCCCGCAGAATCCAACGCGTCCGTCGGGGACGACGCCGAATACGTTTTCGGCGCCTTGGAAATATGTTTATCTTTCTATCGCCGGTGCCGTGACGCGGAACCGAGGGATCGGTACGCCCAGCTCCACGGTTCGGCGAGGGGGACGAACCTGATGCCCGAATCCAACGAACCTGGTGTGCCCGACGCCCCCAGGTCGACCTCGGAATGGCAAGTTGAGTGGAGCGGCGTCGTCGATCCGGTCCGCGGGGAGGATCGCAGGGGGACGTCGCCGCGTGCCTGGCGTCGGCTCCCGCTGTCGCTCCTGGCGGCCCTCGCCCTCGCCTGCGGTCCCCAGCCGGTCCCCGTCGAGGAATCGGCACCGGCGCGGGCCTCCGGTGGGCAGGGGAGCGCCGTCAACCCGGCCGCCGACATCGTCGACGGGCGGACGCTGGCGGCCTTCGCGGCCGACGTCGAATCGGCCCTCGGGCGCTACCGCATACCGGGGGCCGCGGTGGCGGTGGTGCGGGGCGACAGGATCGTCTACGCCGAGGGCTTCGGCCGCCGGGATCTCCGCCGCGGCACGCCGGTGACCGCGGACACCCTGTTCCGGGTCGGCGGCGTCACACAGGCGCTGACGTCGTCGATGATCGCCACCCTGGTGGACGAAGATCGACTGGAGTGGGATCAGAAGATGCAGGAGCTGCGTCCGGACCTGGCGCTGCCGACCGACTACCTGACCCGCACCGCCCGCCTGCGGGATCTCCTGGGGATGACGACGGGGATGGAGGGGCGGCACTTCGACCAGTCGTTCTACGCCGGGGAACAGTCGCCGGAGCAGGTCGTCGAAGATCTCGCCGCCCTCCCCGTCGCCGAGCTGCCGGGGAAGCGCTTCATCGATCAGCCGGCGGCCTTCGCCGCCGCCGGCTACCTCGCCGCCCTGTCCGGAACCGACGCCGCCCGCGGCTACGCCGAGGCCTATCGCCACCTAATGCAGCAGCAGCTGTTCGGCCCAGCCGGGATGACCCGCACCACCGTCGGCGGCAACCTGCCGGCGATGACAGAAAACTACGCCAAGCCCTACGCCGTGGACCTCCAGGCGGTGGACCCCGCCGGGCAGGCCCTGGACGACTGGTGGGTGGAGGCGGGATTCCACGAGATCGACGGCTCCAGCCCCACCGCAGGCGGAGCCTCCACCGCCCGCGACCTCGCCCGTTTCTTGATCCTTCATCTCCGCGGCGGCATCGCCGAGTCCGGCAAGCGGGTGGCGTCGGACGTCAACCTGCGGGAGACCCGCCGCTCCGCCGTCGACCTGACCGGTGAGCAGGCCGTTCGTTGGCCGATGGCCGACGGCTACGGACGCGGCATGGGGTGGGTGTCGTCCGACCTGGGGGGGCGGCGCTACGTCGGCGCCGCCGGAGGCGTCGACGGCTATTTCGCCGAGATCGGCCTGCTGGACGGGGGCACCGGTCTTGGACTGGTGGTCCTCACCAACCTCGACGCCAGCGTCGGCGGCGGCGCCTTCTGCGCCGAGGTTCGGGACGCTTTCCTGGCCGGTGTCCTGCGCCTCGAGCTGCCGAGGCGCAGCGTGCCGGAGGGGGACCATCGGGCGGTGGCGGGACGGGTGCGGGAGCTGGCGAAGGAGGCCCGGCCGGTGAGGGCGGCGGCGGTTCGGCCCTTCCTCGGCGCCTACGACATGGGCTGGCGGGTGGGCTTCGAGGACGGCCAGCTGGAGCTCCTCCGCCGGGGTCGCAGCCTGCCGCTGGAGGCCTTCGACGACGACGGCTACCTGGTGGTGCGGGGCTCCCACGCCGGCACCCGTCTGCGGTTCGTGCGGGATTCGGGGAGCGTCGCCATGGCCTTCGCCGGACTCGACGGCTCTGAGATCGATCGGGTCGTCAAGCAGAACTGAACGGTCGTCAGCAGCCGCCGGCGAGGGCGAACAGACGGCCGTCGTCCCGCCACAGCTCCACCTGAACCTCGCCGAAGGTGCCGATTCCGTCACCCACCGGGCGCAGGGTTTCGGTCACCGGGGCGACATAGAGGGTGCAGACGCTGCCGTTGTCCCGCCGGCGAACGCTCAGCTGCGCCGCCAGAACCTCCTGGATGGAGCAGTAGCGGCCCCCCACCAGGTCGAAGTCCCGCAGCAGGCGGCCGCGGGTCGGCAGGATGGAGAATTCCAGCCGGTCTAGGCCCGCCTGGACGATCTCGTAGCGGTCGGACCGGATGTCGACGTCGTAGCCCTTGAGATGGTTGTAGGCCACCTCCCCTACCACCTCCGCCGTCATGCTGGCGTCCGTAGAGGGAAGGAGCAGTGCGGCCCCGAGGACGACGGCCAGGACCGCCGCCGCCGCCCAGGCGAGGATCGCCCGGCGTGGACCCCTATTGCCGGACCCGCTGCCCGCCGGCCGGCCCTCGGGATCCTCGGCGGGATCGCCGACGGTGCCGCCGGCGGAGCGGGCGGCGGCTAGGATACGCTCGACCCGTTCGTCCCCGAGGCGCTGGTCGAGGTAGTGCTGCTTCAGCGAGTCGTCCACGTGGCGCATGACCTCACCCACCTTCCGCGGGAAGCCGCTGGGTTTCCTCGGCGGCGGCGGACGCCAGCCGCTTCCGAGCTCGGTGCAAATGGCTAAGGACCGTGTTGCGGGGGCGATCGGTCCAGCGGGCGATCTCTTCCGCGGTGTAGCCCTCCACCACGTTCAGGTAGATGGCCTCCCGCTCCTCGGGGCGGAGCTTGCCCAGGAAGTAGAGGAGGTCGCGGCGGATCCCGGGGGAGGGGTCGGCCGTCGAGGGCTCTCCGGAGGGCTCCGAGTCCATGGAGCGGAAGGCGACCACCTTCCCCCGGCGCCAGCCGTCAAAGAAAAGGTTGCGGATGGTCGTCAAGAATAGGGGACGGTTGCCCAGCGCCCCTTGGCGCTCGTAGAGCTTGACGCAGGCCGCCTGGACCAGGTCCTCGGCGTCCTGGGGGGAGTGGGCCAGAGACAGCGCGTAGCGGTACCCGGCCTGAATCAGCTCCCGTTCGTCCATGTCCCCATTCTCCCCCGTTCTCGGTTCGTGGCGTTCATGGTCCCGTCCGTCGCGGCGGGGACGGCGATCCGCGGTTCGCCGTCCTTAGCTAAAGGACGAGCGGCGGCGCCGTTTGATTGCACGCCGGGGAGCCATCCCACCGGGCCGGAGAGCGACCGCCGACGACCACGGCCGTGTCGGACATGCTGCGTCGCCGTGTCGGACACGGGTCCCGGGCGGATCCAAGCCCCTCGGCCGGCCGTCGTTTCCGCGGCGCAGGCCCGAGAATCCAACGTTCTCGGTGGGTTCCCAGGGTGCGCGGCGTTCTGGCACGGGTCTTGTTCTAGAGGGGCGCACCACCCACGGTGCCGCCGGCGAAACGAACCCCGCCGCCGCCCGAGAACTCTCAAGGAGACCCGCGATGATGCCCATGAACCTCGGCGCCCTGTCCCAGGGCAGTCAGCTCAATCGGATGCTCGACACCCTCGGGCTGCCCGACAAGGTCGGCGACATGATGGGCGCCGCCCTCGACGCCAAGCTCGGCAACGCCGCCGGGATGATGCGGAACCTCTTCGACGGCTTCAGCAAGCTCACCACCGGCCAGATGGACTTCGGCGCCCTCACCGGCATGCCGGCGTTCGGCAGCCTGCCGTCGCCCCAGAGCATGTTGGGCCAGCTGGGTCCCCTCATGGGGGCCTTCACCAACCCCGCCATGGCCGGCGGAATGTCCATGGCCGGTGGCGCCCTGGGGATGGCCGGGAGCCTGCTGGGCGGTGGCGGCGGTGGCGGCATGGTGCCGGGGATGGGCCAGCTCGCCGGCGGACCCCTGGGGATGGCCGGGAACTTCCTGAACCGGATGATGCAGGGCCTCGGGGGCGCCGTCCCCGGATCCCCCCACAGCCAGGGGGGCGGCGTCACCGGCGCCGATGTCGACGCCCGCAGCGGCAAGGCGTCCCCCCTCGAGACCGGCGGCGACGACATCCGCTCCATCGTCTCCAATCCCAACCTGTCGATCGAGGAAAAGATGGCTCTGGCCCTGATGAAGATGGCCGAGAAGCAGGAAGCCAAGCTCGAAGCCCAGCTCGACAAGATGTCGCGGCCCCAGGGACAGGGGGAGACCGGGGGCGGCCTCGGGGGCGGGCTCAAGGGCGCCTTCAGCGGCGGCCAGGGGGGCGGCAACGCCGTCACCGGCAACGCCGGTGGCCGCCAGGAGAGCGAGCAGATCGGCGCCCAGAAGCTGCAGATGATCCAGCAAAAGATGTCCCGCCTGCTCGACACCCTGTCCAACATTATGAAGTCGTTCCACCAGACGTCCTCCACCGCCATCCGCAACATCAACTGAGCCGTTTCGGCCGCCTAAACCTTTCTGAAATCCAAGAGGAAGACGTCCATGACCGACACCCCCATGACCGATGCCACCCTTTCCGATGCCACCGCGCAGACCGAAGCCGCCGATGCCCAGGCCCCGGCGGCCCTGTTCGACAGCTTCACCCCCGAAAACGTCGGAGCGTTCGCCAACGGCGAGCTCAACTTCGGCCAGCTCCTGGGCCTGCGGGCCGAGGAGGCCTACGGCATCGCCCAGATGGCCTACAACCTGGCGGAGAACGGCAAGCTGGAGGACGCCGCGGCCCTGGCGGAGGGGCTCGTGACCCTCGTGCCGGAGGATCCTTACTTCCACGCCCTGGTGGCCTCGATCTACATCCGCCAGGAGCGGCTCGAGGAGGCCCTGGTGGAGCTCGACCACGCCCTCGCACGGCGGGACGACGACATCGACTCGTACGTCAACCGCGGGGAGATCCACCTTCACCAGGGAGACTTGGAGGCCGCGCTGTCGGACTTCCGCGCCGCCATCGACCTCGACCCGGGGGGCGAGCACCCGATGGGGCAGCGGGCCCGCATGCTGGTGGCGGTGGCGAAGGTGGTGTTCGACGGCGTGGTGGAGCACCGCCGGCAGGCCGGAGCCTGATCCGTGAAGCCCCACGTTCCCAGCCCCGGCGGTGGCCTGCGGGTCGGCGACCTCGCCGCCCGCCGTCGCCCCGGACCCCGGCCCGCCGACGGCGGCGGGGCCGTGGACTACCCCACGGTGGCCCGCTGGCTGAGCCTGCCCCCCGCCGAGCTCGCCGCGAAGCTCGGGGAGCTCCGCCGGTTGCCGGCGCCGTCCGCCGGACCGGGGAACCGACCCGCTCCCCCCCGCGGCCTGCGGGGGGGGCTGGCCACAGCCGCCGACGCCCTGGCGGATTTGGCCCGAACCGCGACGGCGGACCGCTGACACCGAGGAGACCCATTCGATGCGATTGGACGGACCCCAAGGCCCCAGCGCCGGCATGCCCACCGGCGGATCCAGCGGCACGGGAATCGGCGACGGCGGAGGCTTCTCCGCGCTGACCGAGCGGCTCGGCAAGGAGACCGCCTCTGGTCGTTCCGAGACCCGCTTCTACCTGGAGCTGCAGAAAGAGATCCAGGCGGAGAGCCGCTACTTCCAGACCGTGTCCAACATCCTCAAGGCGAGACACGACTCCGCCATGGCGGCGATCCGCAACCTGAAATGACGTGAGGTGAGAGGAGAGCTCCATGCCCCAAGTTGCCAAATCCGCCCCAGATGCCCTCGCCGACGCCCCGGACCTGCTGGCGGAGCTGACCCAGCTGCTGATATCCGAAGGCCGCCGCGGCGAGGCCCGGTCCACCCTGGGGGCCCTCGCCGCCCTCGGCTCCAGGGACCCGCGGGTCGACCTGCTGGGGGGCCTCCTGGACTTCGCCGAGGGTCGCTACACCGGCGCCGAAGCGAGGTACCGGCGGCTCCTGACGGCCGACCCGGAACACGATATCGCCCGCGCCTTTCTGGCGGAGAGCCTGGTGGCCCAGCGCCGCTGGCGGGAGGCGGAGGGCCTCTTGGCGGAGGTGCAGGGGGCGGACCGAAACGCGGCGGCCGTACGCTTCGCCGCCGAGCTCTCGGCGGGTCTCGGATCCGGGCTGTTCCAGCGGACGGACGCGGGCTGATGACGGTGAACGGCATCGGCGCCTCCGGCGGCGCGGCCCAGGGGATGGGGGGAGCGCTCCTCGAGCGGGCCCAGCACCTGGCGGCCGAGGCGCCGAAACAGGCGGAGGCCTTTCGTTCGGCCCTCCAGGCCGCCGAGTCCTCGGAGGGGACGGCCCTGAGCCCGGCGGACGGAGCGAACCGGGCGTCCGGCGTGCTGGGTGCTGGCCCCGCCGAGGGTCCCTCCGAGGGCCCCTCCGACGGTGTCGGAGGAGCGGAGCAGATGCTGCGGCAGGTGGAGGCGGGCCATGTCCGGCTCACCGAGATCCTCGGCGAGCTGGACTCCGGCAGCCCCATGTCGGCCCACCGCATGCTCGGCCTCCAGGCAGAGATGCATCAGATCATGCGCAGACTCGAAACCGCCACCAAGGTCATGGGGGAAGTGGTGTCCGGCGCCAAGACCCTCATGCAGCAGCAGGTCTGAGACCATGGGCCGCCGACGCCATCTGGAGCCGTCCTCCGCCCTGCGGCGGTTCGCCGCCCTCCGGCGGATTGCCGTGCTGGGGCTCCTGGCCCTGTTGCTGGGGGGCTGCGGCGACGTCGCCGTGCTCCATGACCTGCCGGAAACCGAGGCCAACTCGGTCCTGGCGGTGCTCCAGCGCCACGGCCTCGCCGCCACCAAGGAGCTGGACGATCCCGAGACCAACACCTGGATCGTGTCGGTCCCCGAGGCGTCCACCGCCCGGGCCTGGTCGATCTTGGCGGAGTACAAGCTGCCCCACCGCGGTGAGCGGCGCTTCCAGGACGTTTTCGGCCAGAGCAAGCTGGTGGTCACCCCCCTCGAAGAGCGGGCCCTGTTCGTCGAGGCCCTCCAGGGGGAGATCGCCCACACCCTCGAAGCGGTGGACGGCGTGATCGACGCCAGGGTCCACCTGGTGCTGCCGGAGCGGGATCTCACCGGCAGGCCCCTCGGGCGGCCGAAGGCGTCGGTGGTGCTGGAAACCCAGGCGACGCCGGGGGGCCTCGAACCCCTGGCGGCGGACCAGGTGCGCTCCATCGTCGCCCACGCCGTCGGCGATCTCGATCCGGACTCCGTGTCCGTGGTGCAGACCGGGGCGTCGGTGACCGCGTCGGTACCCGGGACTTCCGCGGGACTCGAATGGGTCAGCGTCGGCCCCCTGGTGTTCGAGCGGGCGACCCTCGGCCGGCTCAAGATCGGGGCCTTTGCGTTGACGTTCGTGGTCGGCCTGCTGGGGGCCCTACTCCTCTGGCAGGGCCAGCAGATCCATCGCCTGAGGCTCGCCGCCCGGGCGACGCCGACGCCGGAGGGTGATCCCCGCCCGGTGCGGGTGCTGCCGGCGGGCGGCGTGGAGGCGGGCCCGTGACCGTCCGCGACCTCCTAGCGGAGGCACCTCCGTCCCCTGGTAGAGGAGCGTGGAGGGTGCTCTTCGACGCTCTTTGCCGTCGCTGGCACCCCGGCCCCTCCGGGTCGGCCGACGGGGCCGCGGACACGGGGGGCGTGCCGCCGGAGATCTTCGAAGGCCTGGCGACCCTCGACGCCGAGGGCCGTCGCCGGTTCGTCACGGCGGTACGCCGCTACGGGGCCTCGTCCCGGCGTCGCTTCGTCCATCCGACCTGGGTGGAGAGGGCCCTGCCGTCGGGGCCGGTCCTGCGGCGACGGTTGCAAGCCGCGATGGGGTCGGCATCGGTCGACGACCCACCTGGACTCGCCGCGCCGAGCTGGGTCGAAGCCTGGTGGCGGCGGCGGCTGGACGCGAGCCTTCCTTTCCCAGCCCCGTTCCCCTGGCGCCTCGACGCTACCGCCCCGCGGACCTTCCTCTGGGCCCTCGCCCCCGACCATAGCCTCGCCGTGGTCCGCCGCCACGGCCTGCGGCCCTTGGCCCGCCTTGCGCCGTGGCTCGCCGAGCATCGACCCCGGAGGCTGGCGGAGGGGGTTTTCGGGCTCGCCGCGGCGGAGCGCGCTGCCCTCGCCGCCCTCGCCCAGAATGCGGAGGCCGAGGCGGTGGACGGCGAAGCCCTCGACGGTGATGCCCTCGACGATGATGCCCTCGACCTTTGGGTGAAGGCCCACGATCGAGCCTTTGGCGCGGATCCCCTGGACGTGCCCCTCGGCCTGGGTCTAGCGGAGCTGGCGGCCAGCATCCGGAACCGCGGTGACGGTGACGACGGCAAGGACGACGGGCCGGCGATGGAAGACGCCATCCGCCTCGGCTACCGCTGGCCGCGTCCTATCGGCCGCCGTCTCTTCGCCGAGCTTTGCCTGGAGTCCGGCCCGGGTCCCGTGGCGGGGGACGCCGACCTCGGGAACGACTTCGCCGCCCTGGTGGACGCCGGCAACGTGACGCCCCCGAACCTCGATGCGCTTCGCCGGGAGGTGGCGGCGTGAGCAAGATCCTCAAGGCGGCCCTACCCACGGGGGACGGCCCCCCCAAGGCCGCGCCCGCCCCCGGGCCGCGCCAGGCCAAGGTCATCGACCGGCGGGTTCTGCTGGCCCACGGCGAAGCCCGCCGCCTCCTCGAAGGGGCCGAAGCCCGGGCCCACGGCATCGTGGCGGACGCCGAAGCCCGCGCCCGGGACCTGGTGGCGGAAGCCCGGGACCAGGGCTTCGCCGAAGGCCTCGCCCGCTTCGAGGACGGCCTGACGGAGCTCGCGGAGGCCCGAGCCCGGGTCCTCGACGAGGCCCGGCCGCGGGCGGTGGAGCTGGCGACGAAGGTGGCGGAGAAGATCCTCCGGCAGCGGCTGGCGGCGGATCCCGCCGCCCTGGTGCCGGTGGTGGAGGAGGCCCTGGGTGCCCTCCAAGGGGGCGGCGCCGTGACCGTCCGGATCCATCCCACCAAGGCCCCGTCCCTGGTGGAGCGACGCCGGAGGCTGCTGGAGCGGGAGCCCCGCTGGAGCCGTCTCGACATCGTGGCGGACGACGGCATCGACGAAGACGGCTGCATCCTCGAGAGCGAGCTCGGCAGCCTCGACGCCGGCGTATTGCAGCAGCTCCGGGCCCTCGAACGGCTGCTGCGGAGGGCCTCCCGATGACCGGCCCGAACGCCCCGAAGCTGGACACCCACGGCGCCCCCCTCGATCTGGAGCCGCTGCTCGATTTGGTGGATGACGCCAACCCCATGACGGTCCGCGGGCGGGTCACCGAAGTGACGGGCCTGGTGATCAAGGCCCGGGTCCCGGGGGTTCGCATCGGCGAGCTGTGCCACCTCCACACCCCCCTGCGGGACACGCCGGTGCGGGCGGAGGTGGTGGGCTTCCAGGACCGCCACGTCTTCCTTATGGCCCTCGGCGAGGTTGAGGGCATCGGCCCCGATAGCGAGGTCCGCCCCACCGGAGGCGTGATGACGGTGCCCGTGGGGGAGGGCCTCCTGGGGCGGGTGCTGGACGGTCTCGGGGAGCCCCTCGACGGCCGTGGCCCCGTGCCCGGCGGCCTCGGCTACCCCGTCACCGCGCCGCCGCCGGACCCGATGCGCCGGCGGAGGGTGGTGGAGCCCTTCGGCTGCGGCATCCGCGCCATCGACGGCGTGCTCACCGTCGGCGAAGGGCAGCGGCTGGGGATCTTCGCCGCCGCCGGCGGCGGCAAATCCACCCTCATGGGCATGCTGGCCCGCAACACCGAGGCCGACGTCAACATCATCGCCCTCATCGGCGAGCGGGGCCGGGAGGTGCTCGACTTTGTCGACGAGAGCCTCGGGGAGGAGGGCATGGCCCGCTCCGTGCTGGTGGTGGCCACCTCCGACAAGCCGTCCCTGGTCCGCCTCAAGGCGGCCTACGTCGCCACCGCTATGGCCGAGTACTTCCGGGACCAGGGCCAGCGGGTGCTGCTGATGATGGATTCGGTGACCCGCTTCGCCCGGGCCCAGCGGGAGGTGGGGCTGGCCATCGGTGAGCCGCCGGCCCGCGCCGGCTTCCCGCCGTCGGTCTTCGCCACCCTGCCGAAGCTCCTGGAGCGCACCGGCAACTCCGAAGACGGCTCCATCACCGCCCTCTACACCGTTTTGGTGGAGGGGGACGACATGAGCGAGCCGGTGGCGGACGAGGTGCGTTCGATCCTCGACGGTCACATCATCCTCACCCGGGAGCTGGCGGCCCGGGGCCACTACCCCGCCATCGACGTGCTGGCCAGCGCCAGCCGGGTGATGAACGCCGTCGCCGACGGGGATCACCTCCGCGCCGCCCTCGACCTGCGCCGCCTGCTGGCGGCCTACGAAAAGAACCGGGATCTGCTCCTCCTGGGGGCCTACGAGCACGGCAGCGACCCCCAGGTGGACGAGGCCATCGCCCGCATCGACGAGGTGGAGGCCTTCCTGCGTCAGGGTCTCCACGAGGAGAGCGATTTCGACACCACCCGCGGGGCCCTCCTCGCCTTGGCCGGGGCTGCGCCGTGACCCGCTCCGCCTATCCCCTGGCCGCGGTGGAGGACCTTCGGCGCCGGCGTCGGGACGAAGCCCAGGAGTCCCTCGGCCGTCTTCGGGAGGAGGCCCGGGTCGCCGGGGGGGCGGTCGCCGAGGCGGTCTCCGCGGTGGAGGCCGCGCGGGGGGATCTCGAGACCGCGCGGCGGGAGCTCTACGCACCGTCGACCCGGAGCGGCGTTCTGGACGTGGGGGCCGTCGACCGGCGTCGGCGGGGGCTCGGCGTGCTGGATCGTCGGATAGAGGAACACCTCGCCGAGCTGGAGCGTCGCCGAGGGGCGTCGGCGGCCGCCGACGAAGCCCTCCGCCAGGGGCGGGCCCACCTCGCCGAGGCGGCCCAGCAGCTCACCGCCATCGAAAAACACCGGGAGCGCTGGCAGCGCCGTCTGGACGCCGAAGCCCGTCGACGGGAAGACAAAGCCCTCGACGAGATCGCCGCCAGTCGGTTCGTCGCCGGCCGGCGCGCCCGCGGAGCCGGAGGTTGATGCGATGACCCCCCTCGATTCCCCGTCCCGCCCGTCCGCCGCGTCGGTCCAGGGGATCTCCCACCGCCGTCCCGACGAGCGCCCCGAAGGCGAGGCCTTCGGCCGCACCCTCGACCGCGCCGAACGCCGCGGCGGGGGGGCCGGCGAGGCGCCCCCGCGGGGCCGGTTGAACCGCCGCCCGCGGGGGGACGACCTGGAGACATCCCTGCGGCTCGCCGGTCTGGCGGGGAACCCCCAGGGCCAGCCCGCGGCCCTGGATCCCCAGGCCGTGGCGCCGTCCGGTGCCGGGGGCGCCGAAGCTCCGTCGGCGCCGGGCGCGGCGTCCCTTGTGACCCGTCTCGCCGACGAGGTGGCGCGGAGCGCCGAGGTGGCCCGGGTGAGCGGAGCTCCGCGCCTCGGTGTCGACCTCGACCTGGGGCCCCTCGGAGCCGGCCGGGTCACCGTGACCCGGGGCGGCTCTGGCCTCGAAGTGCGTCTCGACCTCGAAGGCGCCCGGGCCCGGGAGCTGGCCTCCGCCGGCCTCGACGACCTGCGGACCCGGCTCGCCTCCCGGGGACTGGGGGTGGCTTCGCTGGAGCTGGCCTCGCTGGAACCGGCGGGCGTCGAGGCCGGACGTCGGGCGGCCCAGGCCCTCCAGGGTCAGACCGCCCGAACCCCTGAGTCGGCGGCCGGTGCCGAGACCGGCGACCATCGACGACAGGGCGGCGACCGGGGCCGCGACGAACAGGAGCGCCAAGACGAGGAGGACGGCCGATGACCGCTCCCCTGGTCGCCCCACCCCTGCCGGCCCCCCGCCGATGGCGTCGTCTGGGGGACATCTCCGCCGAAGGTCGTCCCTCTGTCCCCTGGTCCTCGGCCCTCCCCAGCGCCTCCGAAGACGCCCTCCGCCTGCGGGTTTTCTCCCGCCGGCTCCGTCGCCGACTGGCGGCCCTGCCCGCTGACCTGCCGGCCCGGCTCGCCCAGGCCCTGGGGGAGGTCTTCCCCATCGAGCACAGCCCGCGGCCGCGGCTCGGTTCGGTGCTGGTCCACCCCGACGGCGAGCGCCGGGCCCTGACCCTCGTCCGCCCGCGGACGGTCTTCGGCCGCGACCCCGGCTGCGACGTGCGCCTGCCGTCCCCCGCCGTGGCGGCCCGCCAGTGCGAGGTGCGGCTGACCCCCCGGGGCGCCACCCTGCTGGCGCTGGCGCCGGGGTTGTCACTGGACGGAGCGCCGGTGGACAGCGATCGGCTGCGGCCCCTCCCCGCCGGCGCCGTGCTGGACTTGCCCCCCTACCGGCTGCTGGTGGGGGCCCTCGGCGGCGAGGTGGAGACGGCCAAGGCTTCGGTCCGAGTCTCCGGGGTAGCCCCCTGGCTGGGTGCGGAACCCCTCGGGGCCCTGGCCCCCGGGTGCGACTGGCTCCAGATCACCTCTGGGGACTGGCGTGGGGTGGTTGCGGTGCCGGCGGCGTGGCTTGACCTGGCGGCGGAGGTCTTCGGCCTCGACGATCCGGCGGAGAAGGGGAGCGACGGGCGATCCGGGGGGCGGCCCGACGGGGTCGATCGATCCCTCCTCGCCTTTCTGGCTTCCGAGGTCGCCCGGCGGGTCACCGAGCTGACCGGCGTTGACAGCCGGGTGGCGGGTCCCTTCGCAGCCCCCCAGGCGGAGCAGCTGCTGGAGCTCGACGACCCTCCCCGGTCTGGTCCCCGTTCCGGCACTTGGGCCATGGCCCGGGTCGACACAGCCCTCGGCGGAATCGACGCCGAGACGGCGGTGGTGTGGCGGGAAGACGCCGCGTCCCCCGGGCCCCCAGGCCTGGACGACCTGGAGATCCCGGTCGCGGTGGACCTCGGTCATACCCGTCTCGCCGCGACGGATCTCGACGCCCTGGCCCCCGGCGACGCGATCCTGCCGGACCGCTGGCCTTCGGGGACCTGGCCCGCCCCATCGGCGGAGGGGCTTCCCGAAGCCCCGGAAGCGCCTCCTGGGAACGACGCCGTGGGGCTTCGGATCGCCGTCGCGGCGGGCCCCCGGCGGGCGTCGGCCGTGCTCCAGCGGGACGGCGACGCCCTGGTCCTCGACATTGCATCGCCCTGGGCCCCCGAAGCCCCGGAGCTCATGGAAGGAGACAGCATGGAATCCCCACGGACCGAAACCACCGGAACGGAACCGACCGGAATTGAAACGAGCGTCGTACAGGCGTCCGAGGCAGCGATCGGCGACGGGGTGGAGGTGACCCTCGGTTTCGAGCTCGAACGCCTCCACGTGCCGATCGGCGAGCTGCGGACCTGGAGGGAGGGGGAGACGATCCGGCTCGATCGCGGTCCGGACGACCCCATCCGCCTGGTGCTGCGCCAGCGGGGGGGCGATCGGCTCCTCGGCCGCGGCCGGGTGGTGGTGGTGGACGGCCGCCTGGCGGTGGTGGTGGAGTCCTGGGGGGCGGCTTCCTGATGCCCGGCACCGGCCCAGAGGTCTGGCTGCTGCTGCGGGTCCTCCTGGCCCTGGCGGTGGTGCTGGCTTTGGCGCTGGTGAGCCTGCGCTGGCTGCTGCCGCGCCTGAGCGGCCTGTCGGGCCCACTCGGAGCCGGCCGGAGGGAGCGCCGCCTGCGGCTGGTGGAGATGCAGGCCCTCGGCCGCGACCACCGCATGGCCCTGGTGGAGGTCGATCGGCCCACCGGCCGGCGGGAGGTGTTGATGGTGCTCGGGGGCGGGTCGTCGTGCTTCCTGGACGCCTGGCCCGCGGCGAAGACGGAGGCCGAAGCCCCCGCGGAGGCGGCGCCGTGACGCTCTTGCTCCCAGCCCTCGTGTCGGCAGCGGTTGCCGGTCCCGCCGGTTCCGCTGGCGGTGGGGACCTCGCCGCCGGCCTCGGGGGGAGCCCGATGTCCATGGTGCTGCTCCTAGGGGCCCTGTCCCTCCTGCCCTTCCTGCTCATGATGACCACCTCCTTCCTCAAGTTCGCCGTCGTCCTGTCGATCCTCCGCAACGCCATGGGGACGCAGCAGATCCCCCCCAACCCGGTGATCATGGGGCTGGCGGTGATCCTGACGGTGTACGTGATGGCGCCGGTGGCGTCGGAGGTGCGGGATCTCCTCGATTGGGAGAACCAGGACCCTCCGTCGACCCAGGGAAGCCCGCCGGCTGGCTCCGCAGCGGCCCCCTACGCGTCAAAGGTCTACGCGTCAAAGACCTCCCCATCGAAGACCTCCGCGGCGACCCCCACAGAGCTCGACGAGCTGTGGGATCGGCTCCAGCGGGCCCAGCCGCCGGTGCGGGATTTCCTGGCCCGCCACGCCGGGCCGGCGGAGAAGGAGCTCTTCCTCCGCTGGGCCCACACCATGGGGCCGCCGGAGTGGCGGGACTCGGTGGGGCTGGATCACCTCCTCGTGCTGGTGCCCGCCTTCGCCATCAGCGAGCTCACCGAGGCGTTCGCCATCGGCTTCCTGCTCTTCCTGCCCTTCCTGGTGGTGGACATGGTGGTGTCGAACATTCTGCTGGCGATGGGCATGCACATGCTGTCGCCGGTGGTGGTGTCGCTTCCCTTCAAGCTGTTGCTGTTCATCATGATCGACGGCTGGTCCCTGCTCGCCCAGGGGCTCTTGGCCGGCTACCTGCCGGCGGGGGCGTAGGGGATCGCCGTGGGCGGACGCTTCATCCAACTCGCCCAAGAGGCCCTGGTGCTCACCGTCGTGGTGTCGGGGCCGGCGGTGCTGGCGGCCCTGGTGGTGGGGCTGGTGCTGGCCCTGGTCCAGGCGCTGACCCAGGTGCAGGAGCAGACCCTGCAGATGGCCGCCAAGATCGTCATGGTCTTCGGCACCCTCTACCTCTTCGGCTACTGGATGGCGGCCCAGATCTACAGCTTCGCCGTGCTCATCTTCCAGAACTTTTCCCTTTGGGTGGGCTGGCTCGGCCGGGGGGTGGCGCTGTGAACCCCACGGGCCCGGCGGCGGGCTGGCTCGAACCCCTCTTCGCCGACCTGGGGCCGGCCCTGGGGCTCGACCCGGCCCTCGGCCCGGAGGCGGCGCTGCGGCTGTTCCTCCTCGCCCTGGCGCGGTGGCTGCCGGTGGTGGTGCTGTCGCCGGTCCTGGGGGGCAAGCTGGTGCCCGCGGCTCCGAAGATGGCCCTGGCGACCCTCTTCGCCGTCGTCACCCTGCCCCACCTGGGGGCCACCGTGGCCGCCCCGGGCATCGCTGGGGCCGCCGCTGGGGCCGTCGCCGTGCCCGCCGGGCTGGGGTTCTGGACGCTGCTGCTCAAGGAGGCGTTTGTCGGCCTGGTGCTGGGTTTCGGCTCCAGCCTCATCTTCTGGGGGGCCGACATCGCCGGTCGCTTCCTCGACAACGTGCGGGGCACCACCACCGCCAACCTGATGATTCCCCACGAGCGGGTGCAGTCGTCGCTGCTGGGGGACTTCTATTTCCAGCTCTTCGTCGTGCTCTACGTGGCGGCGGGGGGCCACCTGGTCCTGCTGGGGGCGGTGTTCGACAGCTACCGCCTGGTGCCGGGGCTGTCGGTGGGGCTCGGCGCGTCGGTGGCGACCTCGTTCATCGCCGCCACCGGGGGACTGCTGTCGGTGGCGGTGCGGCTGGTGGCGCCGGCGCTGGTGGTGCTGATCGCCATGGACGTGATGCTCGGCGTCGCCAACCGTTTCGCCCCCCAGCTCAACGTCTTCTTCCTCTCCATGTCCCTCAAATCGTCGGTGGGGGCCCTGGTGGCGGCCCTCGGCCTCTACGTGGTGCTCGCCGCGTCGGGGGATCTGTTCCGCGACCACCACCGCTGGCTCGCCGACACGACCTCGCGGCTGGCGCCGGACGCCGTCCTGCCGTCTTCCCCCTCCATCCACCCGCGGACCCTCTGAGCCGGAGCCATGGCCGAGAAAACCGAAGAACCCACCCCGAAGAAGCTCGAAGAGGCCCGCGAGAAGGGCAACGTGGCCCAGAGCCGGGACCTATCGAGCGTCGCCGTCTATGTGGTCGGCGTGGCCCTCATCGGCGTCGTGGCGGGGCGGACCGCCTCCGCCTTCACCGGCCTGTGGCGGGACGCGGTGACCTCGGTGGCCCGGGGGGACGCGCTGCTGGAGGTGACCCCCGGCTTCCTCGCCCGTGCCCAGGAGGACGTGCTCTTGGCGGTGGCGCCGCTGCTGGCGGCGGCGGCGCTGGCGGGTCTGGGGGCGGGCTTCGGCCAGGTGGGCTTGGCGATCTCCGCCGAACCGATGAAGCCGGACCTCAAGAAGCTGAACCCGCTGTCCAAGCTGAAACAGTGGTTCGGCGCCAAGGGCCTGGTGGAGGTGGCGAAGAGCATGATCAAGATCGGCGCGGTCCTCGGGGTCGGCTACCTGGCGGTGCGGGCGCGGCTGCCGGAGCTGCTGCGTCTGCCCCTCGCCGGGCCGACGGCGGTGGCGGCGGTGACGCCGTCGATCCTGCGGCCCTTCCTGTGGGTGGTGGCGGGCATTTCGGCGGTCCTCGCCCTCGGAGACTTCCTCTTCCAGCGCTGGCAGTGGAAGAAGGGGCTGCGGATGTCGAAGGACGACGTCAAGCAGGAGTACAAGAACTCGGAGGGGGATCCGGAGGTCAAGGGGCAGCGCAAGGCGATCCACCAGGAGATGCTCCACGACGTCGGCCAGGCGGTGAAGGGGTCGGCGGCGGTGGTGGTCAATCCCACCCACGTGGCGGTGGCGGTGGAGTACGAGCAGGGGGGCGACTCGGCGCCGCGGGTGGTGGCCAAGGGGCGGGAGGGGCTGGCGCGGCAGATCAAGGAGCTGGCCAAGCGCCACCGGGTGCCGGTGGTGCGCAACGTCCCCCTCGCCCGGGCCTTGGTGGAGGTGGAGCGGGGGGACCAGGTGCCGGCGGAGCTCTACGAAGCGGTGGCGGAGGTGCTGCTCTTCGTGTGGCGGCTGCGGGACGGGGAGGCGGGCCGATGACGGGCATCGCGGAGAGCCTCCGCCGACTGCGGGGGGAGCTGATGGCGGGGAACCTGTCGACGGTGCTCACCCGCTACAGCGACGTCGGTCTGGCGCTGGTGGTGATCGCCGTCATCGGCATCATGATCGTGCCCCTTCCCCCCTTCCTGCTGGACCTCTTCCTGGCCACCAACATCACCCTGGCGGTGACGTTGCTGATGATCACCCTCTACGTGCCGAACGCCCTGGCGCTGGCGTCGTTCCCGACCCTGCTGCTGGTGACCACCCTCTTCCGCCTCTCCCTGAACGTGTCGTCGACCCGGCTGATCCTGCTCTACGGCTACGCCGGCGACATGATCCAGAGCTTCGGGAACTTCGTGGTGCAGGGGGATTTCGTCGTCGGCTTCGTCATCTTCCTGATCCTGACGCTGATCCAGTTCATCGTCATCGCCAAGGGCTCGGAGCGGGTGTCGGAGGTGGCGGCCCGTTTCACCCTCGACGCCCTGCCGGGCAAGCAGATGTCCATCGACGCCGACCTGCGGGCGGGACTCATCGACGCCGACGAGGCCCGCTCCCGCCGGGAGTACCTGGGCCGGGAATCCCAGTTCTACGGCGCCATGGACGGGGCGATGAAATTCGTCAAGGGTGACGCCATCGCCAGCATCATCGTCTCGGTGATCAACGTCGCCGCCGGCCTCGCCATCGGCGTCGCCGTCCGCGGCTACGAGGTGGGGGCGGCGGTCAAGACCTACACCCTCCTGACCATCGGCGACGGCCTGATCTCGCAGATCCCGTCCCTGATCATCGCCACCTCCGCCGGCATCCTCACCACCCGGGTGGCGGCGGCCACCCGCGCCGACGGCCGGCCCGTCTCCCTAGGCGAGGAGATCGGCACCCAGATCCTGGCCCAGCCCAAGGCCATCGCCATCGCCGGCTGCATGCTGGCGGCCCTCGGCCTCATCCCCGGTCTGCCCCTGGTGCCCTTCCTCGCCCTGTCGGCCCTGACCGTGGGGACCGCCTGGGGCCTCACCCGCACCCAGCAGCAGAAGGAGAAGGAGGCGGTGAAGGCGGAGGTGATGGGGGACGGGGACGGCGGCGACGAGGCCCCCCGCCTGCCCCTGGCGGTGCCGGTGATGCTCGAAACCAGCCCGGCGGTGACGCCCCTGGTGGACGTCACGGCGGAGGGGTCCCGCTTCGTCCAGGAGCTGCTGCCGCAGATGCGGGATTGGCTGTTCCAGGAGCTCGGCGTGGTGTTCCCCGGCGTCAAGGTGCGGGGGGACGCCGCCTACCTGGAGGCGGACAGCTACGTGGTCCACGTGAACGAGGTCCCGGCGGCGGTGGGCAGGGCCTACCGCGGTCGGGTGTTCCTGCGGGAGCACCTCCAGCAGGTGTCGTTGATGGGGATCGAAGGGGTCGCCGCCCCCCTCCCCGCCGGCGAGGGCCAGGGCCTCTGGGTCGACGCCGAGGCCGCTGCGGCCCTGCCGCCCGGCATGGGGGCCCCCATGGACGCGGACGAGTACATGGCGGTCCACGTGGCGGAGGTGCTGAAGGGGCACGTCGACGAGCTGCTGGGGATCCAGGACGTCCAGAACGTCCTCGACCAGCTGTCGGCCCAGGGCTTCGAGGCGCTGGTGGAGAGCGTGGTGCCCAAGCAGCTCTCCGTCCAGCGGCTGACCGACGTGCTGCGGCGGCTTCTGCGGGAGGGGCTGTCGATCAAGAACATGCAGCTGATCCTCGAGACCCTGGCCCAGTGGGCGCCCTTCGAGAGCGATCCGGTGTACCTCACCGAACACGTGCGCAAGGGGCTCAAGCACTACATCGCCTTCCAGCACACCGGCGGCCAGAGCACCCTGGCGGTCCACCTGCTGGATCCGAGGATCGAGGAGCTGATCTACCGCGGCATCGAGACCACCGCCTCCGGCAGCACCCTCTCCCTCGACCCCGCCACCAGCCGCGCCGTGCTCGACGCCTTCCGCGGCGCCCTCGGGCACCTGCCGGCGGGGGTCAAGCCCGTGGTGCTGACCCAGAGCGAGGTGCGCTACTTCGTCAAGCGCCTGCTCGATTTCGAGCTCCCCGGCGTCACCGTCCTGTCGTTCCAGGAGCTGCCGTCGGAGCTCCAGATCCAGCCGGTGGGCCGCATCGAGCCGCCCCCCGAGCTGGCGAACCCCGAGTCCGGCGCCGGCGGCGTCGCCATGGCGTCCTGACCCCAGCCCCCAGCCAACCCCCGACCCGGAGATCCACCATGCCCCCAGTCCTCTTTCGCGCCGAAGTCCTCTATCCCGACGGTCGTTTCGAAGTGTTCGACGCCACCGGCGAGGCCGTGCGTCTCGGTCGGGGGGCCGACTGCGGCCTTCGGATCGACCACCCCTCCGTTGCGGAGCACCACCTGGACCTGCGGTCGACGGAGGGGCGGCTCTACGTGGAGGCGCTTTCGGAGACATGGGCGGCGGCGGACGGAGAGCCCCTCGAACCCGGGGTTCACCACCGGCTGGCGGAACACGACGGGCTGCGCCTGGGGGAGGTGGAGGTCTCCCTGCGGACCGCGCCGTCGGAGTCGGTCGGCGAACCGTCAGGCAACCCGGCCGGCGCCCAGCCGACGGCCCTGATGTGGCAGCTGCAGACCGGCCTGGCCCGCCAGGACACCGCGGCCGTTCGCCTCGACGAAGAGGCGGTGCCCCGGCGCCGGGGCGGCCTGGGCTCCCACCGCCGGGGTGGGGACGCCCCGGGCCGCCCCGGAAGCTTCGAATCGTCGCTGATCGGCCCCGCGCCGTCGCCGGTGCCGGCGAAGCCCCCCGTCGACTGGACCCGCATCCTCCAGGGCGCCGGAGGGGCGCTGGTCCTCTTCGCCCTGGCGATGGCCGTTCTGGTCCTGACCCTGTGACCCCGAGGAGCGCACCATGACCACCGCCCACGCCCACGCCCAAGCCCTTCCCCAGCCGGGGCCAAGCACCCCACAGTCCGACGATTCGCTGTCGCCGCCGAGTCTCGGGGGCGCGCCGTCACCGCGGGTGGGCCTCCACCGCGGGGGCGTCCTGGTGCTGCGGCGGGAGCTTCCGGAAGGTCTCCAGCTGATCCTCGGCCGGACGCCGGAGTGCGATCTTCGGCTGTCCCATCCCACCGTCTCCCGCACCCACGCCCGCCTTTGGAACGACGGCGGCGAGGTCTATGTGGAGGACCTGGGTACGGTCCACGGCACCTGGCTCCACGGCGAGCGGATCGAAGGCCGCCGGCGCCTCGTCGACGGCGACACCCTCCATCTGGGCCAGAGCGGAGCCGAAGGGCACGTCCTGCGGCTGGAGGATCCGGCCATGGGTCTGCTCCGGGAGCTGGGGCTGCTGGGGGCTAGGGGGAAGGGTTCCGCGGCGTCGGTTTCGGAAGACGATGGAGTCGAACCCGTCGCCGACCCCGTACCTGAATCAGCCCCCGGGGCCGAACCGGAAGGGGCCCCGTCCTCCGACCGGCCGGCCGCCGGGGAGAACCCGGAACCGGTGCCGACCCCCGGCGTGGCGGCGGCCCTGGTGCGCAATCCCTTCGCCTGGGCGGGGGCCATCTTGGCCCTGTCCCTGGTGTCCGCCATGGCCTGGGGGCTGCACGCCGCGACCCCCACCGCGGTGGGCTGGCGCTGGGTCCACCTGTCGCCGCCGGAGGTCGCCGGCGGGGTAAACCTTGCCTTGGACAGCCCCGACATCCGCGGCGGCTCCCAGGTGGAGTTGACCCTCGGCGGCTTCGATCTGCCGGCGCAGATCGTACCGGGGCGGGTGTCGGCGGATATCCCCGTGTTCGAAGGGGACGACCTCGATATCGGGGGGCGCTTCGATCGTCCCGGACGCTACGACATGCCGCTGGTGGCCCGCACGGCGGGGGTCGAGGTATTCCGCGCCACCCTCGGCTACGTGGTGACCCCGCGGATCGACGCGGTGGAGCCCCCTTCGGCGGAGGTGGGGGAGGAGGTGACGGTCCTCGGACGCCGCTTCGGCGGCGAAGGGGAGGTGGAGGTGCGGGTGGGGAACGCCCCGGCGGAGGTTCTGGAGGCGTCCGACCGGCGGCTGCGGGTCCGGGTGCCCGCGGTGGGCGGCGGCCGGACGGCGCGGCGGCACCTGAGCGTCGCCGTGGGACCCTGGCGTGCCCGTTCCGCCGCTCCCCTGGAGATCCGGGCGCAGCCTCCGGAGGCGGCGCCGCCACTCTTCACCGCCGCGAAAGACCGGGGCCGCTGGCGGGTGCGCCCCAGGGTCGGGCCGGCCAT